>JBARWE010000201.1:0-29582 GCA_049646625.1 Xanthobacteraceae bacterium
ATCTCACACCGGACTACACCTATGGCCACACCACCACGGCCTCGGTCGAAAACTACCTGAAGTCGCAGGGCTGGACCACCGTCACCAACCAGGTATCGCCGCTCGGCGCACCCGACTATTCGTCCTATCTGCTCAACGTCGCCAACTCCGGCGCCGACGTTCTCATCAACGTCAACTGGGGCCACGATTGCGTATTGTCGACCCAGCAGGCCAAGCAGTTTGGCGTGCTCGACAAGATGAAGCTCGTCGTTCCCTATCAGGTGCCATTCCTGGCGCGCGAGACCGGCGGTCTGATGGAGGATGTCTACGCGGCGACCGACTACTGGTGGACGCTGGAAGACAAGTTCCCGCTCGCCAAGATGTTCAACGATTCGTTCGAGAAGAAGTACGGCTACAAGCCGGAGTGGGGTGCCGAGAACGCCTATATTGGCATCGTCCACTGGGCGCGCATGGTCGAGGAGACCGGCAGCTTCTATCCGCCGGACGTCATCAAGACCTGGGAGAAGGGCGAGACCATCCCCTCGCTGGTCGGCGACGTTCACTACCGCCCCGAGGATCACCAGTGCATTCGCCCGGTGATCATCGTCAAGGGCAAGAAGAAGGCCGATATGAAGAACAAGGAGGACTGGTACGACATCGTCGATGTCGTCCCGGGAGCAGGCGTCATCCAGAAGCCGGACGCCTTCGGCTGCAAGCTCGGCGACTACACCTGATCTTGCCCCGATAACGTCAACCCGTGCGCGAGGTTTCTTGTGATCAACTGGGCTAATTTCGTTTCGCAGATGTTCAACGGGCTGGTGCTCGGCGCGCTGCTTGCGCTGATCTCCTCCGGTCTGACGATCATTTATGGGACGCTCGGTGTCCTCAACCTTGCGCACGGCGCGATGTTCATGCTCGGCGGCTATGCCGGGTATGTCGCCTACAGCTACACGGACTCGTTCATCCTCGCGGTGATCGCCGCGTCGCTGTTCGTGATGGTGGCGGGCGTTGTGATGGAGCGGGTCATCATCCGGCACTTCTACGGACGGCCGGATGAAGACCAGCTTCTGGTAACGTTCGGCATCGGCATCGTCATGGTGGAGGTTGTCCGCTTCTTCTTCGGCAGCCTGTCGCTCACGGTGCCGGCGCCGAAGATGCTATCGGGCATCACCTCGCTCGGCTTCATGTTTTATCCGACCTATCGCCTGGCGCTGGTCGGCATCATCGCCGTGGCGCTGCTGGCCCTGTTCCTCGTGCTCTACCGCACCCGGATCGGCATGATCGTGCGGGCCGGCATCGAGGATTCGGTGATGGTGGATTCGCTCGGCATCAACGTCTACCGCGTGTTCATGGTGGTGTTCGGCATCGGCGCGATGGCGGCTGGCTTTGCCGGCATCGTCAACGCGCCGGTGGTGTCGCTGACGCCGGATATGGGCGAGGCCATCCTGGTGCAAACCTTCGTGGTTGTCGTCATCGGCGGTGTCGGCTCGTTCCCCGGCGCCATTCTCGGCGGGTTGATTGCCGGTGAGATCATCAGCATCACTTCGATGATCAATCCCGGCTACGCCTACGTCATGCTCTTTGCCGCGATGACTCTGGTGCTGGTGCTACGCCCGCATGGGCTGCTCGGTACCCAGGGTCGCGCATAGAAACAGCCACGTTAATGATCAAGCAACGTCCATTTCTCGTCGAGACGCTGACCGCGGTCGGGCTGATTCTCGCACCCTTCATCCTGCCGTATCTCGGCTTCGCACCGAATACGGTGAACCGCATCCTGGTGTGGGGCCTGTTCGGCATCGGCTTCGACATCCTGTTCGGCTTCACCGGGCTGTTGTCGTTCGGCCAGTCGGCGCTGTACGGCACCGGCGGGTTCGTTGCGGCTTACCTTTTGACCCGCGCCGGTTTCCCGCATGTCGTGACCTCGTTGTTCATCGGCATGATCGCGGCGGCAGCGGTCGGTTATCTGGTCGGCCTGATCGCGCTGCGCCGCACCGGCATCTATTTCGCCATGATCACCGTGGCGATCGCCGAGGTGTTCTTCTTCATCGAGTTCAATCCGCTGGCGGACTGGACCGGTGGCGAAAACGGCCTGCCGGGCGTGCCAAGCCCGTCGTTCGATCTCGGCTTCACCCAGATCACCTTTTCCAGCGGCTGGTCGCTCTACGGCTTCCTCGCCTTCTGGTATTTTATCGGCATCGTGGTCGGCCTGCGCATCATCCGTTCGCCGATGGGCGCGGTATTCCGGGCGATCCGCGATAATCCGCTGCGCGCAGCCGCTGTCGGCCACAACATCCACAGCTATAAGCTGACCGCGTTCGTGATCGCCGCCGCCTATGCCGGTTTCGCCGGCGGTCTGCTCGGCGTGATGCAGGCATTCATGCCGCCCGACGCCTTCATGTTCCACACCTCCGCCGAACTGATCATGATGACGGCGATCGGCGGTACCGGGACGTTGTTCGGCCCGCTGGTCGGCGCTTCGATCTGGCTGTTCCTGCAGGACTTCCTTCAGGCGGCGCTCGGCCTGGGCGCGGCGTGGAAGCTGGTGCTCGGCGTTATCTTCGTGCTGCTCGTCTGCTTCCTGCGCCGCGGCATCGTCGGCGGCCTCCACGACCTCTATCTGTGGCTGACCCGGCGCGGCGAGATCGAGCCGGACCTTCCCGAAGGAGTGCCGCTGCCGCTCGGCGCCGATGTCACGACGTCAGGAATGGCGGCGATGCCGGCGCAGTCGCGCCCGGCGAGTGGCTATGGCGGCCCCATCCTGCAGGCGACGGGCCTGACCAAGCGCTACGGCGGCCTGGTTGCCAACAGCGATATCGACTTCACCGTCAATCATGGCGAGGTGCGCGGCATCATCGGCCCGAACGGTGCCGGCAAGTCGACGTTCTTCAAGATGCTGACCTGCGAGGTGCCTCCGACCTCCGGCAAGATCGTGTTCGAGGGCAACGACATCACCGGGCGCAACGTCACCGATGTCTGCCAGCTTGGCTTGACCAAGAGCTATCAGGTCAACCAGTTGTTTTCGCGGCTGACCGTTCGCGAAAATCTGATCATTGCCGTGCTTGGCGAACTGCGCGGCAAATTCCGCCTCGATATGTTCCGCAAGATCGACAATGTGCCGGGCCTGACCGAGCAGGTGGAGCGGACGCTGGCGATGGTTAATCTGACAGCGCGTGCCGATATGCCGGTGACGGCGCTGGCCTATGGCGAGAAGCGCCGGCTTGAGATTGGGCTGGCGCTGGCGAGTTCACCGAGTCTCTTACTGCTCGACGAGCCGCTCGCCGGCATGAGTCCGCAGGAGCGGGTGGAGACGGTGAAGCTGCTCAAGTCGATCAGCAAGGGACGCACCATGATCGTGATCGATCACGACATGGACTCGCTGTTCGAACTGGTCGAGCGCGTGACGGTGCTGCAGGAAGGACGTGTTCTCGTCGAAGGCACTCCAGAGGAAATCAAAGGTAATCCCGCTGTGCAGGAAGCCTATCTTGGCGGAGTGCTCGAATGAGCCTGCTTGAAGTTCACGGCCTCAATTCGTATTACGCCGACTCCCACATCCTGTTCGACGTCGGCATTCACGTCGAGCGCAACGAGGTTGTGGCGCTGATTGGCCGTAATGGCGCCGGCAAAAGCACCACGCTGAAAAGCCTGATGGGAGTGGTGCGGCCGCGCTCCGGCCAGATCGTACTGGACGGCGTCAACGTCGCCGGCAAGGCGAGCCATGCGGTGGCGCATGCCGGCATGCAGCTCGTCCACGAGGACCGGCGCATCTTCGGCTCGCTTAATGTCGAGGAAAACCTGGTTCTTGCCGGCCTCACGGCCGACAACAAGTGGCCGCTCGATCGCATCTACGAAATGTTCCCACGCCTCAGGGAGCGTAAAGGCAGCCGCGGCACCGATCTGTCGGGTGGCGAACAGCAGATGCTGGCGATCGCCCGCGCGCTGATCCGCGATCCCAAGATCGTGCTGCTCGACGAGCCGTTCGAGGGCCTTGCGCCGGTCATCGTTCGCGATTTGATGAAAGCCTGCCGCGATCTTGCCGCCGAGGGACAGACCATCGTGCTGGTCGAGCAGAATCTCGCCGCAACGCTGGCGCTGGCGCAGCGCGTCTACATCATCAACAACGGCCATATCGTTCACGAGGGGACGGCGGCCGATATCAAGGCGCAACCCGAGGTGCTGCACCGCTATCTTGGCGTCTGAGGCGAGGCGTCGCGCAGGAGCGCAAGGAATGTCGGGTCCATCGTGGCGCCCCTGATCGCGCCGGCGGCATCCATCAAGGCCCAGGCGCGCACCTCGTAGCCGTTGCCGATCGGCCTGCCGCCGCAGCTCATCCGGTAGTCGATGCGGAAGCGGCGATCGCCGACAGGATCGACCCCGGCATCGATATCCAGCACATCGTCGTAGCGCGCCGGTGCCCTGAACTCGGCGTGGGCGTCGACGATCGGCGTCACCGCGCCGAACCGCTTGCGAACGTCGCGCTGGCTCAAGCCGCGCGCTCGCAACAGCCGCTGGAACGTGCAGTCGAACCAGTAGAAGTAGTTCGGATAAAAGACGATTCCCGCCTCGTCGCAATCGCCCCATTCGATCGTGAACGTAGCCCTGAACATCGTGCGGTCGCTTTCCTCGATCCGGTCGGTGCGGGGTCGCCGGGCTTGCCGGGGGCTTGGTGTGGACCCTATATATCCGCACAGCAAAGGAAAGCCCATGCACGTCGTCAAGATCACCGATAAGCTGTCGGTTGCCAAGCAGCCGGCTGTCGAGGAGTTCGGCGAAATCGCCAAGGCCGGCTTCAAGGCTCTCATCAACAATCGCCCCGACGGCGAGGACCAGCTTCAGCCGGGCAGTGCCGCCGAAGCCGAGGCCGCAAGTGCTGCCAGCTTGGCTTATGCGCATATTCCCGTGACCGGTACGACCATCACTGCGGCCGACGTGCACAAGTTTCAGGAGGCGGTTGCGGCGGCCGACGGGCCTGTGCTGGCGCATTGCAAGGGCGGCACGCGCTCGCTGTCGCTGTTCGTGATCGGCGAGGTGCTGGCCGGCCGCATGCGGCCCGACGAGGTGCGCCCCTTTGGCGCGCGCCACGGCTTCGATCTTGCCGGCGCGGAAGCCTGGCTGAAGTACAACGGCTATGCCGAGTAAGGCGGGGCTACGCGCCTCGTCCGGTCACAGATAGTCGGCGCCGGCCTCGGCGGCGAACCGCGCCGGATCGCCTTCCCAGACGATGCGGGCGTGCTCCAGCACATAGACACGGTCGGCATGCGGCAGGGCGAAGGTAACGTTCTGCTCGCCGAGCAGCACGGTGATCTGCGTCGTCTGCCGCAGCTTTTCCAGCGCCTTCGACAGTTGCTCCAGGATGACCGGCGCAAGCCCGAGCGTCGGCTCGTCGAGGATCAATAGCTCCGGCCGCATCATCAAGGCGCGCCCGATCGCCAGCATCTGCTGCTCGCCGCCGCTCAAGGTCTGCGCCATCTGGCCCTGGCGTTCTTTCAGGATGGGGAACAACTCGAACAGCCACGCGAGTTGCTTCGCCTTCTCGCCGCTCTCCAGATGTTGCCCGCCGAGGTCGAGGTTCTCGCGCACCGTCATCTCGCCGAACAGTTCGCGCGTTTCCGGGCACTGCACGATGCCGTGGCGCGCAATATGTGCCGCGCTGTGGCCGCGCAGGGGGGCGCCACCGCGCAGAATATTGCCGGAGTAGGGCAGGAACCCGGAGATGGTGTTGAACAGTGTGGTCTTGCCGGCGCCGTTGAGGCCGACGACAGAGACGAACTCGCCACGATGGACGTGGATCGAGACGTTGTCGAGCGCCTGCGCCTTGCCATAGTGGACGCTGACGTTCTGCACCTCCAGCAGCGGCACCTTGTCCTTGAAATCGATCTCCGGCCGCGCCGAGGTCTCGATCGCGCCGCCGAGATAGACATGGCGCACCGTCTCATTGCGCATCACCTCGTTGGCGCGCCCGGTGACGATCTCCTCGCCGAGGTACATCGCCAGCACGCGATCGACCAGCGCCGCTACGCTCTTGACATTGTGATCGACCAGCAGCACGGCGCGGCCTTCGTCGCGGAAGCCGCGGATCAGGTTGGAGAAGGTTGCCACCTCGGCCAGCGTGAGGCCGGCGAACGGTTCGTCCACCAGCACCACTTTTGGGTCGCGGGCGATCGCCTTGGCCAGTTCCAGTCGGCGCAGGTCGGCGAACGGCAGCGTCGGCGGACGGCGGCCGATAACGGGGCCAAGGCCGACGCGCTCGGCGATGCGGCGGGCGTTGGCGACAAGCGAGCGATCCGGCAACACCTTGGTGAGGCTGTCGGGCAACAGCGCCACCATGATGTTCTCCAGCACCGTCTGCCGGTTGAGCGGTCGCGAGTGCTGGAACACCATGCCGAAGCCGCGCCGCGCGATCCTGTGAGCCGGCAGGCCGGCGAGATTCTCGCCTTGAAAGATCACCTCGCCGGCGGTCGGGCGCTCGATGCCCATGATACTTTTCATCGCCGTCGATTTGCCCGAGCCGTTCGGGCCGATCAGGCCGAAGATCTCGCCGCCGTAAAGATCGAGGCTGAGGTTCTTCACGGCGGTCAGGCCGCCGAAGCGCTTGGTCAGCCCGCGCACCTGCAGGAGCGGTGCGGCGCGGTCCGCAGCAACGGAAGGCGCCGTCACGAGCGTGCCCCCCGCGCCAGCAGCGAGCCGAGAAAGCCGTTCGGGAAGAACAGGATGACCAATAGCGCCACGGCGGAAACGATGAAGGTGGCGATCTCGCCGGTCGGCCGCAAAAACTCGCCGGCGACGATCAGGAAGATGGCGCCGAGCGCGGCGCCGATCACCGTGCGCCGCCCCCCCAGCACGGCGGCGACGATCACCTGCACGCCGACCGCGATATCGACCACGGTGCCGACCGAGGCGGTGCCCATGTAGAACACCAGCAGCGCGCCGGATAGCCCCGAGAAGAACGCGCTGACGACAAAGGCTGCGAGCTTGTGCTTGATGATGTTGAAGCCGAGCGCGCCGGCCTGCACCGGGTCCTGCCCGCTCGCTTGCAGGATCAGGCCGACCGGCGACTGCGCCAGCCCGAACATGATCAGGCCGCTCACCGTCATGAACACCAGCGCGATCCAGTAGTTGACGCCGGCGTCGATCGACAGCACGTCGGGGATGGTGAGGCCGATCTCGCCGCCGGTGAGGTCGGCGAACACCACGACGAAGCTTTGCAGGATCAGCACCGCGACCAGCGTGGTGAGGCCGAAATAGGGGCCGCGCACGCGCAGCGCCGGCACCGCCAGCACCAGGCCGGCGATCACCGCGGCAAACGCGCCGATGGCGATGCACAGGTAAGGCGACAGACCATAGAGGTTGTTGAGGATGCCGGACGCATAGGCGCCGACCCCGATCAGGAAGGTCGGGCCGAAATTGACCTCACCGGCAAACCCGAACAGCAGATCCCAGCCCATGGCGAACACGCCGAAGTAATAGGCGATCGTCAGGATACCGAGAATGTAGGCCGAGACGTACCACGGCAGCACCGCGGCAACAGTGAGCGCGATGAGCGTTATCCAGGTGAGCGGCGAGCGGATCATGTCGCGCACGGTCAGCGCCTCCCGAGCAGGCCCTGCGGCCGGACATAAACCACGATGACGAGCAGGAGCAGGGCGGGAATGGTGCGATAGGCCGGCGAGATGAGGTAGGCCGTCATGGTTTCGAGATAGCCGACGACATAAGCGGCAATCAGCGAGCCGGACACGCTGCCGAGGCCCCCCAGCACAACGATCGAAAAGGCGCTCGCGGTGAGCGGCCCGATGCTGTAGGAGCTGACGCCAAGGAACATGCCGAGCAGCACGCCGGCAATGCCGGCAAGCACACCATAGATCGCCCATACGACGATGTAGACGTTGCTCAGTTCGTGGCCGAGCAATGTCACGCCACGCGGGTTCATCGAGGCCGCCAGCACCGTCTTGCCCATCTTGGTGCGGTTGACCAGCAGCCATAACAGCCCGATGGCGAGCCAGCAGACGATCGCGGTGAAGATCTCGTTAGTCGGCGTGCGCACCTCGAAGATTCGTACCACCCCCTCGATGATCGGGCGCACCGTCTTGGCGTTGTTGGTGAAGAAGTAGGCGATCAGCTCCTGCAGCATGATGCCCCATAAGAGCGTCGCGGTGAGGATGAAGATTTCCTTCTCCTCATTGGGAATGCGCGTGGAACGCTGGATCGGCTGGACCACGGCGAAGTAGGTGGCGAGCGCCGATACCAGCGCGGCGGCGATCCCGATCAGCGAGCTTGCATAGCTGTCGAGTTGCAGCAGGCTGCCTGCCGCCCATGCGGCCACCGCCGCCAGCACCATGATGGCGCCGTGCGACAGGTTGAGCACGCCGGATACGCCGAAGATCAGCGTGAAGCCGGTGGCACCCAGAGCATAAAGCGCGCTGATGGCAAAGCCATCAATGAGGATCTGCAGCACAAGCATGTCGCATCACCGGCAGGCGGATCGCCCGGTCGAGGGGAAGAAACGAGCCGATCATGCTTGAGCGACGGCAGCTTGATGCGCTGGAAGAAGCGCCGCTGGCTGCCGCGGAACGGGAGGGCGGCGCGGAGAGGCAGGGGGCCATGCGCCGGGGCGAGGTGCCGAGATTGCCGCGTCAATTCTCCGGCGGCTGACCCGTGGCGGATGCGGCAAGATGGATCGTCCCATGGCGTTGCGCGTCCCTGTCGTTTTTATTGCTTGTATAATTGTACCGTGTTCGCGGTACTCCGCAACCCCCGCGGCTGCGGATATCGGCGTTTTGCACGGGCGGTGTAGCGGCTTGTGTCCCGCCATGCATCGTTGCCGGCCGCCGATGCGCGAGCCGCCATCACGGCGTGTTGTGCCGATGGTGTTGAACCGGCGATCGTGATGGGCATTGTCGATAAGCGTAAGGTCCTGATGGGGTGCAGGGGAAGCGGGCGTGTCGGCACGGATTGAAGACTATGGACTTATCGGCGATTGTCAGAGCGTGGCCTTGGTCGATCGGCACGGCTCGATCGACTGGCTGTGCTGGCCCTCCTTTGATTCCGAGGCGTGCTTTGCGGCGCTGCTCGGCGAGCGCCGCCATGGCCGCTGGCTACTGGCGCCGGCCGCGACGCCGACCAGCGTGTCGCGCAGCTATCGCGGCGACACGCTGATCCTCGAAACGCGGTTCGAGACCGACGACGGCGCGGCGACGCTGATCGACTTCATGCCGGTGCGCGGCGAGGCACCCGACATCGTCCGCGTGGTGCGCGGCGAGCGAGGGCGAGTGGCGATGCGGATGGAATTGATCATCCGCTTCGGCTTCGGCCACGATGTCCCGTGGGTGCGCCGGATCGAGAACAACACCATGCTTGCCGTCTGCGGCCCGGACATGGTGGTGCTGCGCTCGCCGGTCGAGACGCGCGGCGTTGATTTCACCACCGTGGCCGAGTTCGCCGTCACGGCGGGGCAAACGATGCCGTTTGTGCTGAGCTATGGCGCCTCGCACCTTGCGATTCCCGAGCCGATCGATCCCGAGAGCGCTTTGCACGAGACCGAACGCTACTGGAGCGACTGGAGCCGTCGGTGCACCTATCGCGGCCGCCATCGCCATATCGTCATGCGCTCGCTGATTACGCTGAAGGCGCTGACCTATGCGCCGACCGGCGGTATCGTCGCGGCGGCGACCACGTCGTTGCCGGAGAAACTCGGTGGTGGGCGCAACTGGGACTACCGTTTCTGCTGGCTGCGCGACGCGACGTTCACGCTGCTTGCGTTGATGACCAGCGGTTACTACGCCGAGGCGACAGCCTGGCATCACTGGCTGCTGCGCGCTGTTGCAGGCTCGCCGGCGGATATGCAGATCATGTACGGCATCATGGGGCAGCGCCGCCTGACCGAATGGGAGGCCGACTGGCTACCCGGCTACGAGGGCGCCCGCCCGGTGCGGATCGGCAACGCCGCCTATGATCAGCTTCAGCTCGACGTCTACGGCGAGTTGATGGACGTGTTTCACCAGTCGCGGATGGCCGATCTTGAACTCGACGGCGCAAGCTGGGCGATGGAGTGTGCGCTGCTTGAGCATCTCGCAACGATCTGGCAGCAGCCGGATTGCGGCATCTGGGAGCGGCGCAACCGCAACAGGCACTATGTGTCGTCGAAGGCGTTGACCTGGGTGGCGTTCGACCGCGGCATCAAGGCCGCGGAACGCTTCCGCTTCAAGGCGCCGATCGAACGCTGGCGCGCGCTGCGCGACACCATTCATCGCGATGTCTGTGCCAACGGGTTCGATTCCGGCCAGGGTGCATTCGTGGAAGCTTATGGCTCGCCGCTGCTCGACGCCAGCGTGCTGCTGCTGCCGGCGCTCGGCTTTCTGCCCGCGAGCGATCCGCGTATGGTGAGCACGGTCGCTGCCGTCGAGCGCGAATTGATGCACGACGGTTTCGTGCTGCGTCACGATCCGCGTGAACTGCCGGATGGCGGCGAGCCTGTGGAGGGCGCGTTCCTGGCCTGCACGCTGTGGCTCGCCGACGTCTATGTGTTGAGCGGGCGGACCGGGGATGCGCAGCAGCTGCTCGACCGCGTGGTGGCGGTCGCCAACGATCTCGGGCTGTTATCGGAAGAGTACGACACCGATGCTCGCCGCCAGACCGGCAACTTTCCGCAGGCGCTCACTCACATCGCGCTGATCAATACCGCGCATAACATCAGCGATGCGCGGAAGCCGGCGGTTGAGCGGGCAGAGCAGGGGAGGGTGACGCCAGCCGACGTGTGATCTCGTCCACGATTGCTTCGACGCTCGTATCGATATCGATCACCATGACATGCTCGTCGGCAACCGGCTCTTCCAGCGTGGCGAACTGGCTGTCGAGCAGACCGGGCGGCATGAAGTGACCCTTGCGGGCCTTGAGGCGCCGGGCGATCAACTCGCGGCTGCCCTTGAGATAAACGATGCGGATATCGTCACGGCCATGCACGAGGATGTCGCGATAGGCCCGCTTCAGGGCGGAGCAGGCGATAACGATCGGCCGGCCGGTGACAATATGCTGGTCGATCGCTTCGGCAATGGCTCTGAGCCATGGCCAGCGGTCATCGTCGGTCAAGGGATGGCCGGCATGCATCTTGGCGACGTTGCCCGGCGGATGGTAGGCGTCGCCATCTTCGTAAGCCCAGCCAAGCCGGATGGCGAGCGCGTCCCCGATGGTGCTTTTGCCGGAGCCGGAAACCCCCATCACGATGATCGCGTGCGGTGTGGGATGTTTGGCGTTATCGGGCATCGAGCGTCTCCGGAGCGGCCTCAAGGGTGACGATCCACGTCAACGCGCCCCAGGGATCGAGCCGCGCCGCAGGCAGAGCCTCGCCGGCCGCGAGCCGGGCAAGGGTGGCGCGCTTGTCGGCCCCATCGACCAGCACCAGCATCTCGCGGCAGGCGTTAAGTGCCGGCAGCGTCAGCGTAACGCGCGGGACGAACGGCGCAAGGCCGGCCTCGTCGACACCGACCACCCAGCGCGTGCGCTCGGCGAGCGCCGGCGCGCCGGGAAACAGCGAGGCGGTGTGGCCGTCGCTCCCGATGCCCATCAGTACCAGGTCGAACAACGGCTGCTCGTCATCGAGGCGCTGCGCGCCGTAAAGAGCTTGCAGCATGGCCTCGTAGGCGTGCGCGGCTTGGTCGGGGCCTGCCGCATCGGTCGCGACCGGATGGACGGTGCCGGGCGCGGCGCATTGGTCGAGAAACAGCGCGCGCGCCATGCCCATATTGCTCAAGGCGTCGTCGGCGGGCACGAAACGTTCGTCGCCGACGAACCAGTGCGTATTGTGCCAGGCGATCCGGTCGCGCCACGGCGGCCGCGCCAGCAACCGGTAGAGCGCTTGCGGCGTGCGGCCGCCGGTCAGGCAGATCCGCGCGCCGCCCACCGCCGTGGTCCGTGCGGCAAGCCGCGCCGCGGCAGCCTCGGCCAGTGCCGCCTCGTCGGCGGCGATCACGATATGCGCGGCGCGGTCGAATATGCTCATGGGCCATTCCGCCAACTGCGGCCGTCGCGCTCGATCAGCGTGCGCGCCGCCGCCGGCCCGTCGCTGCCGGCTGCATACGGGATCAGCCCGCCCGTGCCGGCCTCGCGCCACGCATCAAGGAACGGCTCGACGGCGCGCCAGCCGGCCTCGACGCCATCGGCTCGCTGGAACAGGATGTTGTCGCCGATCATGCAGTCGTAAAGCAGGGTCTCGTAGCCGGTTGCCGGTTCTGCCTTGAAATAGTCCTTGTAGCGGAACGTCATTTCCACGCCGTCGATGGTCACGCTCGGTCCCGGCACCTTGGTGTTGAAGTGCAGGGCGATGCCCTCGGTCGGCTCGATGCCGATGACGAGATAGTTTTGCGCGAGCCGCTCGATCGGCGTGCAACTGAACATCGCGAACGGCGCCTGCTTGAACTTGATCGCGATCTCGGTGCGCTTGGCTTTGAGCGCCTTGCCGGTGCGCAGGTAGAACGGCACGCCGGCCCAGCGCCAGTTGTCGATGGCGAGCTTGAGCGCCACATATGTCTCGGTGGTGCTGTTGCCGGCAACGCTGGCGCTGTCGCGATAGGCGGGAAGCGCGGTGCCGCCGATACGTCCGGCGGTGTACTGGCCGCGCACCGAGTTATGGAGCGCTTCCTGCCTGCTCTGGATCTGGATCGCGGAGAGCACGTCACCTTTCTCCGTCCGCACCGAATGGGCATCGAAGCGCGAGGGCGGCTCCATCGCGACCAGCGCGAGAAGCTGGAACAAATGGTTCGGCACCATGTCGCGCAGCGCGCCGGTCGCATCGTAGAAGTTGCCGCGGTGGCCGACGCCGAGCGTCTCATCGACGATGATCTGGACGTGGTCGATGTGATTGCGGTTCCAGATCGGCTCGAACATGCCGTTGGCAAAGCGCAGCACCAGGATGTTCTGCACCGTTTCCTTGCCGAGGTAATGATCGATCCGGTAGATCTGATGTTCGGTTGCGACCTGCAGGATTTCGTTGTTGAGCGCCCGCGCCGAGGCGAGGTCGGTGCCGAACGGCTTTTCGATGATGAGCCGGCGCCAGCCGTTGCCGCTCTCGTGCAACAGCTGGCCGCGCCCGAGTTGCCGGCTGATCGGCGCGAAGGCGGCAGGCGGTGTCGCGAGATAGAACAGCCTGTTGCCGCGAGTGCCGGAGGATTGTTCGAGCCGTTCAAGCTCCGCGCCGAGGTGGTCGAACGATGGCGGATCGTCTGGATCGGCGGTGACGCTGGTGACGCAGCCGAACAGCTTTTGCGCGGCTGCATCGTCCACCGGGCGGGTGGCGAAGCGGCGAAGGCCCTGCAGCAGGCTGTCGCGCAGCGCGTCGTTGGCCATGTCCTTGCGCACCACGCCGACGATGCAGAACCGCTCCGGGAGCAGGTTCTGCTCCGCGAGGTTATAGAGTGCCGGCACGATCAGGCGATGCGCAAGATCGCCGGTCACGCCGAAAATGACCAGGCAGCAAGGCTCGGGCCGTGGCGGTTGGCGGGCGGCCGGCGCGGTCACGGCGTTTTCTTTTCCGCTGCGGCGTGCGGCTCTTTGTGGCCGCCGAAGCCGGCGCGCATCGCCGAGAGAATCTTTTCCGCGAAGGTGTGATCCTGTCGCGACCGGAAGCGGGCATAGAGCGCGGCGGTCAATACTTCCGCCGGCACCGCCTCGTCGATGGCGGCGTTGATGGTCCAGCGGCCTTCGCCGGAGTCCTCGACAAAGCCGGAATATTGTTCGAGCGCCGGACTGGCGGCGAGCGCAGCCGCCGTGAGATCGAGCAGCCACGAGGGGATGACGCTGCCGCGCCGCCACACCTCGGCGATGTCGGGCAGATCGAACCGGTAGCGGTGTTGTGCGGGCAGGGCAGCGCTGTCGGCGTTGCGTAAGATGTCGAAGCCTTCGGCGTAAGCCTGCATCAGGCCGTATTCGATGCCATTATGCACCATCTTGACGAAGTGGCCGGCGCCGGCCGGCCCGGCGTGCAGGTAGCCGCGTTCGACGCGCGGATCGCGGCCCTCGCGCCCAGGCGTGCGCGGGATATCGCCGCTGCCGGGGGCAAGCGTGGCAAAGATCGGATCGAGCCGTTCGACGGTTTCAGCCTCGCCGCCGATCATCATGCAATAGCCGCGCGTCTGCCCCCACACGCCGCCGCTGGTGCCGACATCGACATAGTGGATGCCGCGCGTCTGCAGCGCGGTGGCGCGGCGGATATCGTCCTGCCAGAAGGTGTTGCCGCCATCGATGATCGTGTCGCCGCCCTGCATCAGCCGGGCGAGGGTGTCGATCACCGTTTCGGTCGGCTCGCCCGCCGGCAGCATCACCCAGACGACGCGCGGCGGGGTGAGTTTCGCCACCAGGTCTTCAAGCGAAGCGCTGCCGGTCGCGCCTGCTGCGGCGAGCGAGGTGACGGCCTCCGGGTTACGGTCATACACCACCGCGTGGTGTGCTCCATTCGCGCTCAGCCGGCGGACGATGTTGCCGCCCATGCGGCCGAGGCCGATCATTCCAAGCTGCATGAGCGAGGCCCTTCGCTACGAGTGCGCCTTCAGCGCTTTGTCGAAGGCGGCGCCGAGCGTGGCGAGGCCGCCTTCGACATCGCCGGCGAGGTGGATATGCAGCGCGCGCCGGCCGCGCTCGATGAGAGCGGTGAAATCGCCGCGCGCCTGCGCCGCCTCGATCACGCCGAAGCTGGCTTTCTGGCCGGGAATAGCAAGGTCCGGCTCGTTGTCGGTGGTGATCTGGAAGAACACGCCGCTGTTCGGGCCGCCCTTGTGCGCCTGCCCGGTGGAATGCAGGAAGCGCGGGCCGAAGCCGACGGTGGTTGCGGCGCGGGTCGCATCGCGCAGCGGCAGGCGGATGTGCTGCAGGGCGTCGCTGTTGGCCTCGTTGCGGGCGAGGTAGGCCAGGATGGCGATGTAGTCGCCGTCCGAGACGCGGGACAGGTGCGCGCGCACCCACGAGTCGAGGCTGCCGTCGGCGCCGGCCTTGCGCAGCGCCGTGGCGTTGGCCGTGTCGGTGAAGACGGCGAAGCCGTTGCCGCTCGCCACCGGCGCCTCACTGGGCAGCGTGCCGCTCGCCTCGAACGCGGCGGTCAGTTCGCGCGCCTTCACCTTGGCGATTTCGACATCAGGCTGATCGAACGGGTTGATGCCGAGCACGGCACCGGCGACGGCGGTGGCGAGTTGAAGGCGGAAGAACTCCTGCCCGATGTGGTCGGCCGATGTCATCACGATGTGCGCCACCGGATGACCGGCCGCTTCGAGCGCGGCCAGCGCCTTCGATTGCGTGTCGTCGTCCTCGGTTCGGATCGCGATGAAGAAGCGGTCGTTGCCGTAAACGGCCGGGCTGCCGAGCGGCTCGCCGTCGACCGGGATCAGGCCCTTGCCGTTCTTGCCGGTGGATTCGGCGATGAGCTGCTCGGCCCAGGCACCGAGATCAGCGATCTTCGGCGAGGCGACGATCGTCACCTTGTCGCGCCCGGCTCGACCGGCCAGCGCCATGGCGAGGCCAAGCTGCACGGCGGGATTGTGAGCGGGCGGCACGTCCGCCGCCGAGGCGCGCACCATTCGGCGCGTCGTTTCCAGAAACTGCCCGATGTCGATGCCGGCTGTCGCCGCCGGCACCAGACCGAACGGCGACAACACGGAGTAGCGGCCGCCGATCGTCGGGTTGCCGTGGAAGATATGGGTGAAACCCTGTTCCTTGGCTATCTTCTCAAGCGACGAGCCGGGGTCGGTGACGGCGACGAAATGCGAGCCGGCGAGGTTGTCGCCGATCGCCGCACTGACGCCAGCGAAGAAATAATCCTTCAGCCGGTTGGGTTCGATGGTGCCGCCCGACTTGCTGGAGACGATGAACAGCGTTTTGGCGATATCGATCGCCTGTTCCAGTGCGCGGATCTGTGCCGGATCGACGGAATCCAGCACGCGCAGCTTAGGGAAGCCGTCGGCGCGCGGGAAGGTCCTGGCCAGCACTTCGGGGCCGAGGCTCGATCCACCCATGCCGAGCACCACCGCGTCGGAAAAGCCTTCGCTGCGTACCCATTCGGCAAACGTCTCGTAGTCGACGATGTTGGGCGTTTCCTCGTCGGCGACATCGAGCCAGCCGAGCCAGGCATTCTCGTCGGTGCCGGTCCACACCGACTTGTCGTGCTGCCACAGCCGCCGCACTTTTGCGTCCTTGCGCCACGCCTCGGCTTCATCGGCAACCGCCTTGGCGAGCGTGTCGCCGAGCGCAAGTGTTTGCCGGTCGATCCGCGCCCCGAGCAGCTTGAGGCGCTTGTCGGCGAGCGCGCCGAGTAGCTTGTCGGCGGCGTCCGCGAACAGCCGCACGCCGTCCGTGACCAGCGCCGCGGTGATGGCATCAAGCGAGATGCCGGCGGCGGCGAGATCGGCGAGCGTGCGGCGGGCGTCGTCGAGGCCGTCTTCCAGCGTCGCGCGCGGCATGCCGTGGTCGCGGAAAGCGTCGAGCGTCGCCGGCGGAATGGTGTTGACGGTTTGCGGGCCGACCAGTTCCTCGACATAGAGCACGTCGCTATAGGCTTTGTTTTTGGTGCCGGTGCTGGCCCACAACAGCCGCTGCGGCTTGGCGCCCTTGGCGGCGAGCGCCTGCCAGCGTTCACTAGAGAACAGCGTCTTGAAATCCTGATAGGCGAGTTTGGCGTTGGCGATTGCCACCTTGCCCTTGAGCGCCTGCAACCGTTCGCGTTCGCCGCCGCTCGCCTTGGCAATCAGGGCGTCCAGTTCGGCATCGACCACGGAGTCGATACGGCTGACGAAAAAACTCGCGACGCTGGCGACATGCGACGGGTCGCCACCGTTGCCGACGAAGGTTTCCAGACCGGCAAGATAGGCTTCCGCTACTTGCCGGTAGACGCTTTGCGAGAACAACAGCGTGATATTGACGCTGATGCCCTTGGCGGTGAGCTGCTCGATGGCGGGCAGGCCCTCGGGTGTCGCCGGCACCTTGATCATCAGGTTCTTGCGATCGACATCGTGCCACAGCCGTTCGGCCTCGGCGATCGTCGCCTTGGTGTCATGGGCGAGATAGGGCGAGACTTCGAGGCTGACGAAGCCGTCCGCGCCGTCAAGCTGGTCGTAGACCGGGCGCAGCACGTCGGCTGCCGCCTGGATGTCGGCCACGGCAAGCGATTCATAAAGGTCCGTGACGGTGCGGTCGCCACCGTCGAGAAGCTGCGCGATGGCGGTGTCGTATTCGTCGGAGCCGCCGATCGCCTTCTCGAAGATGGCCGGGTTGGAGGTGACGCCGCGCACCCCGTCCTCATCGATCAGCCGCTTGAGGCCGCCTGTTGCCGTGAAGCCGCGTGCAAGGAAGTCGAGCCAGACGGCCTGGTCGTGGGTTTGCAGTGCTTTGACAGGGTTCATGATGCCTTGAAGCTCGATCGGGGTGGGTTTTTGGGGCGGTCGCTTATCCGGGCTGCCCTTGTGCGTCACATTCCGCGCCTTAGTTGAGCGGGCCGCGTGCGTGACGGGCGGATGCTACAGTATCTCTACCTCGGATGCAGCGTCGGGTTCCGAAAATTGTCCGTCACGATTCTGCGTCAGCCACGGCGTTGCGGCCGCTCGCCCGGCCGCATGTCCACAAGCCGTTGCGGCGGGTCGGTTGCGCGAGCCGGATTTGTCGCAATAGTCGCGTTTCGCGGGGGAAGGGAACCGATTCTTTCGAGTCGGCACGACGTCCGCAGGGCCGTCCGGCCGGTCGATCCCGGGCGGCCCTTGCCATCCTGGCCGCGGATTGGCCCTGGTCGCGGCCTCACGTTTGGCCTGCGAAGGCCATGACGCTGCGGGCCGGTGCATCCATCACCGCGCCGGAGTCCTGCTCCACCGCCACCTCTGCCGTTTCCACCGTGCTCAGCACCTGGGTCCAGCGCCTGTAGTCCTGCATTTTCGGCAGTGTGAACGGAATTGCGTCCGGTGCCGCGTTCAGCACGATGAAGATCGGGGCATCGCCCGGCTCCAGCGGCCCCAGCACGAAGGCGAGAAAGCGCCCCTCGGGGAAATTCCAGTCGTGCTCGGCCATTTCGGTGGCGTCCGGCTTCAGCCAGAGCGCGCCGTAGGAGCCGTCGGCGCGGCGGCCATCAATCCAGCGCGGGCTGCGAAGTTGCGCGAAGTCGCGGCGTAGCGCCGTCAGCCGCCCGATCAGGCCGGTCAGGTCGTCACCGTTGCGGCCAAGGCCGTCCCATTTCACCCAGCCGATCTCGTTGTCCTGGCAATAGGCGTTGTTGTTGCCGTATTGCGTGTTGCCGACCTCGTCGCCAGCCAGGATCAGCGGCACCCCTTGCGCCAGCATGAGGCAGGCAAGCTGGTTGCGGCGCAACTGGTGGCGTAAGCCCATGACGGCGGGATCGTCGCTCGGTCCCTCGTGGCCACAATTGACGCTGAGGTTGTCGTCGGCGCCGTCGCGATTGTCCTCGCCATTGGCCTCGTTGTGCTTGGCCTCATAGCTCACGAGATCCATCAGTGTGAAACCGTCATGGACGGTGATGTGGTTGATGGAAGCGCGGGGGCGCCGGCCATCGTGGTTGAACAGGTCGGCGGAAGCGGTCATGCGGGTCGAAACATCACCGATCAGATTGCCTTCGCCGGCCCAGAACCGCCGTAGCGTGGCGCGGTAGCGGTCGTTCCACTCCGACCACTGCGAGGGAAAGGCGCCGACCTGATAGCCGCCAAGCCCGAGATCCCACGGCTCGGCGATCATCTTGACGGAGGCGAGCACCGGGTCCTGCCGCACGGCGGTGAAGAATGGCGCGTTGCGTTCATAGCCGTTGGGGCCGCGTGCGAGCGTGGTGGCGAGGTCGAAGCGGAAGCCATCGACGTGGCACACCTCGACGAAGTAGCGCAGCGAGTCCATCACCATCTGCAACACGCGCGGGTGGCTTAAGTTGAGCGCATTGCCGGTGCCGGTGAAATCGTCGTAGTAGCGCGGGTTGTCGGGCTTGAGCCAGTAATAGGAGGCGTTGTCGATGCCACGGAACGACAACGTCGGCCCCATGTGGTTGCCTTCGGCAGTGTGGTTGTAGACGACATCGAGCAGCACCTCGATGCCGGCATCGTGCAGTCGCGCAACCGTGGTGCGGAAGGCATCGAGCGGCGCCTCCTGCGCGTAGCGTGCATCGGGGGCGAAGAAGGCCAGCGTGTTGTAGCCCCAGTAGTTCGACAGCCTCTTTTCCACTAGCGTGCGATCGTCGACGAAGCCGTGGATCGGCAGGAGTTCGATGGTGGTGACGCCAAGCTGCTTGAAATGCGCGATCATCGCCGGCGAGGCCAGCGCCCGGTAGGTGCCGCGCAGGTGGGGGGGAACGTCGTCGCGCAGCACTGTCAGGCCCTTGACGTGCGCCTCATAGATGATCGTGTCTTCCCAGGCGATATGCGGCCGCGCCTCGTGACGCCCCCAGTTGAACATCTCATCGACCACCACCGCTTTGCGCACGCCGCGAGCGTTGTCGCGCCGGTCGAAGGACAGGTCCTCGCGCGGGCTGCCTGTGCGGTAGCCGAAATGCGCGTCGCTCCACACCATGCGGCCGGCGAGCCGTTTGGCGTAAGGATCGAGCAGCAGTTTGTGTGGATTGAAGCGATGGCCATGCTCGGGTGCATAGGGGCCATGGGCGCGGTAGCCGTAAAGCTGGCCGGGCGAGACGTCGTTCAGATAGCCGTGCCAGACGTCCTCGGTGCGTTCCGGCAGGGTGATGCGCTCCAGTTCGCGGCGACCATGCGCGTCGAACAGGCACAGTTCGACCCTCTCGGCATTAGCCGAGAACAGCGCGAAATTGGTGCCGCGCCCGTCCCAGGTGGCGCCGAGCCGGTGCGGGGTGCCCGCGGTCAGCCGCATGGTCAAATCTCCGGGGTCAGAAACAGCGCTGCGAGCGGCGGTAGAGTCAGGGAAAGGTGCGGCACCGGCTCGTCGGTTGCGACCACCGCGCCGGCATTGCCGACATTGCTGCCGCCGTAGAGTGCGGAGTCGGAGTTAAGAACCTCGCGCCAGCGGCCTGCGAACGGCGCGCGCACCCGATAGTCGTGATAGACGTTGGGCGAGAAGTTAACCGCGACGAGGCAGCGGGCGCGGCTGTCGTGTCCCTTGCGCTGCCAGACGAACACGTTGCGGTCGGCGTCGTCGGTGACGAGCCACTCGAAGCCGCTCGCCTCGCAATCGCGTTCGTGCAGCGCCGGCGTGGCGCGATAAAGGTGGTTGAGATCGCGGATCAGCGCCTGGATGCCGGCGTGGCGCGGCTCATCGAGCAACGGCCAGTCGAGCGAGGTATCGTGATTCCATTCGCGCTGTTGCGCGAACTCGCCCCCCATGAACACCAGCTTCTTGCCAGGGTGGCCGAACATGAAGGCATAGTAGGCACGCAGATTCGCGAAGCGCTGCCAGTCGTCGCCGGGCATGCGGCCGAGGATCGAGCGCTTGCCATGCACGACCTCATCGTGTGATAGCGGCAGGATGAAATTTTCCGAGAAGGCGTAACTCAGCCCGAACAGAATCTGGCCGTGGTGATATTTGCGGTGGATGGGGTCACGGCCGATATAGTCGAGCGTGTCGTGCATCCAGCCCATGTTCCACTTGTAGCCGAAGCCGAGGCCGCCGCTCTCGGCCGGTTGCGATACCTGCGGCCACGCCGTCGATTCCTCGGCGATGGTGGTGGCGTTCGGAAAGAGGCCGAACACTTCGCGATTGAAGCGGCGCAGGAAGGCGATGGCTTCAAGGTTCTCGCGGCCGCCGTGTTTGTTGGGAATCCAGCCGCCGGCGGGGCGACTGTAGTCAAGATACAGCATCGAGGCCACGGCATCGACGCGCAGGCCGTCAGCGCCGTAGCGGTCGAGCCAGAACAGCGCGTTGGCGGCAAGAAAATTGGCAATCTCGGTGCGCCCGTAGTTATAGATCAGCGTATCCCAGTCGAGGTGGCGGCCCTGTAACGGATTGTCGTGCTCGTAGAGCGCGGTGCCGTCGAAGCGCGCCAGCCCGTGCGGGTCGTCAGGAAAATGCCCCGGCACCCAGTCGATCAATACGCCCAGCCCCTCGCGGTGGCAGGCGTCGATCAGCGTCGCGAAATCCTGCGGCGGGCCGAACCGGCTGGTCGGCGCGAACAGTCCGGTCGGCTGATAGCCCCACGAACCGTCGAACGGGTGCTCGCTGACGGGGAGAAATTCCAGATGCGTGAAGCCGAGGTCGCGTGCGTAAGCCGGCAGCGTATCGGCAAGCTCTCGATAGCTCAGCCAGCGATTATCCTCGCCGCGTCGCCACGAGCCGAGATGCACCTCGTAGATCGAGATCGGTACATCGCGCGCATTGAGGCGGGGCGGCGTCGGGCGCGGCCGCGGCAGATGCGCCTCGTCGAAGATGACGGAAGCCGTCGCCGGCCGCAGTTCGGCGGCGAATGCGAGAGGATCAGCCTTCAGCGGCAGCAGTTGGCCGTCAGGTCCGGTGAGCGCGAACTTGTAACGCTGGCCTTGCTGCGCGCCGGCAACGAAGGTTTCCCAATAGCCGCTGTCGCGCCGACGCATCGGATCGCGCTGCCGATCCCAGCCATTGAAGTCGCCGACCACGCTGACTTGCCTGGCATTGGGCGCGAACACGGCAAAACCGGTGCCGGCCACGCCATCGCGTTGCTCAGGGTGGGCGCCGAGCTTGTCGTAAAGCCGCTGGTGGCTGCCCTCGCCGAGCAGATAGAGATCGAAGTCGGATAGCGTCGTCATGCCGGCCCCTCGTCGGACTCGTCGAGGACGCGCAGCATGCCGCTCAGAGGCACGCGCAGCCATGCCGGCCGGTAGGCCAGTTCGTATTCGATTTCGTACAGCGCTTTCTCCAGCAGGAAGAACCGCAACAGGCGCTCGGCCGCTGTGGGGTCGGCAGGCCACAGCCGCTCGTCGTCCATGGCTTCGCGATAGGCGACGACAAGCGCGTTGACCGCACGCTCGCGCCAGCCGGCGAGCGCAGCCGCAAGCCGGCCGTCATCGTCGGGGGCAAGCTCCAGCGCGCGTTCGAGAGCGGCGGTCGCGGCGTAATCGAGCGAACGGATCAGCCCCGCGACATCGCGCGCGGCCGGGGCCTTGTGGCGGCGCTCGGCGAGGTTGCGGCGCGGCTCGCCCTCGAAATCGATAATGAAAATATCGTCCTTGACGATCAGCATCTGCCCGAGGTGAAAGTCGCCGTGGTGACGGATCAGGTGAACGTCGATCGTCTCCGGCAGCAGGGCCTCAAGACGCGGCCGCAAGCCCTCGCGCAGCGCCAGCGCCCGGTCGATCAAGGCGCGGTCGCTGTCCTTCGCCGTCATGCGAAGTTGCTTGAGCGTATCAAACACCGGTGCGGCGCGCTGCACGACGGTCTCGATCCAGCCGCTGGCGTCGGCGGCGCTGGCGCGCTCGGCACGAAATTCGTCGATATCGTCGCGCGAGGCGAGCGCCATGTGCATTTCGGCGAGGCGCTTGCCGGTTTGCAGCATGTAGAGCGCGTAAGGCACCGGCTCGGCAGGTTCGTCGGCGCCAGCGTCGGGCGGCAACAGCCGGTGCTCCTCCGCGAAGCGATCGAGATAGCCGGCGGTGAAGGTCCATGCATCGCCCTGATTCTGGACGAAGGCGTGCACCACCGCCACCGCGCTGTGCCGCTTGCTCTCGATCAGCTCGACGCTGCCGAGCAGTGCTGGCGTGTTGGTGAAGTCGGTCGCCTCGGTCAGGAAACGGCCCATCTCGATCTCGGGATTGATGCCGCTTTCGAGCCTGCGATAGACTTTCACCACATAGTCCGCGCCGACCAGGGAGGTCGTGTTCGACTGCTCGGTCTCGACCGCGCGGACGTTTTCCACCGGTTTGACGTAGTCCTGAAGAAAAGTGCCGGTCGGCTGGAACGCAAGGCGAGCGCCCTGGGCCTCGGTGACGACGGAGCGGTGCAGATTGTCGATCAGCATCGCGACAAAGTCTTTGTCGGAGGCGACATCGAGAAGGGTGCCTTCGCGCGCGCCCTGACGCACCGCCGCCAGCGCCCTCGGGTCGTGATGCTTGCGGTCGAAGCGCTGCCAGCGAATCTGCATCGGCAGCACATAGCGGCCGTGCCGCCCCTTCAGCGTTGCCTCGAAGAAAACGATCCAGGGCCGATTGTCCCCTTCGTTGCTGAACGGGATGGCCGATGTCAGCCGGGTGTGGATCGCCGCCGGTGAGCGCTCGGGAAACCAGCGCGTGCGTGACAGGTAAGGCGGCAGCACATCGCGCTGAAAGATGCCGCGGGTGCGCTCCAGCGTCACCCAGGTGGCGCCGTGCGGCACCACGAGCGTTTCGAACTCCTGTAGTACTTGCGGAGCTTCGTGCGGCAGGGTCTGCTTTTCCCGCAACTCGAACCAGTAGAAGCCGTAGGGTCCGAGCGTGATCAGGTACGGCAGGTCTCCGATCGCGGGAAAATGCGTGCGGCCGAGCATTTCGAGCGGCACGCGCTCCTTCCATGGCGACAGGTCAAGTTCGCTTGCCTGCGCTGAGCGCGACAGGTTGGCGACGCACAGAATGCTCTGGCCGCGATACTGCCTGACATAGGCGATGACAGCCCGGTTGCTCGAACGCGCGAAGGTCATGGTGCCGCGGCCGAAGGCCGGCGACGATTTGCGCACCGCGATCAGCCGCCGCGTCGCGTTGAGCAGCGACGACAGGCTGCGCGCTTGCGCCTCGACGTTGACCGCCTCGTAGCCATAGACGGGATCCATGATCATCGGCGCGTAGAGCCGCGCCGGATCGGCGCGCGAGAAGCCGCCGTTACGGTCCGACGACCATTGCATCGGCGTGCGCACCCCGTTGCGGTCGCCAAGGTAGATGTTGTCGCCCATGCCGATCTCGTCGCCGTAGTAGATGATCGGCGTGCCGGGAAACGAGAACAGAAGCGAGTTCATCAGTTCAATCTTGCGGCGGTCGTTGTCCATCAACGGCGCCAGGCGGCGCCGGATGCCGACATTGATGCGCGCTCGCGGGTCGTTGGCATAGGTGGACCACAGGTAGTCGCGCTCGACATCCGTGACCATTTCCAGCGTCAGTTCATCGTGGTTGCGCAGAAACAGCGCCCACTGGCAGTCGTCGGGAATATCGGGGGTCTGGCGCAGGATATCAGTGATCGGAAAGCGATCCTCCTGCGCGATCGCCATGTAGATGCGCGGCATCAGCGGGAAATGATAGGCCATGTGGCACTCGTCGCTGTCGCCGAAATATTCCTGAACGTCCTCCGGCCACTGATTGGCCTCGGCCAGCAGCAGCTTGCCGGGCGCGTAGGCGTCAAGGGCGGCGCGCAACTGCTTGATGATGGTGTGGGTCTCGGGCAGGTTTTCGTTGCTGGTGCCTTCGCGTTCGCACAGGTAGGGTATGGCGTCGAGCCGGAAGCCGTCGACGCCGGCGTCGAGCCAACGCTTCATCACCTGGATGACGGCGCGCACCACGCGCGGGTTATCGAAATTGAGGTCCGGCTGATGTGAAAAGAAGCGATGCCAATAGAACGCGCCGGCATCGTGGTCCCAGGTCCAGTTCGACTTCTCCGTGTCGGTAAAGATGATGCGCGTGCCCAAATACTTCTGGTCGGTGTCGCTCCACACATACCAGTTGCGTGCGCTCGACCCGCGCGGACTGCGGCGCGCCCGCTTGAACCAGTCGTGCTGGTCGGAGGTGTGGTTGACCACCAGCTCGGTGATGACGCGCAGGCCCCGCCGTTTTGCTTCGGTGATGAAGCGGCGGAAATCCTTCATCGTGCCGTAGTCGGGACTGACGGTGCCGTAGTCGGCGATGTCATAGCCGTCATCGCGGCCGGGCGAGGGATAGAATGGCATCAGCCACAGCGTGGTGACGCCGAGATCCTGAAGATAGCCGAGCTTGTCGGTAAGTCCGACAAAGTCGCCGATGCCGTCGTTGTTGCTGTCGGAAAACGCCTTGACGTGAAGCTGATAGATGATCGCATCCTTGTACCAGGCTTCGTCCATGGCGGTCGCGGTCTCGTCCATCGGCGACATGACGTTCATGGCGACTCCCTTCAGGCGAGGCAGCGCAAGAGCAGCGCGGGGTCTTGAAGCGGCTCGATGCGGACGCGGGCGCCGCCCCATTCCACCGGGTGGCGCTCCTGCGTGAGAATGTTTTCCAGCGCGGCGACGGGGCCGCGGCCACCGCCGGTCGCAATCTCGATGTCGCCCATCGGCAGCCACACCTCGCGCGGCTCAGGCGAGAGCGCGATGGCCACCACGATGGTGTCGCCGCCGCCGGCGGCCTGTTTCACGAACGCCGTGACGTTGCCGTCGTCGATAGCGAGGAAGCGTAGGCTGGCCGTCTGCTGCAATGCCGGATGGGCGCGGCGGGCGCGATTGATCGCGGCGATGTAAGGTTTGATATTTCCTTCCTGATCCCAGTTGCGCACCTTGATCTCGTACTTTTCGGAATCGAGATATTCCTCCTTGCCCGGAATCGGCGTGTGCTCGATCAACTCAAACCCGTTATAGATGCCGTAGTTGCCCGACAGCATTGCGGCCAGCGCAAGGCGTGCCTTGAACAGCCACGGCTCGCCGCTTTGCAGGTGAAACGGCAGAATGTCCGGCGTGTTGGTGAAGAAGTTGGGGCGGTAGTAGTCGCGTTCGGGAAAGCCGGTCAGTTCGCGCAGGTAATCTTCGATCTCCCACTTTCCGGTGCGCCAGGTGAAATAGGTGTAGGATTGCGTGAAGCCGCGCTTGGCCAGCGCCTTCATCGGCTTCGGCCGGGTGAACGCTTCCGACAGGAAGATCACATCCGGGTGGCGCGCCTGCACCTCGTGGATCAGCCACTCCCAGAAGTCGAATGGTTTGGTATGCGGGTTATCGACACGGAAGATACGCACGTCCTGATCGATCCAGAACAGCACGATGTCGCGCAGCGCCCGCCACAGTGCCCGCACATCCGCGCATTCGAAGTCGGGATTGACGATGTCCTCGTATTTCTTCGGCGGGTTTTCGGCGTAGCGCATCGAGCCGTCGGGCCGGCGCCTGAACCAGTCCGGGTGCTGTGACAGCCACGGATGGTCCGGCGAGCACTGCACGGCGAAGTCGAGCGCCACCTCCATGTCGAGGGCGCGACAGGCCCTGACGAAATCGCGGAAGTCGTCGAGGGTGCCAAGCTCGGGGTGGATGGCGTCGTGGCCGCCTTCAGCATTGCCGATGGCGTAGGGGCTGCCGGGATCGCCGGGCGCGGCGGTCACCGCGTTGTTGCGGCCCTTGCGGTTGGTGCGCCCGATCGGGTGGATCGGCGTCAGGTAAACCACGTCGAACCCCATCGCCGCGATGTCGGGCAGGCGGGTGATGCAGTCGCGGAACGTGCCGTGCCGGTCCGGCATGGTGCCCTGGCTGCGTGGAAATATCTCGTACCAGGCACCATACCGCGCGCGAGGGCGGTCGATGACGAGGGGAAAGCCGCGCGTGCGCGTCAGGTCGGAGGCCGGCAGGCTGTCAGCCATGATGTCGGCGAGGTCGTCGGCGAGCAGAGCCGCGATATCGCCGCTCTTGAGAAAGGCATCGCGCCGGCGGGTGATCGCCGCGGCAGCCTCGCCGGTTGCTTGCGCCTGCGCGAGAAGCGCGGCGCCTTCGTGGGCGTCGAGCGTCACGTCGAGGCCGGCGTCCTGTTTCAATTGCGTACCGTGCCGCCAGCTCGCAAAGGCGTCGGTTCGCGCCTCGATGGCGTACTGGTAGCGCCCGATGGTGTCGGGCGTGAACGTCGCCGTCCAGCGGTCGTTGTCGTGGTGCCGCATCGGCGTGCGCTGCCAGTGGCCGTCGTCCTCGCGTCGCCACAGCAGCGTGGCGCGGGTGACGTCGTGGCCGCCGCGAAAAATATCGGCCCAGACTTCGATTGGTTCGCCGCCGATGCGTTTGACCGGAAAGCGGCCGCCATCGATCTGCGGATAGATGTCCTCGATGTGGAAAGGGCCGTGGATGGCGACGTCCTCGGCGACCTGAAGTGATTTGTTCACGGGCGGTATCATTGACATCGATAGAGGCGTCCCCGTTTTGTCGGCAAACCGAGACGTCAGGCGTTAAGGCAAGTCGACAGGCGCGCGAAAGTTCCCTACGGAACCGCAAGCGGGAACTTGCCGTGGCGCGCGGCTTTGCCGTTTCATGAGCCAGCCAATGACGGTTCCGATGGATATTTCAGCGAAAGCGAGTGATCTCGGCGTGGAAACCGGGTTCGTCGATGCCATGGGGCAGTGGCGGGCGGCCGATCCGGCGGCGCTTGCGGCGGTGATCGAGGCGCTTGGTGAGGATGCGGCGGTCGAGGGGGATACGGCGCCGCCACGCCTGGCGTTCGGCGGCAATTTCGACCGCGTCTGGGTGCCGGCGGTCCAGCTCTATGCGATGCGCTCGGCGCGCAACTGGGGCATCGGCGATTTTTCCGATCTGCGCCGCCTGATCGCGTGGGCCGCGGACAGCGGTGCCGCGGGCGTCGGGCTGTCGCCGCTGCACGCGCTATCGGACGTGGCGGTCGATTGCAGTCCTTATGCGCCGAGCAGCCGGCTGTTCCTGAACTGGCTCTTGATCGACGTGGCTGCCTTGCCGGAACTGCCGCGGGACTATTTGACGACCCATGCGGCCGTTATCGCGCGCTTGCGCGAGGGTGATGCCATCGATTATGCCGCCGTCGCTGCCCGTAAGCGTCATGCGCTCGCGGCCGCCTTTGCCGCGTTCAAGACGGGTGCAAGCGGCCGGCGGCGCGCCACCTTCGCGGCGTTCCGGCGCGCGGGCGGGGCGGCGCTGGAACGCTTCGCCGCGTTCGAGGTGCTGCGCGGCGAGTACGGCGGCCCATGGTGGCGGTGGCCGGTGGATTGGCGGATACCGAATGATGCGAGGGTTGCCGCGCTGCGCGCCGGGCCGCGTGGCGAGGCGATGGAGGCGGTGGAGTTCGCCCAGTGGTGCGCCCACGAACAGCTTGCGGAATGCTGCGAGTTCGCCGTCAGGCGGCGGCTGCCGGTCGGGCTTTATCTCGATCTCGCGGTGGGGGTGCGCCCGGACGGGTTCGACGCCTGGCACGAGCAGGGCGCGATTTCGCGGCGCCTTTCGGTCGGCGCCCCGCCCGATCTTCTGAGCACCGCCGGACAGAACTGGGGCCTTGCCGGCTTCAACGCCGCCGGGCTGGCGCGGCGGGACCATGCGCCGCTGCGCGAGATGTTGCGGGCGGCGATGCGCTATGCCGGCGCGGTCCGGCTCGATCACGCGATGGGGCTGAAGCGGCTCTACCTGATCCCGCATGGCTTTGCCGCCGATCGGGGCGTCTATGTGCGGATGCCGTTCGAGGCGCTGCTGGCCGTCGTGGCGGAGGAAAGCCGGCAGCACCGCACTATCGTCATCGGCGAAGACCTCGGTACGGTGCCGGAAGGCTTTCGCGAAACGCTTGCGGCCTGGGGCATCTGGCGGATGCGGGTGATGATGTTCGAACGCGAGCATGACGGCGCGTTCCGGGCTGCCGACACCTATCCGCCCGATACGCTCGCCACCTTCGGCACCCACGATCTGGCGACGTTTGCCGGCTGGGTGCGCGGCCACGACATCGCGCTTAAGCACGCGCTGGGGATTGATCCCGGCGAGAGCATCGAGGCGCGCCACGCCGCGGTGGCGCAATTGCGGTGCGCGCTCGGCGGCCATGACGATGTTTTCGCTGCGATCGGGTTTCTGGCATCGGCGCCCTCGCGCATTCTCGCGGTGATGGTCGAGGATCTGCTTGGCCTCGTCGACCAGCCGAACGTTCCCGGCACGCTCGGCGGGCATCCGAACTGGCGGCGCCGGCTGCCGGTGGCGATCGAGGATTTTGCGGCGGCGATCGACATTGCGCGGCTGAAGCGCGCCGTCGGCGTGCGCGGCCTGTCGCCGGAGCCGGATTGAGCCGGGAACGAAGCCGGCGAAGCGCCATCCAACGATCGCCGGTCTCGGCTTGCGCCTGCGCAACGTGTGGGCAGGCCGGCCGCACGATGGTGATTGGGAAACGGTTGCGGCCGTGCTAAAGGTGGCGCGGCGTCGGGTTGAGGGTGGCGGTCGTGAGACGTTGGGGCATGTTGCGGTACGGGGCTTGGGTTGCCTGGGCGGCGGCCTATGCGCTTGTGCTCAACGCCGTCCTTGCCAGCAGCCTGCTTGCGGCGGTCCCGTCCGCGACGTTCGGCGATGTCGCGGTGCTATGTGTTGCCCACCCCGATGGCGGCGACAGCAGCACCGATGGCGACGTGGCGCGCACCGTGCATCACTGCAAGTCGTGCCTGCCCGGACTTGCGGCGGCATTGCCGCCGCCGGATGCGCCCGATCTGTTCGAGCGCATCGCCGTTGCGCAGCCGGGGCAGGTCGCCTTCGAAGCGCGCCTCAAGGCTTTTGCGCCTTTCACCCTCTATAGTTCGCGAGCACCGCCGGCCGACATCTGACGGGCGCCTGAAGGCGCCGCCTTGCTATTCGTCAGACCTGTCTTGCCGGAGTTGATCCGATGTCATTCGCCTATCCGAAGGCGCGCGGCCTGTGGCTTGTCCCTGCTGCTGCCTTGCTCAGTCCCGCGCCGCTTGCCGCGCAAACCACTCAAGAGCTGCCAACCATCGTCGTGCAGTCGCCGCGGACGCCGCCGCCGGCACGCCGTGCCGCCCGACCGGCGCCGAGG
>JBARWE010000202.1:0-4183 GCA_049646625.1 Xanthobacteraceae bacterium
CAGGAACATCGAACTGGCGTCGGGCTTCCAGTCCATACCGATAAGCGCGACAGTAAGCATGAAGATCACCGCACCGACCGGCGGCCCCACGATGCCGAACACGATCACGATCGCGACGAGACGCAAAGCACGCCGGAGCAATGTGGGCTGGACGGGATCGGCGCTCACTTCGCCAGTTCCTTCAGCCCGAGCCGGATGAGTTGCGCCGTCTCCGCGCCCTCGCCCGCGTCACGCGCCACGCTCGCAATCGCTGCCGCCGCCTGCGGCTGGCCGTAGCCGAGATTGACCAGCGCGGAGATTGCGTCCGCCAGCGGCTTCGGCGCACGGGCATCATCGAGCGCGCCGGTGAGCCGCACCACCGCCGGATCGACATCGGCGAGCGCCGGCGCCTTGTCCTTCAGCTCAGTCACGATGCGCTCGGCAACCTTCGGCCCGACGCCGGGCGAGCGCGCAACGAGCGCCTTGTCGCGCAACGCGATGGCACTCGCGAGGTCGGATGGCGACAGCGTGCCAAGCACCGACAGCGCCACCCGCGCGCCGACGCCCTGCACCGTCTGCAACAGGCGGAACCACTCGCGCTCGGTGTCGCTGCGGAAGCCGAACAGCCGGATCTGGTCCTCGCGCACATAAGTTTCGATCGACAGCACCGCCGCCTCGCCCGGCGAGGGCAGCGCCTGCAGCGTGCGCGCGCCGCACTGCACCTGATAGCCGACGCCACCGACATCGAGAATGACGTAGTCCTCGCCGTAGGAATCGACGATGCCTTTGAGCTTACCGATCATCCCGCCACCTTCAGCTTCAGCGCCGTGCTGGTGCGGTGGTGCGCGTGGGTGATAGCAATCGCCAGCGCATCGGCGGCGTCAGTCGAGCGCGGCGCGGCCTTCGGCAGCAAAATCTTCAGCATCACCTTGATCTGGGTCTTGTCGGCGTGGCCGGCACCGACCACCGTTTTCTTGATCTGGTTCGGCGCATATTCGGCGACGCTGATGCCGGCCAGCGCCGGCGCCAGCATGGCCACGCCGCGCGCCTGCCCGAGCTTGAGGGTGGCGACGCCGTCCTTGTTGACGAAGGTCTGCTCGACCGCTGCCTCAAGCGGCACGAACTCGCGCAACACTTGCGCCAGCCCGTCATGGATCGCGCGCAGCCGTTCGGCCAGCGCCTCGCCCTCGCGCGTCTCGACCGAGCCGCAGCCGACGAACGTCAGCCGGTTGCCATCGCTGTCGATCACCCCCCAGCCGGTGCGGCGCAGGCCCGGATCGATGCCCAGAATGCGAATCGGTGCGCGAAACATGCGCCGATGATAACCCAAACTACAACAGCGTGCCGCGCAGGATCACCAGCGCCACGCTGAAATAGATCATCAGCCCGGTGACATCGACCAGCGTGGCGACGAACGGCGCCGAGGCGCTGGCCGGATCGAACCCGGCGCGTTGCAGCACGAACGGCAGCATCGAGCCGACCACCGAGCCGAACGTCACCACGCCGACCAGTGCCGCCGCCACCGTCAGGCCGACCAGCAGCCAGTGCTCACCATAGTCGTAGAGGCCGAGGTTCTGCCACAGCACGACGCGCGTGAGGCCGATCAGGCCGAGAATGCCGCCGAGGATCAGCCCGGTCGGCAGTTCGCGCAGCGCCACCCGCCACCAGTCCGGCAGCCGGACCTCGCGCAGCGCCAGCGCGCGGATCAACAGCGAGGTCGCCTGCGAGCCGGAGTTGCCGCCCGAACTCATGATCAACGGGATGAACAGGGTCAGCACCAGCGCCTTTTCCAGCTCGACCTCATAATGCTGCATGGCGCTCGCGGTCAGCATCTCGCCGAGAAACAGCACGCACAGCCAGCCACCGCGCTTGCGGATCATCTGCGGCAGGCCGACCTGCATGTAGTGATCGACGGTCGCTTCCATGCCGCCGAACTTCTGCACGTCCTCGGTGTTCTCCTCGATGATGGTGTCGATGATGTCGTCGACCGTGACGATGCCGATGACGTGCCCGGCCATGTCCACCACCGGGATCGCCAAGAGGTCGTATTTCGAGATCAGCCGCGCCACCTCCTCGCGGTCGGTCAGCGGCCGCGTGGTGATGGTCTCGCGGCCGTGCGCCACCGACAGGATGTTGGCGTTCGCCTCGCCGGCGATCAGGCGGCGCAGCGAGATCGCGGTGACGAGGCGGTTGCTCACCGGATCGAGCACATAGATGGCGTAGACCGTCTCGCGCGTGCGCTCGACGCGGCGGATGTGCTGCAAGGTCTGCTCGACGGTGAAGGTCGAGGGTACGCTGACGAACTCCGTCGTCATGATGCTGCCGGCGGTATTTTCCGGATAGGTCAGCAGGTTCTCGATTGTTGCGCGGGTCGCCGGATCCAGCCCCTGCATCAGGGGCTTTCGCACCTCCTCCGGCAGAAGCTGCACGATGTCGGCGGCCATGTCGGCCGACATGCCGGTCAACAGCGTCAGTGCCAAGGGGCGCGGCAACGCCTCGATGATCGGGGCGCCGAACCACAGTTCACGGGTATCGAGAATATCGATCGCGACCTCCACCGGCAGCCGCGCCATCACCTGCGCGGCCTTATCCGGCGCGAGCTGGTTGATCGCCTCGACATTGTCGGCGACATGCTCGCGGGCCAGGCGGGAGGCGAAAACCTCCGCATCGAAAACGCCATCCGGCGCGATGTTCAGTTCTTTCATGGCTCACCTTCGCGGTCCGCCGCCAACGGCTTTCGCGGGTGAGCCTAGGAGCGTGGCGCCTTTCATTCGAGCATGATCTCGTCCGAAAACCGGGTCCCACCCTCGGGTCAAGCCCGAGGCAGGCTTTTTCGGGATCATGCTCTAGGCTGCACGCCCGCCTGCGGCTCAGTCCGCGATCGCCACTGACGGCGAAAGACCTTGACTGTCGCTCGGCATTGCAAACGGGTTCCTGTGACGCGGCCTCGCAACGGATGCCGCAGCGGCTTCACATGAGCGCAGCCGCGATGGAGGTCAAGAGAAAACGGGAGATAAATCCCCTATTCGCTCATCCTGGCCAGCAGCGCGTCCGACAACTCGAAATTGGCGTAGACGTTCTGCACGTCGTCGTGCTCGTTCAGGGTGTCGATCAGTTTCAGGAGCTTCTCGCCGGTCTCGTCGTCGACCGCCACGGTGTTCTGCGGCCGCCAGGTCAAGGCCGCCTTGCGCGGCTCGCCGAACCTCGCCTCCAGCGCCTTGGCGACCTCGCGCAGCGTCTCCTGCGCGGTATAGATTTCATGGCCCGCCTCGGACGACGCCACGTCGTCGGCGCCGGCTTCGATCGCCGCTTCCAGCATCGCCTCCTCGGACGCCTTGTCGGCATCGTATTCGATCACGCCGAGCCGGTCGAACATGAAGGCGACCGAGCCGGTCTCGCCGAGGTTGCCGCCGGACTTGGTGAAGAACGAACGAATGTCGGAGGCGGCGCGGTTGCGGTTGTCGGTCAGCGCCTCGACGATCACGGCGACGCCGCCCGGCCCATAGCCCTCGTAGCGGATCTCGTCGTAGTTCTCGCCCTCACCGCCGGCCGCCTTCTTGATGGCGCGCTCGATATTGTCCTTCGGCATGTTCTCGCCGCGCGCCGCGATGATGGCCGCGCGCAACCGCGGGTTCATCGCCGGGTCCGGCGTGCCGAGCTTGGCGGCGACCGTGATCTCGCGCGCGAGCTTGCTGAACAGCTTCGAGCGCTGGGCATCCTGACGGCCCTTGCGGTGCATGATGTTCTTGAACTGGGAATGGCCGGCCATACGGAAACTGCCTCCTCGCGCAATCTACGGGAAGTTCTCATAAATCAAGCAGTTGCAGCAGGCGACCGGAGGCGCCGCGGCGACCGTTCGAACGCTGCAAGGCGCGGCTTATAGGCCCGGCGCGCGGTAAAATCAAAGCGCGCGGCCGACCAAAGGCGTATCCCGCCACCGTTTCCGCCCTCAATTTGGTTAACCTCAAGTTTACGCCACGGTGCAAATATCCTGCCAACAGTCACAAAATAAAATCGAGACGCACATGGCCCTGGCTCTGTTCCGCAAGAGATCGCCTGACGTTGCCGTCGAGACCAAGGAAGAGGAAACGCCGAAGCTGCCTGCCGCCGCCCCGCCGGCGTCGGAGGAGGTCGATTCGGCCCGTGAAATCCTTCAACTGCTCGAACTCGAACTGGGTGCGATGATCCGCCAGCTCGACCGTGC
>JBARWE010000203.1:0-1714 GCA_049646625.1 Xanthobacteraceae bacterium
AGCCGCACCTTGTCGGTGAGCCGCGGTGCGAGCTGCGTGAGCTGGCGGCGCTGCGGGTCGGCGCGCCCGACCGGCCCCACGGCGACCACGGCGCTGCCGGCCGGATTGGCCCAGATCAGCCGTGAGACATCATGCGCCCACAGCCAGACGCCGCTACGGGCGGCGGCCATATCGGCGAGCCGTGCGTCGGGCAGTCCCAGCCATGTCTGGAGGGCGTCGCTCATGTCACTCCGTCTTGCGCCGGCCGGCAGGCTTGCCTGCAATGACGGCGGTTCTCGGGACCGATTCCGCCGGAAGGTATTGTGCCCCCTCGGCCAGGTCCACGCGCGCACCGCGCTGCCACGGTCTTAATTCATTGATAACGTTAACCGGCCGGCATGGACCCGGCGCGTGGGCCTGTGCGTTGCTTGAGCTACGGCATAGGATGCCGCAACCGGCCGGGCCGCGCCCGGTCGCCGCCGGATGGCCATCAACAGGGAGCGGAAAATGAGCGACAGCCAGCGAAACCAGTTTGAACTTCCGCAGGATATGCGGGCGATGGCCGAGGCGAGCTTCGATCAGGCGCGTAAAGCATTCGAAACATTCATGAATGCCGCGCACAGCGCCGCCGACACGTTCGAGGGGCAGGGGGAGGCGATGCGCGCCAACGCCAGGGACATCAGCGCCAAGGCGCTCGGGTTCGCCGAGCAGAACATGCAGGCTTCGCTCAATTATGCCCAGAAGCTCCTGACCACCCGCGATCTTGCCGAAATCATGCGGCTGCACAGCGAATATGTGCAGGCGCAGATGCGGGCGCTGGCCGAGCAGGCGAGCGAGATCGGCCAGGCGATCGGCCGCTCCGCGCTCGACGCCGGCAAGCCGAAATAGCCCGTTGCGCGCTGTCCACCGTGAGAACCGGCCCGGCACGAAGTTATTGCGCCGCAATATTCGATCTGGTCTAATTCGCCGATGCGGATGCGTGACGCCGTCGCAGCACCCTTGGCGATGGCGCTGACGCGCACCGTGCCGGCCGCCCGGCCGGGCAGTTCGGGGCAGATGGGGAATTGCGCAATGACTGACAGCTTTTCGATCGCCGGTGGATCGTTTCCGGGGCTTACCTTTCAGGTTCCCGAAGCGCTTCGCTCTCTTACCGAGAACGGCGTGGCGCAGGCGCGCGCCGGCTACGCGATGATGCGCGACGCGGCCGAGACCGGCAATGAGGCAATCGAGGCGGCGCTGGAAACGGCGACGCGGGGCGCCGGCACCTATGCCGAGCGCGTGCTGGAATTGAGCCGCGCCAACACCCAGGCGGCGCTCGATTTCGGGGTGGCACTGATGGGGGCGGGGTCGCTGTCGGAGGCCTTCGAACTGTTTGGCGGGCAGGCGCGCAGCCAGATTGAAACGTTCCTGGCGCAGTCGAAGGAACTGGCCGAGCTTGGCCAGCGGGTTGCCACCGATACGTTCGAGCCGATTCGTGAAAGCGCCGCCAGGGCGCTGGCCAGCGCGAGCTAGAGCGGGCCAAACGGCGCGGCTGGCGGTCTCCCCGTGAAAAGGCACCCGCTTGCGCTTGCCAAAACAGCGCGTTGCCCATAGTTTCCGCCGCAATCGGCACGTTGCGAAAGCGCGGGGCTTTGCGCGCACCCTTCGTGCATCGGGATGCAGTTGTAGCTCAGTTGGTTAGAGCGCCTGTCTGTGGAACAGGAGGTCGGTGGTTCGAGCCCACCCAACTGTACCA
>JBARWE010000204.1:0-2521 GCA_049646625.1 Xanthobacteraceae bacterium
GCCCGGCGCTTCGGCCGGCGCGTCCGCTCCAGTGTCGCGTGAGGCGGTGATCGCCGCGACGCCGCGCGTCCGCATCGAGGCGCCGTCGCTGTCCGGCAGCATCGCGCTCAAGGGCGCGCGCATCGACGATCTCGCCCTCGTCAAGTATCGCGAGACGGTCGATCCCAAATCGCCGGCGATCGTGCTGTTCTCGCCCTCGGGCACGCCGCATCCCTATTACGCCGAATTCGGCTGGGTCGGCGCCAGCGGTGCCAGCGTCAAGCTGCCCGATCAGAACACGCTGTGGCGGCAGGAAGGCTCGGGCGCGTTGACCCCGGCCAACCCGATCACCCTGGTCTACGACAACGGTGAAGGCCTCACCTTCCGCCGCACCATCGCCATCGACGAGGATTATCTGTTCACGCTCAAGGACGAGGTGGCCAACACCGGCGCCGCGCCGGTGACGCTGTATCCGTTCGGGCTGGTGTCGCGGCACGGCATGCCGCAGATTTCCGGCTATTACCTGCTGCACGAAGGGTTCGTCGGCGTGCTCGGCGAGCAGGGCCTGCAGGAATACGGCTACAGCAAGCTCGACGAGAAAAAGCAGGTCACGTTCAAGGCTACAAACGGCTGGCTCGGCATCACCGACAAATACTGGGCGGCGGCGCTGGTGCCGGCCACCGACGCCGAATTGCAGGGGCGCTTCGCGGCCAATCCGGCCGGCGGCAGCAAGAACAACTATCAGGCCGACTATCTGCTGAACGCGCAGACCGTGGCGCCCGGTGGCGCGGCCAGCGTCGAGACGCGGCTGTTCGCTGGCGCCAAGGAAGCGCGCATCGTCGGCCTGAATTTTCCGATGTTCGGTCTTGGCGGCTACAACGCGAAGCTCGGCCTCAACCACTTCGATCTGCTGATCGACTGGGGCTGGTTCTATATGTTCACCAAGCCGATGTTCCTTGCCATCGATCTGTTGTTCCACCTGTTCGGCAACTTCGGCGTGGCGATCCTGCTGGTGACGGTGCTGATCAAGGCGATCTTCTTCCCGCTCGCCAACAAGGCTTATGCCTCGATGGCCAAGATGAAGGCGATCCAGCCGCATCTGACGGCGCTGCGCGAACGCTTCCCCGACGACCGGGTCAAGCAGCAGCAGGAAATGATGGAGATCTACAAGCGCGAGAAGATCAATCCGGTCGCCGGCTGCCTGCCGATCGTGATCCAGATTCCGGTGTTCTTCGCGCTCTACAAGGTGCTGTTCGTCACCATCGAAATGCGGCATGCACCGTTCTTCGGCTGGATCAGGGACCTGTCCGCGCCTGATCCCACCAACCTGTTCAACCTGTTCGGGCTGTTGCCGTTCGATCCGACCCATCTGCCCGTGTTCGGGCCGTTCCTGATGCTCGGCATCTGGCCGATCCTCATGGGAATCACGATGTGGTTCCAGATGAAGCTGAACCCGACGCCGCCCGACCCGACGCAGAAGATGATCTTCGACTGGATGCCGGTGATCTTCACCTTCATGCTGGCGTCGTTCCCGGCCGGCCTCGTCATCTACTGGGCCTGGAACAACCTGCTCTCGGTGTTGCAGCAGGGCATGATCATGCGCCGCAACGGCGTGAAGATCGAACTGTTCGACAACATCAAGGCGACCTTTGCCCGAAAGAAGGCGACTTGACCTCATCCTGGCCGTTCTCACGGGTCCGATTTAACTCTCCAGCATTCTGCTCTGGCGAGGGGCGATGAGCGGGCTAGAGGCGGGTGCGTTCGACGCCGCGACGATCGAAGCAGGCCGAAAGCTGTTTGCCGGCGACTGGCGTTTTACGTTCGCCTCGCCCTCGATCGCCACGCTGCCGCCGATGGCCGGTATCGAGATTGCATTTGCCGGCCGCTCCAATGTCGGCAAGTCGAGCCTGATCAATGCGTTGACCGGCCGCAATGCATTGGCGCGTGCCTCGCACACCCCCGGCCGCACTCAGGAACTGATCTTCTTCGAGGGGCCGAAGACGAGCGGATTGCGCCTGGTCGATATGCCGGGCTACGGCTATGCGGCCGCCTCGAAAGCCAAGGTGCTGGCGTGGACGGCGTTGATCCACGCCTATCTGCAGGGCCGGGCGTCGCTGGCGCGGGTCTATGTGCTGATCGATTCCCGCCATGGCCTCAAGGACCTCGATCACGAGGTAATGACGGCGCTTGACCGAGCCGCGGTCAGCTACCAGGTCGTGCTGACCAAGACCGACCAGATCGGGCGCGGCGATCTTGCGGCGCGCCTTGAAGCGACGCACGCCGAGTTGGCACGCCATCCGGCGGCCTATCCGCAGGTACTGGCGACGTCCTCGCGCGGCGGTGACGGCATAGCGGACTTGCGTGCGGCGATCGTCACCCTGTTGCGGGAGAAGGGGCAGTGAGCGGGCAGGCGGCGCTGCGTCTCGTCGTGCTGTGCGCCGGCTTGATGGGAGCGGCCGGAGTGGCGCTTGCGGCGGCTTCCGCGCACCTGGCCGAGGCGGGGCGGCTGGCGGCCGCTTCCTCGATGCTGCTCGTTCACGCC
>JBARWE010000205.1:0-3479 GCA_049646625.1 Xanthobacteraceae bacterium
CTGCGGCGGCTGCTGGTGTCGGCGATCGAGCATCCGTCGGTGCTGGCCGGCGGCGGCTTTCCGCGGAACGCCACAGCGCAACTGCCAGTCACGGCGAGCGGCGTGGTCGATCTTGCCGGTCTGCGCCGTCTGCTGACCGAGGGGCCGCCGGCGCTGGTGTCGGTGATGGCGGCCAATAATGAGACCGGGGCGCTGCAACCAATCGCCGAGATCGCGGCAATGGTGCATGACGCGGGCGGGGCGCTGCATGTCGACGGGGTGCAGGCGTTCGGTAAGATCGATTGCGATATCAATAGACTGCAGTGTGATGTTCTGACGGTTTCGAGCCATAAGATCGGTGGCCCGAAGGGCGTCGGCGCGCTTGTCATGGCTGAGGGACTCGTGCCGGGCGAGGCGCTCATCCGCGGCGGCGGGCAGGAGCGCGGTCGCCGTGCCGGCACCGAGAACGTGATCGGTATTGCCGGCTTCGGGGCGGCGGTCGCCGCCGCCATCGACACGATGGCGGCCGAGGTTGCGGCCATGCGGCAGCTCCATGCCCGGCTGGAGGCGGGGCTGCGTGAGGTGCCCGACACGGTGATCTTCGCCGAATCGGTGCCGCGCTTGCCCAACACTACGCTAGTTGCCGTTCCCGGCATGAAGGCGGAAACCGCCGTCATCGGCTTCGATCTCGAAGGGGTGGCGGTGTCCTCCGGGGCGGCGTGTTCGTCCGGCAAGGTGCAACCTTCGCATGTGCTGGTGGCGATGGGCGTGGCGCCCGACCTGGTGCGCGGGGCGGTGCGACTGAGCCTCGGCCGGGACACGACGGGCGAGGAGGTGGAGCGTTGTGTCGCAGTCTGGAAAAAGCTGGCAAAAACCTTATCTCGTCCCATGCACAGCGCAGCCGGCTGAGTCTCTGGAATTTGCGCTTGAACAGTTCTAAAAAGGCGTGCGTTCGACCGCCGGATGTCGTAAGTTGAAATTGTGATCCACCGCGGTCCTTGAAACCGCGAGCGGAGGATAAAAATGCCAGCCGTTCAGGAAACGGTCGATCGGGTTCGCCAGATCGACGTTGACCAGTATCGCTATGGATTCGAGACGCTGATCGAATCCGAAAAGGCCCCGAAGGGTCTGGACGAAGACACCGTCCGCTTCATTTCGGCCAAGAAAGACGAACCGGCATGGATGCTGGAATGGCGGCTGGAAGCCTTCCGCCGCTGGCAGACCATGCAGGAGCCGACTTGGGCGCGCGTCGATTACCCCAAGATCGACTATCAGGACCTTTATTATTACGCCGCGCCGAAGCAGAAGAAGGCTCTCGCCTCGCTCGACGAGGTCGACCCCGAGATTCTGCGCACCTATGAGAAGCTCGGTATTTCGCTGCGCGAGCAGGAAATCCTTGCCGGCGTGGTGCGGCCGGACGGCGAGGGGGAAGGCGAGGGCGCGCCCGAGCGCCGCGTTGCGGTCGATGCCGTGTTCGATTCGGTGTCGGTGGCGACCACCTTCCAGGCCGAACTGAAGAAGGTCGGCGTGATCTTCATGCCGATCTCGCACGCCATCCGCGAACATCCCGAACTGGTACAGAAATATCTCGGCAGCGTGGTGCCTACCTCGGACAACTTTTTCGCCACGCTGAACTCGGCGGTGTTTTCCGACGGTTCGTTCGTCTATGTGCCGCCGGGCGTGCGCTGCCCGATGGAATTGTCCACCTATTTCCGCATCAACGAGAAGAACACCGGGCAGTTTGAACGCACCCTGATCATCGCCGACAAGGGCGCTTACGTCAGCTACCTCGAAGGTTGCACTGCGCCGCAGCGCGACGAGAACCAGTTGCACGCCGCCGTGGTCGAGCTGATCGCGCACGACGACGCCGAGATCAAATACTCGACGGTGCAGAACTGGTATCCCGGCAACTCGGAAGGCGCCGGCGGCATCTACAATTTCGTCACCAAGCGTGGCGACTGCCGCGGCCACCGCTCGAAGATTTCCTGGACGCAGGTGGAGACCGGATCGGCGATCACCTGGAAATATCCAAGCTGCATTCTGCGCGGCGACGACTCCAGCGGCGAGTTCTATTCGATCGCCATTTCTAACGGCTATCAGCAGGTCGATTCCGGCACCAAGATGATCCATCTTGGCAAGAACACGACGAGCCGGATCATCTCGAAGGGCATCGCCGCCGGCCGCTCGCAGAACACCTATCGCGGCCTTGTCAGCGCCCATCGCAAGGCGATCGGGGCGCGCAACTTCACGGCTTGCGATTCGCTGCTGATCGGCGACAAATGCGGCGCGCATACCGTGCCGTACATCGAAACCAAGAACTCGTCGGCGCTGTTCGAGCACGAGGCGACGACCTCGAAAATCTCCGAGGACGTGTTGTTCTACTGCGTGCAGCGTGGCCTGTCGCAGGAAGAAGCCGTCGGCCTGGTGGTCAACGGTTTCGTCAAGGACGTGTTGCAGCATTTGCCGATGGAATTTGCGGTCGAGGCGCAGAAGCTGATCTCGATCTCGCTGGAAGGAAGTGTGGGATGAGCGCGCTGCTCGAAGTCAAAAATCTGAAGGTCCGCGTCGAGGAGCGCGAGATTCTCCACGGTCTGACGCTGACCGTGAACAGGGGCGAGGTTCACGCCATCATGGGGCCGAACGGCTCCGGCAAATCGACGCTGAGCCACGTCATCGCCGGCAAGCCGGGCTATGAGGTCATCGACGGCGAAGTTCTGTTCGAGGGCGAGGATCTGCTCGCCATGGAGCCGGACGAGCGCGCCGCCAAGGGCGTGTTTCTCGCCTTTCAGTATCCGGTCGAAATCCCCGGCGTGGCCACGATGAATTTCCTGCGCACCGCGCTCAACGCCCAGCGCAAGGCGCGCGGCGAGGGCGAAATGTCGACGCCGGAATTTTTGAAGAAGGTGCGCGAGGTCTGCACCCGTCTGAACATTCCGCAGGACATGCTCAAGCGCGGCGTCAATGTCGGCTTCTCCGGCGGCGAAAAGAAGCGCAACGAAGTGTTGCAGATGGCGCTGTTCGAGCCGAGTCTGTGCATCCTCGACGAGATGGACTCCGGCCTCGACATCGACGCGCTGCGTATCGCCGCCGACGGCGTCAACGCGCTGCGTTCGGCCGGGCGCGGCTTCGTCGTCATCACCCACTATCAGCGGCTGCTCAACTACATCGTCCCCGACGTCGTGCATGTGATGTCGAACGGGCGGGTGGTGAAGAGCGGCGGCAAGGAGCTGGCGCTGGAGCTGGAGGAATCCGGTTACGCCCAGTTCGAAGAGAAGGCTGCCTGACAGGTCCGCCATGAACGTAGCATTGCTCAAGCCTGCCCCGGAGCGCACGCCCCACGACCTGTTCGTGGCGGCGCAGAGCCGGTTGCCGGGCGCGGGGCCGGTCGCCGATCTGCGCGCGGCTTCGTTCGCTGATTTCGCCACCCGCGGCTTGCCGCACCGGCGGATCGAGGAATGGAAATACACTGACCTCCGCGTGCTGCTCGACGGCCTCATGCC
>JBARWE010000206.1:0-25307 GCA_049646625.1 Xanthobacteraceae bacterium
TCACGATGCCCTGGCGGTCCAGCATGACGTGGATCCTGCGATAGCCGAACCGCCGGCGTTCCGCCGCCACCGCCTTCATCGCCTCGCGCAACGAAGCGTCGTCCGGACGGATGCTGGTGTAGCGCACCGTCGAACGGTCGATCCTGAGAGCCTGGCACGCCCGACGCTGGCTCACCCCATGCATCTCGCAGGCATGAGCCACCGCCTTCCGCTTCGCATCGGGCGTCACCATTTTTTTGCGGCAACATCCTTCAGGATCGCGTTGTCCAGCATCTGCTCGGCCAAGAGCTTCTTCAGCCGCGCGTTCTCGTCTTCCATAGCCTTCAGGCGACGGGCATCGGACACCTCCATGCCGCCGAACTTCGCCTTGAACTTGTAGAAGGTCGCTGCCGAGATGCCATACTTGCGGCAGACATCCGCCGTCTTCGCCCCGGCCTCCTGCTCCTTCAGCATCCCGATGATCTGTTCTTCCGTGAACCGCGAGGGTCGCATCGTCCGTCTCCGTGATCGACGAACTCTACCCAAATCTGGAGGAAGTTCAGGGTCTCAGGTCAGATTCAAGCTTTGCAAGGAGCTTGAAGATGGCGAACGAATTTTGGTTAAGCGATGCGCAGTGGGCGGCGATTGATCCATTGCTTCCAAAGAATCGTCCTGGGGCGCGCCGGGTCGATGATCGGCGGGTGATCAGCGGGATCGTGCATGTCTTGCGGACAGGCTGCCGCTGGCAGGATTGCCCCTCGTGTTATGGCCCGCCAACGACGATCTACAATCGCTTTCATCGATGGTCGGCCCGTGGCCTTTGGCAGACGCTGTTTCGCGCCTTGGCAACGGCAAGCCCCAATGACGTTCACATGATCGACAGCACCACAGCAAAAGCTCATCGCTCGGCTGCGGGCGGAAAAGGGGGGCGGAGGAACAGGCGATCGGGCGCTCGCGCGGTGGCCGCACGACCAAAATCCACGCCGTTGTCGATGGCCGGGGCCGGCCGCTCGCCATCGAGATAACACCAGGACAACGCGGCGATCTCCGCCTCGTTCTGCCGCTTCTGTCCGGGCTGCCAGCGGCACGCTTGTGCGCCGCTGATGCCGCTTATGACAGCGACGGCTTTCGCCTCTTTCTGCGCCAACGTGGCACGATCCCGGTCATCCCCAACAATCCGACGCGAAAGCGAAAGCACCCATTCGACACTGAGGCCTATAAGCGGCGTAACCTCATCGAGCGCATGTTCTGCAGGCTCAAGGATTGGCGACGTATCGCCACCAGATACGACAAGCTCGCACGCAACTTCGAAGCAGCCATCAACATCGCTGCTCTCATAACTTGGTGGGCCAATTGAGTCTGAAGCCTAGTGCCAGAAGCTGAAACCAAGGCGACCGTAGTCATGTGGATGGCTTCGGCATGCGCAGCGTCACGCGGCAGCCAGAGGCGATGTTTTCACGGGTTATCGTCCCCCCGAGTTGCTGCACTAAGAGCGACACGACGCGGGAGCCCACACCTTCAGACGGCTCTCCGAGTATGCCCACGCCATTGTCGGTTACGGACAGGACCACTTCATCGGCGGCTCGCAGCGTAACCTGGATAAGACCGGCGCGACTCTCCGGAAATCCGTACTTAAGGCTGTTGGTCACAAGCTCATTGACGATGATCGCGATGGGTACGGCCTGTTCGCTATGAATATACAGCTCTTCGGCATCGGCTTTGATGGCAACCGGGCTCGTTCCGCTGATTGACGCCGCGAGGTGCTGGCAGATTTCCGTCAGGTACTGCCTTGCATCCACGACCTTCCGATCTGCCCGTATCGTGAGGTGGTCATACACTTGTGCCATGATCTGAATACGCGCGGCCATCTCGCTGTGCGCTTCTGAAGCGGTTATGCCGGGGATCTTCGCCTGAAGCCGCATCATCGCGGACACCATCGCAAGATTGTTCTTGGTGCGATGAGCCAGCTCCATAAGAAGGAGAGCTTTGGCGTTTTCGGCCCGGGCGAATTTTTCCATCTCGGTCCGCAACGCTTCGGCGACGAACCCAATGGCGGCGCCACTCAGTGCGAACAATACATAGGCTGCCGCGTAGCCGGGAAGCGGTGCCGCTGGGCTGATGGAGAAATACGCGAACGCGGTGCCAAACGCAGTCGCGTACAGAGATGCCCCCCGATCAAACATAAGGCCCGCTGCGAAGATGCCGGGCAGAAGAAAAAAGAGACCAGAAAAGCCCGTTTGATTTTCAAGCCCGGTCTGCACCGCAATGCAAAACGTCATCACGACGGTTGTCGTCGCGTAGCGTACCCACACAGGCTGCGGCTTCGCAGGAAGGAAATTGAGCAGCCGTTCCATCAATCAGCGTCCTGCGTATTGTTTCACGTCCAGATTTGGCGAATCCTTGTTTACTTCAGCCACTCAGCAAGCGATGTCGCTTGCGACTATTACATCACCCTATCGCTATGGCGTTCAACTCGTTGTCACCACCCGTACAGGCCCTCGTCGCTCGAGGACGTCGACGACGACGTGCCGGCCGGATCGCCGTACCGCGACATCGGCTGCGTCATCGCCAATCGACAGATTGCGGAGGAGGACCTCACTCAGAAAGGCCGGGATCACCGGATCATCGAAGGTGATCCGCCTTTCACCGGGGTCAAAGCCGAGCCCAAGACAGACCTGCAGCATATAAAGGGGCGCCGCAGCCGCCCAGGCATGCGGCGTGCAGGCGACGGGATAAAAGGTTGGCCCCCGCGTGCGCTGGCGTGGAAATCCGCAGAACAGTTCGGGAAGCCGCCTGAGGTCGATGTAGCTGGAAGCTGCGAACAAGCCTTCGAAGATTCGGGCGGCTTCGCGACGAAACCCGTAGCGGGCAAATCCCGCTGCGATCAGCGCATTGTCATGTGGCCAGACCGAGCCGTTATGATAACTCATCGGATTGTAGCGGGCTTCCGTCGACGCTACCGTGCGCACGCCCCAGCCACAGAACGACGATCCCTCCATCAAGCTTCGCACGACCGGTCCTGCCCGGCTGGGTAATGCGACGCCGGTCCATAGCGCGTGACCTGCATTGGACGTGCGCACGCGACACAAGCGCTTGTCGCCATCGAGCGCTAGTCCATAAGTGCCAAGCTCTTCATCGAAGAAGTGGGCATCATATGCTTCGCGCAGCCTGTGCGCGCGCGCCTCATACTCCGTCTCACGCAGGACGTGCCCCAACTGCTCCGCAATCTTGGCGCCAGCGCACCACGCGCCGTAGACATAGGCTTGCACCTCGACAAGGGCGACAGGGCCCTTGGCAAACGTTCCATCGGCGTGAAAAACTGAATCGTAACTGTCCTTCCAACCTTGATTGATCAACCCCTCGGACGTCTGTCTGTGATATTCCACGAAGCCGTCGCCGTCGCGATCACCGTATTGCTCAATCCATGTGAGGGCCGCCTCGATGTGTGGCCATAGGCGACAAATGGTAACGAGGTCGCCGGTGCGATCCAGATAGGCGCCGGCGAGCATGACAAAGAGCGGCGTTGAATCGACACTGCCGTAGTATCGCCGGAACGGCACCTCGCCGAGTTCAGCCATCTCGCCTACTCGCACTTCATGTAGAATCTTGCCCGGTTCGGCGTCGGCCAAGGGGTCGCTGCTGGTCGCCTGATGGGCAGCCAGATGCAACAGGACGCCGCGCGCTAGCGCGGGATCAAGCCAGAGTGTTTGCAACGCGGTGATCAGGGCGTCGCGGCCGAAGACGGTCGAAAACCAGGGAATACCGGCATATGGAAGAGGTCCCTCGGGCGTATCCGTCGTCAGCATATAAAGATCGGAAACGCTGCGCCGCACGGCCTCGTTGAAAATCTCATTGGATGTCGCGATCGATGCGGCCCGCGAGGAGGAACTCCGTAGTGCGCGGCGCGCATCACGCAGAGCGCTGAAAAATGCGCGCCGTGGCGGGTGGTTCACGCCCTCGGAGCCGCAGTTGATTTCCAGAAAGAGCGAGCGGGATTCTCTGGGCGCGATCGCGACCGTGAAGAGCGCACTCCTTCCGGTTAGCCGGGCTGGAGCGGGATCGAATGACAACGTGGTGCTTCGCTGTCGATGATCGAGTCCAATGTAGTTCAATGTCACGCGGTTCGTGGAAACTTCCGGAGACTGCATTACGCCCCGACGCTCACGGCGCGTACCACGCACCTCGAAGATGTCCGCGAAATCGGCATCGAAGGCAATCTCGATGGCGAGGCTCCGCGGACGCTCGTCGAAATTGCGCACGACCAATCGCTCGAAGCAGGTCGCGTTCCACAACAATCGCGACCGACGAATATGGACGAGATCGTGCGGAAGGCTCAGGCGCCCGTTGCTGTCATAGATGTCAGGGTTGGTCAGGTCACATGTAAGCGTGGCATTGTCATCGCGAAGGGTCGACGACAGCAGCATTGGCCGCGCCCCCGCAATGGTCAGATAAAGGTGCGACAGATGTCGCGTGTCGCGGTGAAAGAGCCCCTCGGGACTCCCTGGTCCCGAGAGGGCATCGCCGTTGTGGTCAAACACGGCGAAGGTATCGCCGTGCTTTAACGTGCGAGGCCGCCGCTCCTGCAGGGAGGTAGTCGCGGGTATAAAGAATTGCGCTAGCGGCACGGTTCCGGCGCCCGCCGGCACCGGAACGTGTGCTGTCATGTCCAACTCTCCCCATGACGTCGTCATCACAAGCTCCGTCAGGCGACTGATTGCAGCCCGACTTCGTCGCCCTGCTGGCGACGAATGCGCGCGGCCTTGGTTCGTGTCCCGGGCAGGCCGCGATAGATGGCGATGTAGTCCCGCGCCATGCGCTCCACCGTGAAGCGCTTCTCGAAACTCTCGCGGACTTTGCCGCGGTCCAGCGCCTCCACTTTGGCGAGCGCCTCTACTGCCCCGTCCAGCGTCTTGACGATGAAGCCGGATTTGCCGGGAGTGATTACCTCCGGCACCGAGCCGCACCGGAAGGCGATTACTGGGGTGCCGCAGGCCATGGCCTCGATCATCACGAGCCCGAACGGCTCTGGCCAGTCGATCGGGAAGAGCAACGCTCGCGCGTTGCCGAGGAAGTCCGCTTTCTGCGTTTCATTAATCTCGCCGATGTATTCGACGTTCGGATGGGCGGTGATCATTGGTGCGACGGTTTCATCCCAGTAGGCCTGGTCGACGCGGTCGATCTTGGCAGCGATTTTGAGCTTCATGCCTGCGCGCGCGGCTATCTCGATGGCGCGATCCGGTCGCTTCTCGGGCGATATCCGTCCCAGAAAGGCGAGATAGTTTCCTTTCGGATTGGCCGTGAAGGGCAGCATGTCGCGCGGCAGGCCATGATAGACGTTGCCAACCCAGTTGATGGGGCGCGCCAGCGGACGGCGCTGATCACGCGAGATCGAGACCAGCGGGATCTCCGGAAACGCGGCGTAGAACGGCTTCAAATCAGGAAGGTCGAGGCGTCCATGCAATGTCGTGACAGTGCGGTCGGCAATGTCGCGGATCACCGGGAAGTGCAGCAGGTCGATGTGGAAGTGCAGGACGTCGAAGTCGTCCGCCTGCTCGCGAACCGAGTCGAGCATCATCACGTGATACGGCGTGTGGTCCTTGACGGATGGATTAAGGCGAAGCGCCATGTCGGAACAGCGAACGAGCTTTGCCTTTGTTCGCGAATCTCCGCTGGCGAATAACGTCACCTCATGCCCCTGTCGGACCAATTCCTCGGTGAGGTAGGAGACGATCCGCTCGGTGCCCCCATAGAGCTTAGGTGGACAGCATTCCGCGAGCGGTGCGATCTGGGCGATTTTCATGGGTACCACCTCCTCAAAATGAGCGAAGCATCGACAAGGGACGCGCGGCCATCTGGCCCGCGCGGCCCGTCGCTGTTCCTGTCGGACACAGCCGATGATAGGGAGAACGAGACCCGCAGAAGCTGCGGGTCTCGTAAGTGTCAGAAGTCCATGCCGCCGCCAGGCGGAAGCGCTGGAGCCGCTTCCTTCTTCGGCTTCTCGGCAACCAGCGCCTCCGTGGTGATCAGGAGCGCCGCAACCGAAGCGGCATCCTGGAGTGCCGTCCGAACGACTTTCGCTGGATCGATCACGCCGACCCCGACCAGGTCTTGATACTCGCCGGTCGCCGCGTTGAAGCCCCAGTTATAGGTGCTCTTTTCCAGGATCTTGCCGACCACCAGAGAGCCGTCCTCGCCGGCATTTTGGACGATCTGCCGGGCCGGCACCTGGATCGCACGGCGCACGATATCGACGCCGGCCTTCTGATCGGGGTTATCCGGCTTGACAGCGTCGAGCGTCTTTAGGGCGCGCAGCAACGCGACGCCGCCCCCCGGCAGGATGCCCTCCTCGACTGCGGCGCGGGTCGCATGCATCGCATCGTCGACACGGTCCTTGCGCTCCTTGACCTCGACCTCGGTTGCGCCACCGACGCGGATGACCGCCACTCCGCCCGCGAGCTTAGCAAGACGCTCCTGCAGTTTTTCGCGGTCGTAGTCCGAAGTCGTTTCCTCGATCTGCGCCTTGATCTGCGCGACCCGGGCGTCGATGTCCTTTTTGCGGCCAGCGCCGTCGACGATCGTCGTATTCTCCTTCTCGATCACCACCTTCTTGGCGCGACCAAGCATGTTGAGCGTGACGTTCTCGAGCTTGATGCCAAGATCCTCGCTGATAGCCGTGCCGCCCGTCAGGATTGCGATGTCTTCCAGCATCGCCTTGCGGCGATCGCCAAAGCCAGGGGCCTTCACCGCCGCGACCTTGAGGCCGCCACGCAGCTTGTTGACCACGAGCGTGGCCAGAGCCTCGCCCTCGACATCCTCCGCGATGACCAGGAGAGGTTTGCCGGACTGAACGACGGATTCGAGAAGCGGCACCATGGCTTGCAGGCCGGACAGCTTCTTCTCGTGGATCAGAACGTAGGGATCTTCGAACTCCACGCGCATCTTCTCGGCGTCGGTCACGAAATACGGAGAAACATAACCGCGGTCGAACTGCATACCCTCGACCACCTCGAGTTCGGTCTCCAGGCTCTTGGCCTCCTCGACCGTGATCACGCCTTCGTTGCCGACCTTCTGCATGGCCTCGGCGAGGAACCGGCCGATCTCGGTGTCGCCGTTGGCCGAGATGGTCGCGACTTGCGCGATCTCCGAATTGGCGGTGATCTTCTTGGCGTTCTTGGTGAGATCCTTGACGACGGCTTCGACCGCGAGATCGATGCCGCGCTTGAGGTCCATCGGGTTCATGCCAGCGGCGACCGCCTTAGTGCCCTCCTTGACGATCGCCTGCGCCAGCACCGTCGCGGTGGTCGTGCCATCGCCGGCAAGGTCATTGGTTTTCGACGCTACCTCGCGCACCATCTGTGCGCCCATATTCTCGAACTTGTCTTCGAGCTCGATCTCCTTGGCGACGGTGACGCCATCCTTGGTGATGCGGGGCGCACCGAACGACCTCTCGATAACGACGTTGCGGCCCTTGGGGCCCAGGGTCACTTTGACCGCGTTTGCAAGCGTGTCCACGCCGCGCAGCATCTTGTCGCGCGCGTCCGACGAGAACCTCACTTCCTTGGCAGCCATGGCTTTACCTCCTTCCTTCAGCAATGTGGACGATGTTCGATGATTTCCGGTCAGGCCGCTTTCTTGAGCGTTCCGGCATGCTCGACGACCCCGAGAATGTCGCTCTCCTTCATGATCAACAACTCCTCGCCGTCGATCTTGACCTCGGTGCCGGACCATTTGCCGAACAGGACGCGATCACCGGCTTTCACATCGAGGGGGACGAGTTCACCCTTCTCGTTGCGCGCGCCGGGACCGGCGGCAACGATCTCGCCCTCCTGCGGCTTTTCCTTTGCAGTGTCTGGAATGATGATACCCCCTGCGGTCTTCTCCTCGGCATCGAGGCGCCGCACGACGACACGGTCATGGAGTGGGCGGAAATGCATGCAACCCTCCTTGCTCAGGTCAGCGATGTCATAAGACGCAAACCGGCGTCGCCGGCTGGCGCAAAAATCGAGCTAGGATCGGAAAAAATCGAGTTCAAGAGGTCGGTGCAAAATTTTTGGCACTCCGCGCCTTGGAGCGCCAACGCGCGTTAACGTATTGATTTATTTATTCTTTTATTTTCAACGTTCGGCCTAAAGGTTGAACCGCAAGGTCCTGTCGTAAAAGACTGCCCTCTTGAAGCAAAAAATGGGCCTACCAAAATCATCGCCGATTGCAGGAGCCGAGCGGTTCCTGCGCACGCTTCGGAAAGGAGCATTGGAATCAGGAGACCGCCATGGTGGGGACGAGGAAGTACGCGACATCGCCGTCTCATCTCAGCACCGACGATCCGCATCTCGATCGGCTTTTGAATCCGGCGCAGTTCTACAAACATCCGCGCGAGATCATCGACGATCCGCACCTTGGTCTTTCGGAGAAGCGGGCCATTCTTTCGTCCTGGGCGTCGGACGCCTGCGCGGTCGAGTCCATGCCAGCCTTGCGTCAAATCCCTGGTACCCCTGCGCCGGTGTCCTTCGACGACGTCATGGACGCACTGCGCCGACTGGACGATTTCGCTCGGCCCGCTGCCAGGGCGCCAACATTTCCAGCGGACAACACCCGCCGCCCGACCACGTGACGCATCAAGCCACAACTTTGGAGGACCGGAACCAATGGCTGCGAGCCGGGAGTTTTTGCTGCAGCTGCAAGGCTACGGATTGACCACTGCGGAAATCCACTACCATTTGCCGGACCACCCGGCTTTCCTACAACTCTATGTCTGGCAGGATTACGATACGGCGCCGGACTTCCCGACGCTCCATGGCTTCCTTGACTATTGGCAGCGCGAACTCGACGGCGCGCTGCACTCGGTCAGGGTCGCGCACCGGCGGCTGATCCGGCCGGCCGAATGGCGGGCGGTTGACGGCGTCATCGTCATTCATTGACCTGACGCCGCTGTCGCACCTTTTTTCATCTCTCGAGACAGCTCCTCGAGGGTCGCTTTGGTGGCGGTGATCTAACGATGATGATTCTCTTCGACAGGGACCGACGACTGAGAGGACGTCTTCGAACGTGAGGCTGGCTGATAGACTACAGACGGCCGCAACACCAAGAGCGCGGTTAGTTGCCGGGACGGCGATTCAGCGGCTGGCCCGACGAGCGGCAGGGGCAAGTGGCTTCAAATGCTTTCGACGACGGGCAGGCCCCTTGACGCCGCGAACAGCTTTCCTAAATCGCAAATCGCCGATCGCCCCATCGGGGATCGGCAGAGTCCAAAGGGGGCGTCGGCTCTTTGGGCGCCCCTCGTATCCATGTTGCTCAATGGAGGATGTGGCTATGAGAGACTTCGATCTCACACCCATCTGGCGATCGACCGTCGGTTTTGATCGCCTCGTCGATCTCATCGATGATTCGCTCCGGTTGGCGGGCGAGGACAATTACCCGCCCTACAACATCGCGCGGACCGGTGAGGACAACTATCGCATCTCGCTGGCTCTGGCTGGCTTCAAGCCGGAGGAGATCACCGTCACGGCGGAGCAAAACATGCTGACCGTGGAAGGCCGCAAGGCCGACAAGGATGATCGCGAGTACCTCTACCAGGGCATCTCCGGGCGTCCGTTCCGGCGTCAGTTCAACCTCGCCGACTACGTCGAGGTGAAGGGCGCCTCGTTCGAGGACGGACTTCTGCAGGTCGACCTGGTGCGCGAGTTGCCGGAGGCCATGAAGCCGCGCCGGATCGCGGTCAAATCGGGGCCTTCCCGCGGCGAACCCCAGCAAATCGAGCAGAAGCAAGCGGCCTGATCGGAAGTCCGATCGGGCCGGCTGGAGGTGGTCTCGCGTGGCCCCGGCCACGCGCGCCGCCCGTCTGAGATAGGAGAAACAACTGAGAAAGGAGACACAACATGAGCATGAGAGATCTCATTCCCTGGAACCGCAGCAGTAGCGTTCCGGTGCAGCGCGGAGAGGAAGGCGCGCCCTTCCTGACTTTGCATCGTGAGATGAACCGCTTGTTCGACGACGTCTTTCGTGGGTTCGAGCTCAGCCCCTTCCGCTTCGACCGCGTGTTCGACCGCGTCGGGTCGTGGCCGAGCATCGAGGTGAGCGAGAACGACAAAGAGGTGCGGGTCACGGCCGAGCTTCCTGGGCTCGAGGAAAAAGATATCGAGGTTCAGCTGTCGAATGGCACGCTCGCCATCAAGGGCGAGAAGAGGGCCGAGACAAAAGACAACGACAAGCTGTTCAGCGAGCGTTTCTATGGCCGGTTCGAACGGCGCATCCCCATTGATGACGTCGACGAGGACAAAGTGAGCGCGTCGTTCCGAAACGGAGAGCTCGTCATTACCCTGCCGAGATCGGCCGAGGCGCAACGCAACGTGAAGCGCATCGCGATCAACGGCAAGTAAACAGAGAAGAGACTTCGGCGGGCGGGAGCTCGCGCACTCCCGCCGCCACCTCTGCGAAGGCGGCAGCAATGTTGAAATTAGTCGAGAGCGAACGCAAGGATCCGACTGGGCGCGTCAGCACGTCGAAGACACCATTGACGGTCTCTTCTGTGTTTCCCGATGATGCGGTCGCGGTGATCTACCGGCCCGCCCGATCCGCGATGACATCGGGCAAGGCGTACACGCGGCATTGGAAGCTCCGCTTCGAGCGACGGACGCCGCCCTTTATCGAACCACTGATGGGTTGGACCGGTGGGGACGATCCGCTTACTCAGGTCGAATTGACTTTTCCGACCCGAGAATCTGCCGTGGCCTATGCGGAACGGCAGGGCCTCACCTTTATCGTCCATGGCCAAGATCATGCCCGCCACGGTCAGGATCATGCCCGCTACGCGCCGCGGGATCGCAGCGCCGATGAGGTCTGCGAGGATCGGGCACGACCAGTCGATACTCCTCTTGCCTTCGTCCGAGCAGCAAGCAGCGGGGACCGTCAGGCCGCATAGGAGATCGTATGGCACGGATCACGACCATCGACTGCGAACGGGTCGTACCGAACCGCTTCGAGCTTGTGCTGCTCGCCGCAGCGCGCGCCCGTGCGTTGAGCCGCGGGCACACACCGCACGTGTCGCTGGATGGGGACAAGCCGACCGTCACCGCGCTTCGCGAGATTGCCGCCGGAGCAGTCGATCCGACCTGGCTCCGCCAATGGTTGCTAAACTTGCAGCGCGACGACGTCGAGGAAGAAGTCGGACTCGACAATCCGAATGGGACCGTTGGGTCGTCCGCCAATGACTCTCGTGGTGCCGCTATTGCGGAAGCTGACGACACCACTCCAAAAGCTTCCCCCGGAAGCATCGCTAACCACAAAGTGACGAAAACGGAGAGACGTCATGTTCGACAGACTCACAACACTCAACATCAAAGAGAACGTCATCGACGTTGTAAACGTCGTCCTCGGCGTGTGCCTGGCGCTCGCCCCCTGGGCGCTGGACTTCGCCGCTGAGGCTACTGCAGCCTGGAACGCGTGGATCACCGGTGCTGCTATTGCACTCGTCGCACTCGGCGCAATCGTCGCCTTCAATGAGTGGGAGGAGTGGGTCAATCTGGCGCTCGGCGTCTGGGCAGCCATCGCCCCCTGGGCGGTCGCCTTTTCGGAAAATGCAGCTGCGAGGGGCGTGCACCTCGCGGTCGGCATAGCGGTGGCAGTTCTCGCCGCCGCGCGGCTGTGGTTCATGCATCGCAACCCACCACGAGTCACAGCGTGACAGCGTGTGTGCATGCGAGGCCGACGTCGATGCCGGTCTCGCATGCACGGCCTCCAAAGTTAGTAGATACGGCGCTTGGAGAGAGAATGCCAGATCACATCGAAGCGATACAGCGACGGCTGGAAGGCATGATTGCTGACGCTGAGTCACGGATGTCCAGAAACGGATCGATTCTGAGCTACGGGATGAAGATTCGCCGCGACACGGCGGAGGAGATCCTGGGTTTCGTCAAGAGCCTTGCTCGGACTGTAGCGACCGATGCGCCGGCCAGGAACCTCGGCTTCGATCCGGCGCAGGCTGAACCTTCGACACGGCGTTCTTCGCTAGAGATGCAAAAGCGGAACGCAGAGCGGTTCGACGCCCAATCGATCTCTCCACCTCTAACCAGCAGCGCAGCTTTACCTTGATCGCAACAATTGCCACTGGCCTTGGGCTCGCGCTGATCTTGGGTTTCCTGGCTGCGCGACTGAGGTTGCCGACCATTCTTGGCTATCTACTTGCAGGCGTGGCCATCGGGCCAAATACGCCGGGCTTTGTCGCGGACCTTGAGTTGTCGCAGCAACTGGCTGAGATCGGCGTCATTCTGCTGATGTTTAGTGTCGGCCTGCATTTTTCACTCGACGACCTGTTGGAAGTCCGCCGTATCGCACTACCTGGCGCACTCGCCCAGATCGCCACGGCGACCGCGCTCGGGGCCGCTGTAGCCATGTGGTGGGGCTGGAGCCTCCGCGCAGCGGTCGTATTCGGGCTTGCGTTGTCAGTTGCGAGCACCGTCGTGCTGCTTCGTGCCCTGGAAGATCGTGGTGTACTTGAATCTGTCAATGGCCGGATAGCGGTCGGCTGGCTTGTCGTCGAGGATATGGCGATGGTCTTCACCCTCGTGCTTCTGCCGCCCCTCGCTGGCTGGCTTGACGGAGGTGCGCGCGGGCCCTTTATGCAGGTCGCAAACGAAAACGTCCTCCTGATTCTGGCCTTCACACTCGCGAAGGTCTCCGCCTTCGTCGGCATTATGCTGTTGGTCGGCCGCCGGGCCTTTCCGTGGTTGCTTGCACAGGTGGCGCGCCTCGGGTCCCATGAACTCTTTACACTCTGCATCATCGCCGTTGCTGTCGGGATTGCCTATAGCTCGGCTGAGCTCTTCGGAGTTTCCTTCGCGCTCGGCGCCTTCTTTGCTGGCGTGGTAATGCACGAGTCCGACCTCAGTCACCGTGCGGCCGAGGAATTGCTCCCGCTGCGGGATGCGTTTGCCGTTCTGTTCTTTGTTTCCGTCGGAATGCTGTTTGATCCGGCAATTCTAATCGGCCAGCCGTTGAAGATCCTTACCGTCGTTGCAATCATCGTCGTCGGCAAGACGCTCGCGGCATTTCTCCTCGTTCTCGCTTTACGCTACCCGCTCAACACCGCGCTCACAATTTCAGCGAGCTTGGCACAAATCGGCGAGTTCTCGTTCATCTTGGCCGGACTCGGCGTATCGCTTGGCCTGTTGCCAATCGAGGGACAACACTTGATCCTAGCCGGACTCAACCCACTCGTGTTTCGCGCACTTGGACCCCGCAGCCCCGGATTCGAGCGAGTTCAAAGCTTTCAAGGATTGCGGCGCGGCCGGAGGTTCCGGTACCCGAGTTGCCGACGAAACGCGAGCTGGTGGCGGCCTTGCGTGAACGCGGGATACCCGCACGGTCTGGCGGCGCCGCAGAACCTGCGATCCGCCTTCACCAGTGTCTATGTCGGCGACTGAGCAGTCGCAGAGGCATGCAGGATGATCTATCCAGCGCGAAGCAAGCCGCGGTAATGCAAAGTTGGTTCGGAAAGCGTGATCCAACGGGACGACCAAATGCTCATGCAGACTCAGCCTGCTGTTGCGGGTTCTTCACGAGTAAGCATTTTAAAGATACCCCAGACCCATACCCCAGTTGGAAGTCGCGTTCTCACAACCCCTTGTTCTTGCTTGACGTTCACGGCTCCGGTTTACTAGTGCACAACCATCCCTCCGGCGACCCGACACCGTCGGGCGCCGACGTGCAGATGACCAAGGCGATCATCGATATCGCCGGCCCCTTGGGAATTTCGGTGCACGATCACATCATCGTCGGGCGCAGCGGCCACGCCAGCATGAAGGGCCTGCGGCTGATCTGAGCGCTTTGTCCATGCGCGGGCCTAGCCGTTCGAAGAACGGCGTTCTATCGAACGCCTATGGTCCCGCGCATCCACGTCTTGACGGCGGGTCCTTTAAGCAAGACGTGGATGGCCTGAACAAGTCCGGCCATGACGGCGCAAGGTGTTTCCGTCAAAACATGAAACGCTACGCTTACTGCCGCACCAGCAGCAAGGGGTCTGGCTCCTCCGGCACGCGGCGCCACTGCGCATTGTCGTCGGCCTGAAAGTGCCAGCTCTGGCCGTTAGCGGCGATGAGAATGATCTCGCCGCGCTCAAGCCGCCACATCACCGGGTTGAAGCCCGTGACCAGCGGCCCGCAGCCGCTGTTGAGGAACACCTTGAAATTGTCGTTGTCGGCCTCGGTGTTGGTCAGCGTCATATTGCAGATCGTGCGGCCGGAGCCGCGCATCAGCGCCCACTCGCCGATCATCTGGTCCATCGAGCGCGTCAGCGCGCGGGCGGCGGCGAGATCCTGCATCAGATAGACGCCCTCGCCGCTGCGTATGCCCTCGAAGATGCCGCTCTCCACCTCGGTCAGGTCGATCACTGCTTCGCCCGCGGCGTCCTGCAGCCGCACGATATCGAGGCCCTTGACGCTCCACGCGACGATGTCGCGGGTGAACGGCAGCGCGGCGGCGCAACCGCCGTCAAGCTCGATCCGCATGCCGTTGGCGGCCGGCTCGGTGGCAAGCGTCAGCACGCAGGTCTTGCCGCGCTCGGCGGTCGCCAGTTCCCATTGCCCGACCATCGCGCGCGCCAGCGCGCCGCCATCCTGCGCCAGCGCCGCCGGCGCGGCGAGCATGGCAAGCGCAATGACGCCGGCCGCCGGCCCGCGCATCACCTGCCCTTAGCCGGCGTTTCCGGCACCGGCGTCAGCGGCGGCTTGCCGGCGAACCAGGCCTTGAGGTTATCGACCACAAGCTGCTCCATGGCGCGCCGCGTCACCACCGTGGCCGAGCCGACATGCGGCAGCAGCACGGTGTTGGGCAGTGCCCGCAATTCGTCCGACACCTTCGGCTCCCGCTCGAACACGTCGAGGCCGGCGCCGAGAATGGTGCCGGCTTTCAGCGCGGCGGTCAGTGCCGCCTCGTCGATCACCGTGCCGCGCGCGACGTTCACCACCACGCCCTCCGGGCCGAGCGCTTGCAGCACCTCGGCGTTGATCAGGTGGCGCGTCGCCGCGCCCCCCGGCGTGATGACGATCAACGTCTCGACATCGCGCGCCATCTCCATCAGGTTCGGGTAGTGCTTGTAGGCAACGCCCTCGACCGGCCGGCGCGAGTGATAGACCACCGGCACCTGCATGGCATCGAGCCGGCGCGCCACCGCCTTGCCGATGCGGCCAAGCCCGACGATACCGACGGTGCGGTCGCGCAGCGAGCCGCGCGTCAGCGGATAGTCGCCACGGGTTTCCCACTGGCCGCTGCGCAGATAGCGGTCGGCACGGACGAATTCGCGCAGCGTGGCGATCAATAGCCCGAGCGCGGTGTCGGCGACCTCCTCGGTCAGCACATCCGGGGTGTGGGTGACGATAATGCCGTGCTCGCGGGCATAGGCCGAATCGACGTGATCGTAGCCGACGCCAAAGCTCGCCACCATCTCAAGCTTGGGAAAGCGCGCCAGCACCGAACTGTCGGTCGCCACCAGCCCCGTCACCGCAATACCACGGATGCGCGCCGCCACCTCGTCGGCGAGCCGTGTCAGTTCGTTCTTGCTCTCGATGGTGTGGGCGACGAACGGCGCCGCGAACCCCGAATTGATCACCGGTTTGACCGGCCCGTAAATGAGAAGATCGATCGCATCCTCAGAGGTCGCCGTCGCCATCACATATCCTTTCCCAGCGCGCTTTCGTGCCAGCGCCGCAAGACAAGATGCGAGACCAGCGCAAGCGCCATATAAATGACAATGCCCGCGATCGAGAGCAACAGCAACGCCGCGAACATGCGCGGAATGTTGAGCCGGTAGCCGGATTCCGCAATGCGGCAGGCAAGGCCCGAGCCGGAGCCGGCGGCACCGGCCGCAATTTCGGCGACCACCGCGCCGATCAGCGACAATCCGCCAGCGATGCGCAAGCCGCCCATGATGGCCGGCAGCGCCGCCGGCCAGCGCAGATAGCGCAGGGTCTGCCAGCGCGAGGCACGATAGAGCGCAAACAGCCCGACCAGGTTGCGGTCGGCCGAGTTGAGGCCGAGCGTTGCGTTGGCGAGCACCGGAAAGAACGCCACGATGCCGGCGCATGTCACAACGGCCAACTGCTGCGGCAGATAGATCAGCAGGAGCGGCGCGATGGCGATCACCGGCGTCACCTGCAGGATCACCGCGTAGGGGAAGAAGCAGTATTCCAGCCATTTCGACTGGCTGAACAGAACCGCGAGCACCAGCCCGGCCACGGCGGCAGCGGCAAACCCCTCGAACGTCGTCACCAGCGTGATCATGAGCGACTGCCACAGGATCCCCCAGTCCTGCACCAACGTCGCCAGCACGAGGCCGGGGCCGGGCAGCACATAGGGCGGCAGGCCGTTGAGCCGCACGATCAGATCCCACGCAAGCAGGCTCAAGGTCAGCGCCGCGATCGGCAGCAACAGCCGCGCCAGATGGCGATCGCCGAAGTTCGGCGTCATCGCGCGGCCTCCCGCATCCCGCCTGCGCTCGCCGCCGCCAGCGCGGCCGACACCGCGCGGCACTGCGCGGCATAGTCGGGCGAGGTACGAAACTCCTCGCCGCGCGGTTCGGGTCCGGCAATCTCGAACGTGGCGCTGATGCGCCCCGGCCGCGCCGTCATCACCGCGACCCGCTGCGACAGATAGACCGACTCGAACACCGAATGGGTGACGAACACGATGGTCTTCCCGAGGTCCCGCCACAGCGCCAACAGGTCGTTGTTGAGGCGGAAGCGGGTGATCTCGTCGAGCGCCGCAAACGGCTCGTCGAGCAGCAGGATGTCCGGTTCGGTGATCAGCGCGCGCGCCAGCGACACCCGCATTTTCATGCCACCGGACAGTTCGCGCGGCATCGCGCCAGTGAAGTCGGCCAGCCCGACCCGCGCCAGCATCGCCTCGACCCGCCCCATCGCATCGCGGCGCGCCACGCCCGCCAGCCGCAGCGGCAGGTAAACATTGTCGCGCACGCTCGCCCACGGCATCAGGGTCGGTTCCTGAAACACGAAGCCGATCGCGCCGGGCGCCGCGGCGCGCACCACCTCCACCGTGCCGCTACTCGGCAGGGCCAGCCCCGCGATCAGCCGCAGCGCCGTGGACTTGCCGCAGCCGGAAGGGCCGAGCAGCGAGACAAAGGCGCCGCGCGCGATGGCGAGATCGAGCGGGCCGAGCGCCGCCACGCCGCCGTCATAGACCTTTGTGACGCCACGCAGACGAACGGCCGGCCCGGCTGCCGTCACGGCTTTTTCGGCCGCAGGTTCAGCCCGACGCCTTTGTTGACGAAGCGCAGCGTATAGGCCTTGCGATAGTCGATGTCGGAGCGCACCACCCCGGCGCGCGCCATCTTGTCGAAGAAATTCATCATTCGCGCGTCGCTCATGGCGCCGATGCCGTCGTTGAGGCTGTCGCCCGAATCGACGATGCCGAACTCCTTCATTTTGGCGACCGAGTTGGCCAGCACATCGTCGGTCATCTCCGGGTTCATCGCCTTGATCAGCGCGTTGCCCTTGGCGTTGTCGCCGTAGATATAAGTGTACCAGCCGACGATCGAGGCATCGACGAAGCGCTGCACCAGATCGGGCTTCCCGTCGATCAGATCGCGACGGGTCTCGATCAGGGTCGAATAAGTATTGAAGCCATAGTCGGCAAGCAGCAGTACATCCGGCTTGAAGCCGGCGACCTTCTCGACCGCGAACGGCTCGGAGGTGACGTAGCCCTGCATCGCGCTTTTCTTGTCGGCAATGAAGGGCTGCGGGTTGAAGGTGTAGGGCTTGACCCTGGCATCGGAAAACCCGTGCTCCGACTTCAGCCATTGCAGATAGCCGGCAATGCCTTCCTTGGAAATGAACAGCGTCAAGGGCTTCAGGTCGGCGAGCGTTTTGACCTTGGCCTCGGGATGGGTCAGGAACACCTGCGGGTCTTTCTGGAACATCGCCGCCACCGCCACCAGCGGAAGATTGTTGGCGACCGCGTCGAACGATTGCAGGCAGTTGGCGCTCATGAAGAAATCGAGCTTGCCGGCGGCAAGCAGAATGCGGTTGTTGGTGTTGGGGCCGCCCGGCACGATGGTGACGTCAAGGCCGTAAGCCTTGTAGGTGCCGTCGGCCACCGCCTGGAAGAAGCCGCCATGCTCGGCCTCCGCCACCCAGTTGGTGCCGAACGACACCTTGTCGAGCTTGCCGGCGGGCGGCGGAGCGGTTTGCGCCCGCGCGGCGGCGCCCAGCATCAGCAGCGCAACGAGTATCCGAAAGCAACCGGCAAGTTGCATCAGTCATCCCCTCCCCGACGGAAAGCCGCGACCCGGCGCCCCGGCCCGGCCTACCGCCTCATAAACCATTCCGCCGCGTCGTTGAAGGAAACGCTGCCCCCCGAAAGGCGGTTTTCGCTCAAGCAGGATGACTTTTTCTCGAACCGTCATCCAGCTTTAGTTCTTTGTTTGAGCATGACCTTTTTCCGAAAACCGCTTCACACTTTTCGGGATCATGCTCTAGATTGCGGCAACAGGATTTTTGCATGACCTTGCCCCCTTCCCGCGACTGGGCCGCGCTTTGCTGGCCCGACCTCGACCGCGCTGCCGCCGCCGGCTGGATCGCGGTGCTGCCGCTGGCCGCCACCGAACAGCACGGCCCGCATCTGCCGCTCGGCACCGACACGCTGATCGCGGACGCCTTTCTGGCGCGCGTGCGCACCCTGCTGCCGGCGGACAGTCCGGCCGTGTTTCTGCCGGTGCAGCAGGTCGGAGTTTCGACCGAGCACACCGACTATCCGGGCACGCTGACGCTGCCGCCGGCGGCGGCGCTTGCGGCGTGGACCGCGCTCGGCGAGGCGGTGGCGCGGGCGGGCTTGCGCAAGCTGGTGATGGTGACGAGCCACGGCGGCAACAGCGCGGCGATGATGCTGGTGGCGCAGGAGTTGCGCGCTCGCCACCGGATGCTGGCGGTGACAACGTCGTGGGCGCGGCTAAGCAGCTCGGAGGCCGCATTCGCGCCGGAGGAAGTGCGCGACGGCATTCATGGCGGCGCGGTCGAGACCTCGATCATGCTGGCGGCATGGCCGCAGCATGTGCGGCGCGCGGCCGCCGCGGATTTTCCTTCGGCGACGCGCGCCCACGATTTCCGCCGGCTTTCGATCGGCCGCCCCGCGCCCTATGCCTGGCAGGCGCAGGACCTGCATCCGCAAGGCGTGGTCGGCGACGCCGGCCGGGCCAGCGCGGAAGCCGGCCAGCGCCTGATCGACCATGGTGCACGCGCCTTCTGCGACCTGCTGGACGACATCGCCCGCTTCGACCTCGCCGCGCTCGGCAGCGGGCCGGCGCAACCATTCAACCCCGCATGACCCGCCCCGACGACAGCATGGCGCGCGCGGTCTTCATCTATTCGACCATGCCCGACCCTGCGACGGCGGAGACCATCGGTCGCGCGCTGGTGGAGAGGCGGCTCGCGGCTTGCGTCAACATCATTCCGGGCATGGTGTCGATCTATCGCTGGCAGAATGCGGTGGAGCGCGGCAACGAACTGGTGATGATCGTGAAAACCCGCGCCGCGCTGGCCGACAAAGCGAGCGAGACGATCCGCACCCTGCACCCTTACGACACACCGGTGATCGCGGTGCTGCCGCTGGAGAGCATCGACAGCGGCACGCTCAGTTGGCTGCTGGACGCTACCGCCGCGCCGGCACAGGATAACTGAAGCGCCTCACCCGACTTTGACGCCGGCCCGCGCCCGGTCATGGCGCCGCCCGATCGCGATGCCGAGCGCAGCCCACACGCCGGCCAGCACCGCGCCCGCCAGAGCGACGACGGCAAGATTGGCGAGCGCCGCAATCCCGGCATAGGTCCAGCCGGCCAGCGCATCACCGCCGCGATAGACGAAGGTATCGAGTGCGTTCTTGGCCTTGTACTTGGTCTCAGCGTCGAGGGCCGCGAACAGCATCTCGCGCCCCGGCCGCACCAGCGCGTATTCGCCGACACGGCGCACGATCATCACCGCCACCAGCACCGGGAAGGTCGCCGCCAGCGCCAGCACCCCGAAGCCGAGCATCATCATCAGCGGCACGGCGGCGAGCAGCACGGTGACGCCGAGTTGCTTCGCCAGCCGCCCGGTGAAAAATATCTGGATGGCAATCGTCAGCGACTGCACGGTGGCGTCGATCGCGGCGAACACCTGCGTCTGCGCGGTACGGCTCGGAAACGTCGCGGCGACGATGCGCGCCTGCTCGAAGTAAAGAAACGTGCTGGCCGTCGTCAGCAACACGATGAAGCCGGCAATGGCAATGAGGTAGGGCGAGCGCAGGATCAAAGTGAGACCTGCCCAGATCGAGCCGCCGATCCGCTCCGGCGACGGCGCATCGGCACGCGGGCCGATGCGTGCGCGCCAGCCAAGCAGATAGCGCACGCACACAAGCGTCGAAAGCAGCAATGCGGCGGAGAGCGCCAACAGCCCCGCCTCGCCGAGCGGCGCGACCAGCGCGCCCGACAGCAACGGGCCGATCAGACCGCCGAGGCTGGCGCCGGCGGCGATCGGCCCGAACAGGCGATGGCTGCGCTCCGGCTCGAACAGATCGGCCATCAGGCTCCAAGCGATCGAGATGACGAACAGGTTCATCACCGACAGCCAGATGTAGAACGCACGCGCGATCCACACATTGCCCGGATCGGCGGCGAGGCTGACGGCAAAGCCGGCCATCACCAGTGCGCAGGCGCTATAGAGGATCGGCAGCAGCCGCTTGCGCGGCACATTCGCCGCGACCCAACCGTAGAGCGGCACCACCAGCAGCGTTGCGAGGAACGTGCCGGTGAACAGCCATTGCAGGTTCTTGACGCCGCCGGCGATGCCGAACGTCTCGCGCACCGGCCGCAGCATGAAGTAGGAGGCGAACAGCAGCACAAACAGGAGAAAGCCGGCAACGACCGCCGGCACTTCCTTGCGCTCCGCCGCAAGCACGCGGCCGACGAGCGCCAGTGCCGGCCGTAGCTCAGAGCGCATCGATGAACTGCTCCATGCGCCGGCGCAAGCCTGCATCCGGCAGCGGCCCGCTCGCCGCGCCGAGATTGTCGTCGACATAACGCGCTTGCGCCATGCCCGGAATGGCGATCGGCCGGCACGGATGCGAGAGCACATATTTCAGGAACACCTGCGCCCAGCTTGTCGCGCCGATCTCGGCGGCCCAGTCCGGCAGCGGCTTGCCGCGCGTGGCGCTGAACAACCGGTCGCGGCCAAACGGCAGGTTGATCATCACCACCACGCCCTTGTCCTGCGCCAGCGGCAGGATACGCGCGGCCGCGTTGCGGTTATCGAGCGCATAGTCGATCTGGATGGTATCGAGCGCCTCGCGTTTCATCACGCCCTCGAACGCCTCATACTGGCGATCGAACGAGGTGGTGATGCCGAGCGCGCGGATGCGCCCCCTGGCCTTGAGGTCGCGCAAGGCGGCGAGCTGATTGGTCACGTCGTTGAGATTATGCACCGCGATCAGGTCGATCCGGTCGGTGCGCAGGTTGCGGAACGAGCGCTCGATCTGCGCCGCACCATCGGCCGGTGACGACGCACCGACCTTGGTGGCGAGAAAAATTTTATCGCGCACACCGAGATCGGCGACAAGCTCGCCGATCACCTGTTCGGCGCGGCCATAGGAGGGTGCGGTATCGATCACGGTGCCGCCAAGCTCGACGAAGCGTGCCAATGTCGCACGCAGCGGCGCAAGCGCATCCTCGCCTTGCGGGTTGTCGTAGCGGCGCGCAGTGCCGAGACCGACCACCGGCACCTCGACATTGGCGCCCGGAATGCGAACCGCGCGCAGCGGCTCTTTCGATGACGACGGCGATTGCGCCACAGCCGGCGCAGCGGCGAACGGCGCGGCGGCGATGGCGGCAAGCAGGCGGCGGCGGTCGATCATGGCGATGTCCTCGTCGTTGTCCCGGCCCCCGTGGCGGCGACGGATAGTGCCACAGCCTGCCCCTTCGGCCAGCCCGATGCGGCAGTGCATCGCAGCCAGCCGACTATTTAGAATGTTTCTAGATATCCCAAGACTGCGACAAACCTTAGCGAAGGCACCGCTTACCCGGCGCGCAACGATTTGGAATGAAGCTAAATTGGTATGGTAGCAAACCGGACCGAGCTTCGGTACAACGTCAAACGGCCCGCCGGGTCGCGGCAGAACCGGAACCGATCCGTGGGTCGTTCATCTTATGCTGTATGGTCAGCTCCGCCGACGGTCCGCCGTCGCAACGCCATGCGCCAGCCCTGACGGCCCCGATGCACGGTCGACCCGCCCAACAAGGACGCCTTTCGAGCGACGCCGATCGCCTGTGGCAACAGAAGCAGCGCCGGGCGTTCTGGCTCAGGCAATTCCTCACCTGGCACTGGATGAGTTCGGCGATCTGCCTGATCGGCATGCTGTTGTTCGCCGTCACCGGCATCACGCTGAACCACGCCGGCCAGATCGAGGCCCGCGCCCACGTCACCGCGCGCCAGGCCACGCTGCCGCCGCCCCTCACCGCGGCGCTGAAGACCGAGCCGGCGAGCGCCAAGGCGCCGCTGCCGGCCACGGTCAGCGACTGGATCGCCGCCAACCTGTCGGTCGGCACCGCGGGGCGCGACACCGAGTGGTCGAACGACGAGGTTTACGTCTCGCTGCCACGCGCCGGCGGCGATGCCTGGCTCAGCATCGACCGTGCCGACGGCAAGGTGTCGTATGAACTGACCGACCGCGGCTGGATCGCCTACCTCAACGACCTGCACAAGGGCCGCAACACCGGCCCGGCATGGAGCTGGTTCATCGACATTTTCGCGGCCGCCTGCCTGGTGTTCTGCACCACCGGGCTGTTGCTTCTCAACTTCCACTCGGCGCGGCGGCCCGCCACCTGGCCGATGGTCGGCCTCGGGCTGATCGTTCCCGTGCTGCTTCTGATCCTGTTCGTCCATTCATGAGGTCCGCTCCATGCGTCTGATCATCTCCGCGGCCATCACCGGCCTGATGAGCACGCCGGCGCTCGCCGGCGGCGCCGCCATCAGCGTCGATATCCCGCGCCTGAACGTCGCCGAATATCATCGGCCCTACGTCGCGTTCTGGATCGAGAGCAAGGACGGAGCGAAGATCGAGACCCTCGCGGTCTGGTACGACCTCAAGCTGAAGGACAGCGAGGGCAACAAGTGGCTGAAGGACATGCGGCAGTGGTGGCGCCGCACCGGGCGCGAGCTGACGATGCCGATGGACGGCCTCAGCACCCCGACGCGGCCGCCCGGCACGCACAAGCTGACGTTTGAATCCGCGGCCAAGCCGCTGTCGCAACTGTCGGCCGGCGACTACGTTCTGGTGGTCGAGGCGGCGCGCGAGGTCGGCGGCCGCGAACTGTTGCGCCTGCCGTTCCAGTGGCCGCCGCAGGCCACCGCCACGGTCGAAGCCAAAGGCGAGCACGAACTCGGCGCCATCACTTTGACCCTCACCCCGTAACGGGAGGACTTGACCATGAAAAGCAACATCAAGCTGGCTTTGATCGCCGCTTCCGCCGTGACGCTGCTGGCGCTGCCGGCGCAAGCACACCGGGCGTGGCTGTTGCCGTCAGCCACGGTGCTGTCGGGTAACGACCTGTGGGTAACGGTCGATGCCGCCATTTCCAACGACCTGTTCTATTTCGAGCACCACCCGATGCGGCTCGACGGCCTCGCCATCACCACACCGGACGGCAGCGCCGCCAAGGCCGAGAACGTCGCGACCGGGCGCTACCGCTCCACCTTCGACCTCAAGCTGGACCAGCCCGGCACCTACAAGATCGCGGTGCTCAATCAGGGCGCCTTTGCGCGCTACAAGCAGGACGGCCAGGACAAGCGCTGGCGTGGCACGGCCGAGGATATCGCGACGAAAATCCCGGCCAACGCCACCGACGTGCGCATCACCCAAAGCCAGGGCCGCATCGAGACCTTCGTGACCACCGGCAAGCCGACCGAAGCGGCGTTCAAGCCGAGCGGCAAGGGCCTCGAACTGGTGCCGGTGACGCATCCCAACAACCTGCTTGCCGGCGAGGAGTCGAAATTCAAGCTGGTGCTCGACGGTAAGCCGGCCGCCGGCCTCGACGTCGAGGTGGTGCCGGGCGGCATCCGCTATCGCGACCAGTTGAACAGCATCAGGGTCAAGACCGACGCCACCGGCACCTTCGCGGTGAAATGGCCAGCGCCGGGCATGTACTGGCTGAGCGCCTCGGTGCAGGACGACAAGGCGACCATCAAGGATGCCAAGCGGCGCGCCAGCTATTCCGCCACCGTCGAAGTGCTGCCGCCGTAACAGTGACCGAAGGGACGGCGCGGCGCGTCGCGATCCCGCTGCGGTTCGCCCGTGAACACGTCGCGCCGCTGACCGGCGGCGAAATCGTCCGGCTTCACGGCAATACCATGGGCACGTCGTGGTCGGTCGCCGCCGTCACCGCGCGGGGCACCGATGCGGGGCAGCACAACACGATCGTCACCGAGGCGCTCGATCTGGTGATCGCCCAGATGAGTCCGTGGCAGCCTTGCTCCGACATCAGCCGATTCAACGCGGCAACGGCCGGCACGAAGCTGGCGCTGCCGGCCGAATTCCGACACGTCCTGCAATGCGCGCTGCGCGTCGCTGCCGAGACCAATGGCGCCTACGATCCGACGCTCGGCGCGCTGGTCGATCTGTGGGGGTTCGGCCCGCGCCCGGCAGCCACGCTGCCGCCGGCGCAAACCGATATCGACGCCGCCTTGCACGCCTGCGGCTGGCGGCAGCTCGTGCTCACACCTGACGGCTCCGTATGCCAGCCCGGCGGGCTACGGCTCGATCTGTCCTCGATCGCAAAAGGGTTTGCCGTCGATCTGGTTGCGGCGCGGCTTCACGCGCACGGCTTTTCGCATGCGCTGGTCGAAATCGGCGGCGAACTGGCGGGCAGCGGCGTCAAGCCGGACGGCACGCCGTGGTGGGTCGGCATCGATCATCGCGGCTCGAACCCGGCATCCGGCTTCGTCGTGGCACTGCACGGCATGGCGATCGCCACCTCCGGCGTCGAGCGCGCCGTGACGGTTGGCGGCCGCCGCCACGCTCACACCATCGATCCGAAAACCGGCGCGCCGGTCGAAGCGGGCCTGGTACGCGCCACCGTCCTCGCATCCTCCTGCATGGAGGCTGATGCCTACGCCACCGCCTTCATGGTGATGGGCGTGGAGCGAAGCCTTGCCTTCGCCATCACCCACCACATCGCAGCCCTGCTGATCGACGAGACGGGCCGCGAGCATGTCAGCCCACGGCTTGCCGCGATGCTGGAATGAGCGGCGCCGCGACCTCTCACACGATAACCCACAAAAAGAAGCGGCGCCTTGCGG
>JBARWE010000207.1:0-6355 GCA_049646625.1 Xanthobacteraceae bacterium
TGGCGGATGGTGGCGCGGATCACCTCGCCGGGAATCGAAAGAAACGCCTGATCGAACGACCCCATCAGCACCACCGGCCATTCGACCAGTCCCGCGACTTCCTCCAGCAGCGCCTGATCCTCGATCAGCTCATAGCCTTGCGCGAAGGCGAGCTGTTTTGCGTCGGTGAGGATGATGTCGCGGCGGCGCGCCGGATCGAGCACCACTTTCGCCGCTTCGAGATTGGTTTCGTAGTCGGCGAAGTGGCGCACTTCGATCGCGCCGGGAGCCATGAAGCGATGGCCATAGGTGGTCTGCCCGCTGTCGATGCCATCGACGGAAAACGGCACCACGTCCGGCGTCTCGGTCTCCGGGCCGAAGGTCGCGATGATCGCATGCAGCGGCCGCACCCATTGCAGCGCGCCCGGCTTCTGCGAGCGCGCGCCCCAGCGCATCGATTTCGGCCACGGAAACGTGCGGATCACGACCGGCAGGAATTCGGCGATGACGTCGATCGCGGGCCGCCCCGGCTTCTCGATCAGCGCCACATAGAACTCGCCCTTCTTCGGGTCCTTCTGGATCATCGCTTCATCGAGCGAGGCCAGCCCCGTCGCCTTGAGAAAGCCCTGCACCGCAGCCTCGGGCGCGCCGACGCGCGGCCCCTTGCGTTCGTCCTTGAGGTCGGGCTGGCGCACCGGAATGCCGTGCACGGTCAGCGCGAGCCGGCGCGGCGTCGCGAATGCCTTGATGCCTTCGTAGACGAGGCCCTCGGCGACCAGCTTGTCGGCGACGAGGCGACGCAGATCGTCCGCCGCCCTCGCCTGCATCCGCGCGGGAATTTCCTCGGAGAACAGTTCCAGCAGGAGATCAGGCATGATTACGCTCCCGCCCCGCCGGCGGCGGTCTTCACCCACGCCTCGCCGCAAGCCTTGGCAAGCTCGCGCACGCGCAAGATATAGCTCTGCCGCTCGGTCACTGAGATGACGCCGCGCGCATCGAGCAGGTTGAAAACGTGGCTTGCCTTGATGCACTGGTCGTAAGCCGGCAGCGCCATCAGGTGATGCTCGCGCGCCTCACTCTGCCATCCCGCATCGAGGTAGCTGCGGCAGGCTTTCTCCGCCATCGTGAACTGCTCGAACAGCATCGCCGTGTCGGCGTGCTCGAAATTATGGCGCGAATATTCCTGCTCGGCCTGCAGGAACACGTCGCCATACGTCACCTTGTCGTCGCCGTCACGGCCGTTGAAATTGAGATCGTAGACGTTCTCGACGCCCTGCACATACATCGCCAGCCGCTCAAGACCATAGGTGAGTTCGCCGGCGACCGGCGCGCATTCCAGTCCTGCGACCTGCTGGAAGTAAGTGAACTGCGACACTTCCATGCCGTCGCACCAGCACTCCCAGCCAAGTCCCCAGGCGCCGAGCGTCGGGCTTTCCCAGTCGTCCTCGACGAAGCGGATGTCGTGCAGATGCGCATCAACGCCGATCGCCGCCAGCGAGGTCAGATAAAGCTCCTGAATGTCCGGCGGCGATGGCTTCAGGATCACCTGAAACTGGTAGTAGTGCTGCAACCGGTTGGGATTCTCGCCGTAGCGGCCATCCTTCGGCCGGCGCGAGGGCTGGACATAGGCGGCGTTCCACGGCTTCGGCCCAAGCGCGCGCAGCGTCGTCGCCGGGTGAAAGGTGCCGGCCCCGACTTCCATGTCGTAGGGCTGCAAAATCACGCAGCCATGGTCTGCCCAGTAGCGCTGCAACGCGAGGATCAGGCCCTGGAACGAGCGTTCGGGCCGCATGTGGGGAGGAAGATCGGTCATTGATGATCGGGATTCGCCGGGGATAAGTCGCGGGCGGACCGTATCGGCGGTGGATAAGGGAATCAAGGCAATCGCATCGACTCGGCAGGTGTGGTGAACCTCCCTCAAGCGGCGGGAGGCAGAACGCACCCGCATGGCCAGCCTGGAGCACACATCACGCCATGCTGACGATTTGCGCCGCCTTTACCCTGCTGACCATCGTGGCGGCCAGCCCGCTGCTGGCGGCGGAGGCTGCGCAGCGCCGCTCTCTGGCCGCGCGGCAGGCGGCCTTGGCCGACCGCGCAACCCGGCATTCCGCGCGTTAACAGCGATCAGTCCGGCCGATAGGTCCCCGTCTCAGGATCGTAGCGCAGCTTGCGCGGACGGTCGTGACGCGCCCGCTCGGCCACGCGCGACAGCCGCACCGCCTCAAGCTCGGCATTGATGCGCCGAAACTCGCGAACGGCAAAGCGGGCGACGACGGTGCTGCCGAGGGCTGCGGCGGCAAACAGGACAAACGGCGGCATGGCAAAAACCCCTCAAAGCTTTGGCAAGTGTCGCAAGGCTCCATGGTGCGATTGTGGCAGCGCCGACCGGCCCGCCGCCGGCTACAGCCCGTAGCGCGCCCACAAAGCCCGCGTCTCCAGGGCGGACAACGCCGCATCGGGCAAACCGTTCACCACCCCGGCACCCGACCGGCGCCCGAGGCGGCCGAGCAGGCCGCCCGGCGGGGCGATCACCGGGGTCATGACCTTGTCGCCGAAGCGGGCGCGCAGCACGCCGCGCAGGTCGCCGATGGCATCGGCCAGCCCCAGCGCCACCGCGCGCTCGCCGGCCCAGAATTCGCCGCTGAACAGCTGCTCCTCATCACCCTTGAGTCGGGTTCCGCGGCGCTCCTTGACCAGCGCGATGAACACCGCGTGGATCTCGCGCTGGATCGCCTTGAGGCGGGCGACATCGTCGGGATTTTCCGGCAGGAACGGATCGAGCGTCACCTTGCGCTCGCCGGCAGTGTAGACCCGCCGCTCGACGCCGATCCGGCGCATCAGATCCTGAAAGCCGAAAGTGGCACCAACCACCCCGATCGAGCCGATAATCGAGGACGGATCGCAAAAAATCTCGTCGCCGGCGCAGGCGATCATGTAGCCGCCCGAGGCGGCGACGTCCTCGACGAACACCAGCACGGGAAGCTGTTTCTCCGCCGCGAGCTGGCGGATGCGCAGGAAAATCTGGCGCGACTGTACCGCCGAGCCGCCCGGCGAGTTGATCACCAGCGCGACCGCGCTGGCGCTGCGGGTGGTGAAGGCCCGCTCCAGCAGGCGGGCGACGCCCGACAAGGTCAGCCCCGGCCGAAACGGCGTCACCGCACCGATCGCGCCGGTCAGCCGCACCACCGGAACAACGGGGACGCCGCGGCGCCAGCGGGCCGGCACGAGCCGGGCGAGAAACTCCATCATGTCCGTCCTTTCGCGATCACATTCGCGCGATAGACCGCGCGCCCCATCCGGCCCACGCGCAACCGACCATAGCGATCAATGCCTTGCGCCACAATTTTGCGCCGCCGTCATGACACGGCAGCAGGAACGTTGGCGCAGGCATGCCATTGATTCGCTTCCGGGTGCGGACCGGCGGCGAAACCGAAAGGGTTGCCCAGATGAAGATTGCCTTGCTGATATGCCTGGTCGGCGCCCTTCTGGCCGCCGTTCGGATCACCCCGGCGTCGGGACGGCCGCGCAAATCGCTGCCGACACCGCTGCCCTGAGCCGCCGCGCAAAGGGGCAGGGAAACTAGCTTTCCGCAAGCATCAAACCCTGCCGGCCGCGCAAGACGGCGTCGGCCTGCGCGGCCGGGCGGCCATCCGCATCGGCCAGCACGAGGCCGGGGTGGAGGGCAAGCGGCGCGCGACCGCCCTTGACCGCCGTGACCAGCACGCGGATCGCCGCCCGCCCCTCGCGCGGATGCACCGGCAGAATATTGAGGCTGCCGAACCCGCGCGCCAGCACCGCCAGCACAGGCGCCAGTTCGTCGGCACGCCAGATCAGCGTCAGCCGGCCGCCCGGCCGCAGCAGCCGCCGCGCCGCATGCACCCAGAGCGACAGCGTCTCGGCTCCTGCCTCATGCGCCCGCCGCCGCGTCGCCACCGCTGACGGCCGATGTCTTGCGGCGGCGTTGAACGGCGGGTTCATCAGCACATGGTCGGCGCTGTCGGCGCCAAGCCCGAGGTCCGCCAGCACTGCCGCTTTGGCCGCGACGTCGGCCACAATGACGCGCGCGGCAAGGCCGTTCGCGGCGGCATTGTCGGCCGCCAGTTGCGCCAGCGCCGCATCGATCTCCACCAGCGTCACATCGAGGCCGCCGACGCGCAACGCAAGCGCCAGCCCGGCGGCGCCGACGCCGGCGCCGAATTCGACAACGCGGTCACCGGCGCATGCCGGCGTCGCGGCGGCCAGCAGGATCGCATCGTGGCCGGCGCGATGGCCGGCGCACGGCTGCGTCAGCCTGAGCCGGCCGTCGAGAAAGCCGTCGGTCGTGACGGCACCGTCAGCGGCGGCCATCGGCTTCACGCTCACGGATCGAGTTCGTGGGCCAGCCCGGCCTCGGCGATGAGGCGCCGTGCCGCAGCCCAGTCCGCCTCCGGCACCATGATCCGGCGCGGGATAATGCCGAGCGAGCCTTCGACGATGCTCATGTTCTGGTCGAGCACCAGATGCGGGATGCCGGCGCCGTCGAGCAGCGCGCCGACCGCGGAAATCGTGACCGCATCGTTGGTGCGGAGCAAGGCACGCAAAATCGCCTCCCGTTGTTGCGGCGCCCCCCAGAGATAAATCCCGGCCGCCCTTGCCGCATGGCGCGGCAGTTTCTATGGTCGGGCGCAGCCGAAACCCGGAGACCAGCGCGTGGCGGTGATTGTCCCCTTCGAGTCCCCCTCGACACCCTCGATAGATCAACTGGTGGCACTTGTCGCGCCCGACATGGCGCGCGTCAACGCCGCCATTCTGGCGCGCACCGGCTCCGAAGTGACGATGATCCCGGAGGTCGCCAACCATCTGATCTCCTCGGGCGGCAAACGGTTGCGGCCGATGCTGACGCTGGCGATGGCGAACCTCACCGGCTACGACGGCGACGGCCACATCAAGCTGGCGGCCGCGGTCGAGTTCATGCACACCGCGACGCTGTTGCACGACGATGTGGTGGACGAGAGCGAACTCAGACGCGGCAAACTATCGGCGCGCATGCTGTGGGGCAACGAGGCCAGCGTGCTGGTCGGCGACTTCCTGCTCGGCCAGGCGTTCCGCATGATGGTCGAGGTCGGATCGCTGCGCGCGCTCGACATCCTGTCGTCGGCCGCCGCCACCATCGCCGAAGGCGAGGTGATGCAGCTTGCCGCCGCCAAGAACACCGCCACCACCGAGGACGAATACCTCGCGGTGATCCGCGGCAAGACCGCCGAACTGTTCGCCGCCGCCTGCGAGGTCGGGCCGGTGATCGCCGACCGCCCCAAGCCCGAGCAGACCGCCTGCCGCTCGGTCGGGATGAACCTCGGCATCGCCTTTCAGCTCGTCGACGACGTGCTGGACTATGGCGGCGTCGCCGCCAAGCTCGGCAAGAACGTCGGCGACGATTTCCGCGAGGGCAAGATCACCCTGCCGGTGGTGCTGGCGTTTCGGCGCGGCAATGCCACCGAGCGCGCGTTCTGGACCAGGGCGCTGGAGCGCAGCGAGATCGGCGATGGCGACCTCGACCACGCCATCGGGCTGATGGCCAAGCACCGCGCGCTGGAAGACACCATGGCGCGCGCCCACCATTACGGTGCGATGGCGGTCGATGCGCTGGCGCTGTTTCCGGCTTCGCCGATGAAGTCGGCGCTTGAGCAGGTGGTGGCGTTCTGCCTCGCACGCTCCCACTGAGGCGAAGGTCCCTTCCCCGCGTTCCTTCTTGCGTCGTGGCCGGGTTTATCCTGGCCATCCACGTCTTGCTTCGCTGAGCCGCCATCAAGACGTGGATGCCCGCGACAAGCGCGGCCATGACGAGCCGCGGCTTAATTCAGCACGCCGGCGTGCACCCACCATTGCGGCGCGTCGCGCCGCAGCCGGGCCGCCGCCGCGGCCGCCGCCGCATCGTCGTCGTAAAGCGCAAAGCAGGTCGCGCCCGATCCTGACATGCGGGCAAGCCGCACGCCGTCGGTCGCGCGCAGCGCCGCCAATACCATGCCGACGGCCGGCGCGATCTTCAGCGCCGGCGCTTCGAGATCGTTGCCGTATCTGCCGAGCACCGCGAACCAGTCGGCCAGGCCCGCGCCCGGCTTCGGCCAGGCCGGGGCGGCGACGATATCGCGGGCGCCGACCAGCAGCTCGGCCCGCTTCAGCCCGAGCGCCGCGAACACCTCGGACGTCGCCACCGCGACGCGCGGATTGACCAGCACGCAGGGCAGGCGCGGCAACGGCAGCGGCGCCAGACTTTCGCCAACCCCGCTCATGACGCAGGCGGTCGAGGCCAGGCATACCGGCACATCGGCGCCGACCGCGCGGGCCACCGCGCGCAGCCGCGCATCGTCCGGCGCGACGGCATTGGCGCGGGCAAGGC
>JBARWE010000208.1:0-4514 GCA_049646625.1 Xanthobacteraceae bacterium
GGGCCGGCAGGCGGCGCTGGCGGCGCGGCTGCGGGCCAACGGCTACGGCACGGCGCTGATCATGCCGCGCACCTGGAAATCGGCGATTGCGCCGGCGCTGGCCGGCATCCCGGAACGGGTCGGCTTCGTCGGCGAAGCGCGCTTCGGCCTGCTCAACCGCTGGCGCTGGGGCGAGCGGGCGCTGCCCCGGCTGATCGACAAAACCGCGATGCTGGCACTGCCGGCCAGCGCCGCCCGCCCCGCTGACTGGCCGGTGCCGCAGCTTGCGGTTCCCCTGGCGGATATCGCCGCATGGCGGGCGGCGCAAAACCTTGGCGATGCGCCGGCCGTGGCGCTCGCCCCCGGCTCGGTCGGGGCGCATAAACGCTGGCCTTACTACGGCGAGGCGGCGCGGGCACTGGCGGCGGCCGGGTTCGATATCTGGGTGGTCGGCAGCCCCTCGGAGACGGCCCTCGCCGGTGAGATCGTGGCCAAGGGCGGCGCACGGGTGCGCGACCTGACCGGCGCCGACCTGCGCACGGCGATCCTGGCGCTGGCGGCGGCCCGGCTGGCGATCTCCAACGACTCCGGGCTGATGCATGTCGCAGCCGCCATCGGCACCCCGACCATCGGGATCTTCGGGCCGACCAGCCCGTGGCACTGGGCGCCACTGAACCCGCTGGCCGCCGTGGTGCAACCGCCGGAACTGCGCGGCAAGGAGATGCCCTATCACTCGATCGCGGCCCGCACCGATGAGTCCTATATCCGCGCGGTTCCGGCGGCTGACGTGATCGACGCCGCCACCGCCGTGCTTGCCCGCAGCGCCGCCTGACGCCTACGCCTACGTCCCCACCCCGCCGCTCAGCAGCGCTGTCGCCGCCTCAATGGCGCGGGCAAAGCCCGGATACTGCCCGACGCCGCCGAGGATCGCGATCGGCCCGGCGCCGACCGGCCCGGTCAGGCCGGGGTCGGAGGCGGTGAAAATGCCGATCAGCGGCACCCGGTAGGCCGCCGCCAGATGCAACAGCCCGGTATCGACGCCGGCCACCAGCGTGGCGCCGGCCAGCGTGGCGGCAGTCTCGTCGAGCGGCCGGCGCGGCAGCACGCAGCTGCCCTTGATGGCCTTGGCAACCCGCTCGGCGCGGATGCGCTCGGCCTCCGTGCCCCATGGCAGCACCACCTCCAGGCCCTGCCGCGACAGCCCCTGGCCAAGCCCGATCCAGTCTGACTCGCGCCACTCCTTGGCAACCCGCGAGGTGCCGTGCAGCAGCACCGCGTAAGGCGCGCGGCCAGCGACGAGTGCGGGCCGCGGCAGCCCGTAGTCGAGCAGCGCTGCCGCGTCGCCCCCGAGCGCCAGCGCTGCAAGCCGGCGGTTGCGCGCAACCGCATGAAGATCGCGCGCCACCTCGTGGCGGACGTCGTAGAAACGCGCGGCCAAAGGCTCGCGAATGCTTTTCGCATCATAGCCATGCAATTCGCCCCGCGACATGCGCGCCAGCCAGGCCGAACGCATCAGCCCCTGCGCATCGACGATGCGATCGAAGGCGCGCGCCTTCAATTGCCGCCGGGTCGCGGCAATCTCCTGCCAGGTCGCAGGCGATACAAGCCCCGAGCGCCAGCGCCGGGTCGCTACCGTCAGCACTTCGTCCACGCCGGGGTGGAGCCGCACCAGGGGCGCGAATGCCTCCTCGACCAGCCAGGCGATCCGCGCCTGCGGCCAGCGCCTCCGCGTGTCGGTCACGGCCGGCATGGCGTGCACCACATCGCCGAGCGAGGACGTCTTGACGAACAGGATCGTATCCATGGCGATCAGGATATCCCGAGGTGGAACGATGCGGTTGAGGATTTGGCAACCATAATTGCCATCGGCTGCCGAAAACGCCGGCGGAATCGCGGCCCGCGCCGCCGCGTTATATCTAACTCCACGCTCCATCCCTAGATTCCGGTTCAGTTTTACCGTGGATCGGGACTCGACGAAGATGGCAATCCTCGTAACCGGCGGTGCCGGTTATATCGGCAGCCACACCGTACTGGCGCTGCGTGAGGCCGGCGAACAGGTGGTCGTGCTTGACAACCTCGCGACCGGCTTTGCCGCCTTCGTTCCCGAAGGCGTGCCGCTGGTTACCGGCGACGTCGCCGACGAGGCGCTGGTCGAGCGGACCATCGACACCCACGGCATCGACGCCATCATCCATTTCGCCGGCTCCGTGGTGGTACCCGACTCGCTCAGCGATCCGCTCGGCTACTATCGCAACAACACCATGGCCGCCCGCAACCTGATCGCGGTCGCGGTGCGGCGCGGCATCGATCGCTTCATCTTCTCTTCGACCGCCGCGGTCTACGGCAACCCGGAGCACATGCCGGTGCGCGAGGACGCACCGACCCGGCCGCTGTCGCCCTACGGCACCTCAAAGCTGATGACCGAGATCATGCTGCACGACACCGCGCGCGCCCACGGGCTGCACTACGTCGTGCTGCGCTATTTCAACGTCGCCGGCGCCGACCCCAAGGCCCGCGTCGGGTTGGCCACCGCCGGCGCGACGCACCTTCTGAAGGTCGCGGTCGAGGCCGCGCTCGGCCGTCGCGAGGCGCTGGAGGTGTTCGGCACCGACTATCCGACGCCGGACGGAAGCTGCATCCGCGACTTCATCCACGTCTCGGACCTCGCCGAAGCCCACCGCGCAGCGCTGGTGTACTTGCGCGGCGGCGGCCATTCGGCAACGCTCAACTGCGGCTATGGCCGCGGCTATTCGGTGCTGGAAACCATCGCCGCGGTACGCCGCGTCTCGGGCCGCGACTTCACCGTGCGCCACGTCGGCCGCCGCGAGGGCGACATCATGACCATGATCGCCGACAACGCATTGATGCGCGCGACGCTTGATTTCACCCCGCGCTACGACGACCTCGACGCCATCGTCGCCCATGCGCTGGCCTGGGAAGACCACCTCGCCCGCGAGCCGGACCTTTTGACCCGCCAAGGCGGCCCGGCCTGACCGTCCGCCCGGTTCCCCGGGCGGCCCCGGCGCTTGAATGGCGCCGCATTCGCAGGCAATAAGCCGTCCAGCCGCCATGACAGCCTGCATGGACGGCGCCTTTTCATGGCTGGCAGCACGGGGCCGATGGCCGACACGCCGAAGACAATCAGCGACGACCCGCACGCCGCAGCCGCGCTGATCCGCCGGCTGCTGCGCGAGCAGGGAGCCGCCTATTGGCGACGCTACGCCATCGCCGCCGTGCTGATGACGACCGCCGCCAGCGTCACCGCGGCGCTGCCGTGGCTGCTCGGCGAGGTCATCAACAAGGCCTATATCGACCGCAATGTCGGTGCCATCGTCTCGCTGTCGCTCCTGATCATGGCGCTGTTCGTGGTCAAGGGCGCCACCACTTATGGCCAGGCGGTGATCCTGACGCAGATCTCCAACGCCATCGTCGCCCATAACCAGCGCAGCCTGTTCGGAAAGCTGATGCGCGAAAGCATCGGCTTCTTCTCCGACCGCCATTCGTCGGAATTTCTCAACCGACTGACGCAAGGTGCTGCGGCAGTAGCGCAGATCCTCAATCTGCTTGTCACTTCGGTGGGGCGCGATTTCCTGACGCTGATCGCGCTGGTCGGCGTCATGGTCTATCAGGACCCCGGCATGACGCTGTTCGGCGCCATCGTCGCGCCGCCCGCCTTCCTCGTGCTGCGCAAGCTGGTCAAACGCATCAAGCGGCTCGCCCATGTGCAGTTCACCGGCACCGCCGACATTCTGGAGACGATGCAGGAATCGCTGCAAGGCATTCGCACCGTCAAGGCGTTCACGCTGGAAGACACGATGCGGGCGCGCATCGACCAGAGCATCGGCGAGGTGCAGCGCAATGCCGACAAGATGGCGCGGGTGTCGAACCGCGCCAGTCCCTTGATGGAAACGCTGGGCGGATTCGCGGTGGCCGGCGCGCTGATGTATGGCGGCTACGCGGTGGTTTCGACCGGAGCAACGCCGGGGCAATTCTTCACCTTCGTCGGTGCGTTTCTTTTAGCCTACGAGCCGGCCAAGCGGCTCGCCCGCCTCAACCTCGAACTCAACAGCCAGTTGGTGCCGGCCAGGATGCTGCTCGATCTGATCGACGCGCCCGCGACCGAGCCGGACGACGAGACCAAGCCGTCGCTCACGTTAAGCGAGGCACGCATCGAATTGCGTGAGGTCTATTTCGCCTACCGCCGCGACGAACCAGTGCTGCAACGCATGTCGCTCACCGCCGAACCGGGCCGGGTAACGGCGCTGGTTGGCCCCTCCGGCGGCGGCAAGTCGACCGTACTGGCCCTGCTGTTGCGTTTCTACGAGGTGAACGGCGGCACGATTTCGATCGACGGGCAGGACATCGCCACCGTGTCGCGCCGCTCGCTGCGCGCGCAGACCGCCTATGTCGGGCAGGACGTGTTCCTGTTCCGGGGCAGCATCCGCGACAACATCGCCTTCGGCCGACCGGACGCCAGCGAGGAGGCGATTGTCGCCGCGGCGACAGCAGCCAATGCCCATGACTTCATCATGGCG
>JBARWE010000209.1:0-10479 GCA_049646625.1 Xanthobacteraceae bacterium
GTGCCGCAGGCGCCTTGGCGGCCGGTGCCGCCACCTTGGCCGGCTCGGCCGGCGGCGCGGCGTCGCTGGCAAGCCGCCGCTTGGCGCGCTTCTCCACCACCACCTGCTTGGTGCGGCCATGGCTGAAGCTCTGGCGCACCGTGCCCTCGACGCGCGGTTTGAGCGTCAGGGTCTTGGTCGGGCTGACGCTCAGCGTCTTGTCGCCAGGGGTCTTGGTGTCAACCATTCACTATCCTAATCATGTTCCACGGCGCGCGAGCGCGCCATGCTGCCATCGGTTTCGTCGCCGTCGAGCATCGCTCCGGCGTCGGGCGCATCGCCCGTCTCCGTCCGGTATCGGACCAGAATCTGGCAGCGCGACAGGACCGATCCGTTGGCCGGCCCCGCGGTCAGCGCTGCATGTATCACATTTGAGCGGCCGAGTGCCAAATCCAATTGCGCCGAACTCAGCGCATCGATCACCGGCAGCCCGCCGTCCGCCCCAATATAGGTCTGCCGCGCCGCCGCCTCCAGCTTGCGGCGGCCGTCCGCGGCGCCGTCAGTGGCGTGAATCAGCGCTACCGCGCGGCGCTCGGCGATAGCGCGCTCAACCTTGGCGAAACCGGCAACCACCTGGCCGGCCTTGGCGGCCATCGCCAGCGCATCCTGTACCCCGGCCACCAGCAGCGCCTCGACCTCGTCGGCAAACGTCGGGGAAGCCGCCACCTTGCGGCGGAAGCCGCGGGCGAAAATCCCCTTGCGCAGCGCCTGCCCGACCACCGCCTTGGAGGCGGTCAGCCACAGCCCGCGGCCCGGCAGCCGGCGCCGCAGGTCCGGCACCACCGCGCCATCCGGCCCGACCACGAACCGGATCAAGGCCTCGACCGGCTCGACCCGCCGCGTCAGCGCACACATCCGCACCACCCCGGACCGGGCGGTCCGGGGGCCATCGTCAAGATCGGCCGCGGGGGCGACTGCCGGCATCCGGGGGCATCTCCGTCAAGCCGCCGGATGGGCTTCGTCGTCGGCGGCGGCGTCCTCGCCCTCCGCCGCGTCGTCATCGGGCGCGGCGAGATCGGCCTCGGCTATCCAGCCGGCGACGACGCGCGCCTGCATGATCAGGTGCTCGATCTCCTCGCGCGACAGCTCGAAGCCGTCGAGCGCGCCGGGGTAGCGCACCGGCTCGCCGCCATCCTTGGCCCGCTCGGTCCAGCCGGTGAGGTCGTCGGTGGCGCAGCCGGCCAGATCCTCGACCGTCTTGATGTCGTGCTCACCGAACGCGACCAGCATCTTCGAGGTAACGCCGGGCACCGTGCGCAGCGCATCCTCGACGCCAAGCTCGCGGCGGCGCGCATCGAACTCGGCCTCGATCCGGTCGAGATATTCGCGGGCGCGGCTCTGCAATTCCTCGGCGGTCTCCTCGTCGAAGCCCTCGATATCGGCCAGTTCGTGCAGATCGACCAGCGCCAGTTCCTCGACCGAGGCGAAACCTTCCGAGGCGAGCAACTGCCCGACCACCTCGTCGACGTTGAGCGCCTCCATGAACAGCTTGGTGGACGCCTCGAAATCGGCCTGGCGCCGCTCGGATTCCTCCTGCTCGGTCAGGATATCGATGTCCCAGCCGGTCAGTTGCGAGGCGAGCCGCACGTTCTGGCCGCGGCGGCCGATCGCCAGCGATAGCTGCGTATCCGGCACCACCACCTCGATACGCTCGCGGTCCTCGTCGATCACCACCTTGGCGACCTCGGCCGGCGCCAGCGCGTTGACCACGAAGGTGGCGATATCCGGCGACCACGGGATGATGTCGATCTTCTCGCCCTGCAACTCGTTGACCACCGCCTGCACGCGCGAGCCGCGCATGCCGACGCAGGCGCCGACCGGATCGACCGAGGAATCGCGCGACACCACGCCGATCTTGGCGCGCGAGCCGGGATCACGCGCCACCGCCTTGATCTCGACGATGCCGTCGTAGATCTCCGGCACTTCCTGCGCGAACAGCTTGGCCATGAACTGCGGATGGGTGCGCGAGAGGAAAATCTGCGGCCCGCGGGTCTCGCGGCGCACGTCGAACACATAGGCGCGGATCCGGTCGCCGTTGCGGAACACCTCACGCGGCAGCATCTCGTCGCGCCGCACGATGGCCTCGCCGCGGCCGAGATCGACGATCACGCTGCCGTATTCGACCCGCTTGACCACCCCGTTGACGATGTCGCCGATGCGGTCCTTGAACTCCTGATACTGGCGGTCGCGCTCGGCGTCGCGCACCTTCTGCACGATCACCTGCTTGGCCGACTGCGCGGCGATGCGGCCGTATTCGAGCGGCGGCAGAGTGTCGGCGATGGTGTCGCCGATCTGCGCGCCGGGATTGGCGCGCCGCGCATCGTTCAGCGAAATCTGGTTGGAGGGATTTTCCACCTCCTCGACCACCAGCATATGGCGCGACAGCGAAAGCTGGCCGGTCTTGGGATTGATCTCGGCATGCACGTCGGTCTCCGCGCCGTAACGGGCGCGCGCCGCCTTGGCGATGGCGTCCTCCATCGCCGCGATCACGATGCCGCGGTCGATGGTTTTTTCGCGCGCCACCGCGTCGGCGATCTGCAAAAGTTCGAGCCTGTTGGCGCTGACAGCCATGGTCAGTCTCCTTCCTGGTCGTCTCCGGCGGCGCGTGCCGCCGCCGCAAGACGATGCTGTTTGGTGTTTTTCGGCGCGACGCGACTGCGCCGCAGCGTCTTTGCCGGCGGCGCCGGCTCGTCGGCGTCCGCATCGGCCAACTGCCGCGCCGCCCGTTCGGCCGCCTTGCCCTTGCGCAAGGCTTCCTCGATCAGCGCATCGGTCAGCACGAGCCGCGCCTCGCCGATATCCTCGATCGCCAGCAGCACTTCGGCATCTTCACCCGCTGCCGTGTCGTCGCGATGAAGCCGCGCGGCTTGGCCCTCGACGCCGCGGATCGTGCCGCGGAAACGCTTACGGCCAAGATGGGCGATCCGCATCTCGATCTTCGCCAGATGCCCGGTGGCGCGCACGAAATCCGAACGGCGCACCAGTGGCCGGTCGATGCCGGGCGATGAAATCTCCAGCCGGTAGGCGCGGTCGATCGGGTCGGCGATATCCATCACCGGCGACAGCGCCTTTGAAATCGCCTCGCAATCATCGATGGTCAGGCTGCCGTCCGGGCGCTCGGCCATGATCTGCACGGTGCAGCCGGCCTCGCCGGAAATCTTGATGCGCACCAGACGAAATCCCATGCCGAGCAGCACCGGCTCGGCGACGGTAGCGACGCGCGCGGCAAGGCCAGGCTCCGCGATCAGGCGCGGCTCCTGCAACTCGCTGGCGTCCGGTGTCGGCGCGGTCGGTTCAGACATTCGGCTCAGACTTGGCGATCGTTCAAGTCATAAAAAAGAGCGGGTCCCGCGGGACCCACTCTCACGACGCGATCGGAACCCGATCGTATGAGAATTTCCTGTATTGACGCCCATATAGCGCCTTTGCCGGCCGCCAGCAAGGGCGCGGCGCGGGAAAAGGCGGATCAGCGGCGGCGGAAGATCAGGTATGCGGCGCGGCGGCCCTCGCGCGTCGCCTTCTCGCCGTAGCGGGTCATGGTGTAGCCCGGCCACGGCTTGCGCCAGTCGTCGGCGCGCTCGGCGGTCCAGACGAAATCCGGCGCGCGCACCAGATGGGCCAGCGTCCAGCCGACATAACTGTCGATATCGCTGACGAAGCGGAACTCGCCGCCCGGACGCAGCACCCGCGCCAGCGCCGCGACCGTTGCGTCCTGCACGAAGCGCCGCTTCCAGTGCCGCCGCTTCGGCCACGGGTCGGGGTGGATCAGGTCGATGCGGTTAAGCGAGGCCGGCGGCAGCCACGCCAGCAGGGCCGCCGCGTCGCCGGCGAACAGCCGGATATTGCCGACCCCGGTGGCCTCGATCCGGGCCAGGATCTTGGCCATGCCGTTGACGTAAGGCTCGCAGCCGATGAAGCCGGTGCCGGGATGGTCCTCAGCCTCGGCGACAAGATGCTCGCCGCCGCCAAAGCCGATCTCCAGCCGCGTCGCCGTGGTGGCGCCTCCGAACAGCACGGCAAGATCCGACGGCGCCGGCCGATCGAGGTCGAGCGCAAGACGCGGCAGCAGGCCCGCCACCAGATCGGACTGGTGCGCGCGCAGCTTGTGGCCCTTGCGGCGGCCGAAAAACGCCCCCGCCGGCCGGCCGGCGGGACGGTCCGCGGCCGTGCCTCGATCATCGCGTTGCGGCGCCATCTCCGACATCGAACGATTTTGAAACTGTCTTGCGGTTGGTGGTCGCGCCGTATCGTGGCGCCGCGGCTCCATGACGCACAATAGGGTGTGGTGCAAGAGCGGGGGAGCGGACGGGGACAGGCGCGGCCGGAGCCTGCGCTATTCTTGCTCGGCCTCGCGCGCGGCGACCTGCTCGACCAGATCAACGATGCTGCGACGCAGCTTGGCATCGTGAATCCGGGTGAAGGCGCGGGTCAGCGCCAGCCCTTCCGAGGTCGACAGAAAATCCGAGACATAAGCCGGGGAGGGCGCCTCGCTGAAACCGTTCGAGGTGCCCGCGGAAATCGGCGCGCCCTCGAACATAAACTGGACCGGCACCTGCAACACGTCGGCGATCTGCTGCAAGCGGCTCGCGCCGATGCGGTTGGTGCCCTTTTCGTATTTCTGCACCTGCTGAAATGTCAGGCCCAGCGAATTGCCGAGTTTCTCCTGACTCATGCCGAGCATGATGCGGCGCATGCGCACACGGCTCCCGACATACTTGTCGATGGGGTCGGGCGTCTTGGTGGACATCAAGTCGTCTCCCTCTTGGTGCAGCCCTCCAGGTGGCCCACCTGCAGACCTGAGACTTTCGCGCACGAAAGACGGCCGCCTGGCACCGATGCATCATCGTGATGCAGGCCGGCGATCGCCTTTCGAAAAATGCACCCTTGAACTTTCAGCATAACGGACGGCCGGCGATCGGCCTAATTCCGCCCTGCAAAACGGGTCGCACGTTATACGACAAAAGTTGCAACTTCCGCCATATGAAATATCACCGCCGAACCTGTCGAAATCACGGCGCTGCCGGCGAGCCGGCGGGCAGCGCCGATCGGGTCAGCGGGTGGCGGACCACCGGGCGTCGAACGAGTTCGCTGAAACCACCGGCGCCGCGCCGGTAAGCGGTTTGTCTGCGGCGACGCCCAGAGAGGCGGGCGGCGTCGGCCGCACGGCCGGCACCGGGGCCACCGGCTTGGCGTCATGCGCCTTGGTCTCTTGGATCTTGGTCTCTTGGATCTTGGCATCCTGAGTCCTGGCGGGCGCCCTGGCTGCGGCGGTCCGTGCCGGCGATGCGGCGCGCCTCGGCTCCGGCTTCGCCGCCCTCGATCGCGGCTGGGCCGGCTGCGCCGCCGGGGCCGGCTCCGATGCCAGACCGATCTTGCGCGCAAGCGTGCTGAAGAAATTGCTTTCCCCGCCGGCAGCGGCCACCTGCGTCGGCATGCTGTCCGGCGCCGCCGGGGCGAAGGCCGTCACTGGCGGCTCGGCGGCACGCGGCGGATTGACATGGCCCGGAATGGTGCCGGGGGCGGTCGCCAGCGACACCGAGGTCACCGGCTCCGACAGGCCGGTCGATGCGTTCGGCAGCTTGGCGGCGAACACCGCGTTCATGCCGCCGTCGATACCGCGATTGAGCGCCACCGTCGGGGTGCCGCGCGACACCAGTTCGGCGATCTTGACCTCGTCCTCGCGCTGCTTGTCGCGCACCGCATTGGCGATCTCGGCCGGCACCTGGTAGGCCGGGCAGCGCCCGGCGGGATCGAATACGGGCGCGGCGGAAGCGTTGGCCGGCGCCTGGGCGTCGAACACATAGCGCTTCTCGCAGACATCCACCTTCGGCTCCTGCCGCGTCACCTCGAAGTGGTCGTTGCCCTCCTTCAGCATCTTCCAGAACGGCATGTTCGGGTTGTTGCGATGGCGGGCGAAATTGGCCGGCGTCATGCGGAACGGATAGGCCTGCACCTGGAACGCACGCTGGCCGCCGAAGAACGATTCGCGCCCCAGCGCATAAATCTCCGAGATCTGCTCATCGGTCATCGCGTAGCAGCCGCGCGAGGAGCAATCGCCGTGCACCATGAGCTGCGAGCCGGTGCGGCCGAGCGCACGGTCGAAGGCGTTCGGATAGCCCATGTTGAACGACAGATAGTAGGCCGACTGCGGATTCATCTGCGCCGGGGTGATCGAATAGAACCCTTCAGGCGCCTGCCGGTCGCCTTCCCTGATCTTCGGGCCGAGATCACCCGACCAGCGACAGATCGGATAGGTCTTGAGCAGCGCGAAGCGGCCGGAGCGGTCCTGCTTCCACACTTCCAGCTCGGCTTCCTGCTTGAACAGGCGGACAAGGATCGGCGACTGCGCATCCATGTCCTTCTTCTGGATGTCCGCGACGAGCTTCTCGGGCAGCGGCTTCATCGCCTTGGCGTTGATCGACGTGCCATCGTTCTTGCAACCCGCCAGCACAAGGCCGGCCGCAAGAATAACGGACGCCGCGAAAACGCGGCCGGTTAGCGAGAAGGTCAAGACATGGCTCCGCAGCGGAATGGGCAATCCGATCCCCAATCTTCTTGCCACTTATCCCCAAAGCTGTTGAAGAATTATTAGCTTCAACCCCGCACGCCGGCAACAGCCGCGCCGGCACATCGGGACCACGACGGTGCGGCGCAATCGCGGACAAATCAAGGCAGCGGCCGGCTTTTGCGCCATGCCGCAAAGTCGCCACAATACGCGCGTGGCCGCGCCTCAGGGCAGGCGGCGGCCGATATCGAGGAACTTCTGCCGCCGTCGGTTACGGACGGTCGCGGCATCGAGGCTGTGGAACTCGGCGAACGCGGCAGCGACCGCCGTGCCGGTGGCGGCGATCATCGCCTCGGGATCGCGGTGCGCGCCGCCGGGTGGCTCCTTCAGCACCTCGTCGATCACGCCGAACCGCTTCAGGTCCTGCGCCGTGATCTTCATGTTGGTGGCGGCCTCCTGCGCCTTGGCGGCGTCGCGCCACAGAATCGAGGCGGCGCCTTCCGGCGAGATCACGCTGTAGACGGCGTGCTCCAGCATCAGGACACGGTTGGCGGTGGCGATGGCGATGGCGCCGCCCGAACCGCCCTCGCCGACGATCACCGCGACGTTGGGCACGCCGAGCGCGAGACAGGCATCGGTCGAACGCGCGATCGCCTCGGCCTGGCCGCGCTCCTCGGCGCCGATGCCCGGATAGGCGCCGGCGGTGTCGACCAGCGACAGCACCGGAATGCCGAAGCGGTCGGCCAGTTCCATCAGCCGCACCGCCTTGCGGTAGCCTTCCGGCCGCGCCATGCCGAAATTATGCTTCAGCCGCGCCTCGGTGGTGGCGCCCTTCTCCTGCCCGATGACGCAGACGCTCTCGCCGCGAAACCGGCCGAAGCCGCCGACCAGCGCTTCGTCCTCGCCGAACTTGCGGTCGCCGGCGAGCGGCGTGAACTCGGTGATCAGGCCGTTGATGTAGTCGATGCAGTGCGGCCGCTGCGGGTGGCGCGCCACTTGCGTCTTCTGCCACGGCGTCAGGTCGGCATAAAGCTCGCGCAGCGCCTGCGCCGCCTTGTCCTGCAGCCGCGCCACTTCCTCGGCGATGTTGCTGCCGTCGCCGGCGAGCGCGCGCAGTTCGTCGATCTTGGCGTCAAGCTCGGCAACCGGCTTTTCAAAATCGAGGTAGCTGCGCATCGGATCGGGCATCGGTCGGCCATGACGGGAGGAAAACGGGGCGCGGCGCCCGGCAGGCGAGCCGCACGGAGCGTTGTTTCGGGGCAACGGTGGCGCAAGTCAAGCGGCAGCCGCGCCCCCAGCGGGCGCGCCGCCTCAATCCTGTTGCGCCAGCGGATGCAGGTCGCGCACCAGGCTTTTCAGGCGTTCCTCGACGATATGGGTATAGATCTGGGTGGTCGAGATGTCGGCGTGGCCAAGCAGGGTCTGGACGATGCGCAGGTCGGCGCCGTTATGCAGCAGATGGCTGGCGAAGGCGTGGCGCAGCACATGCGGGCTGACCAGCCGCGGCGGCAGCCCGCAGGCAGAAGCCAGTTCCTTGAGGTCGCGGGCAAAATGCTGCCGGGTCAGGTGGCCGCTTTCGCCCGAGGACGGAAACAGCCACTTCGACGGCGCTGGCTTTTTGCCGCCACCGCTCGCAGCCGCCTCATCGAGGGCTGCGAGATAGCCGGCCATCGCCGCGCGCGCCGCCTCGTTGAGCGGCACCAGCCGTTCCTTGTCGCCCTTGCCGCGCACCACGATCATGCGGGCCTCGTGCCGTGCCGCGGTGCGCGGCAGCGCCACCAGTTCGGAGACGCGCAGGCCGGTGGCATAAAGCACCTCCAAGAGGCAGTAGAGCCGCTGCGCCCGCAGCCGCGCCGCCGCCGTCCCCTGGCCGGTGCGCGCCTCGGTGCGGGATTTGGCCTCGCCCAACAGCCGCTCGACATCGGCGACGGAGAGCACCTTGGGCAGGCTGCGGCCGCGCCTCGGACCCTCCAGAATCGCCGCCGGATCGTCGGCGCGCAGCCGTTCGCCAAGCAGGAAGCGATACAGGTGGCGGATGGTGGAGAGCTTGCGCGCCACGCTCGACGCCTTGAAGCCGCGCCCGTCGAGATCGGCGAGCCAGGCGCGCAAGGCTTCGGTATCGGCGCTCGCCAGCGCGGTGCCGCGCCGGGCCAGGAAGCCGGCGAGGTCGTCGAGGTCGCCGCGATAGGCGTCGCAGGTGGTCGCCGGCGCACCCTGTTCGGCTGCCAGCATGTCGAGAAACAGCGCGATCAGCCGGGCATCGGAGGCTGCGGCGGGGGCTGCCACCGCCCTAGTCCTTGACGAATTTGTCTGGCGTGATCGTCACCGTCATCTGGCGCGGCTGCGGCTCGACGAAATTGGCGAGTGCGAACACGGCGAGGTAGCCAAGCCCGGCCAGCACCGCAACAACCGTCAGGAATCGCAACAGGCTCGGCATGACGCGCGACCGCCCCGCATTGGAACGCGGATCCGATTCAACCGGCGTTGAATCAGATCCGCCGATTATCTTGTTGGTTGAGCATGATCTTATCCGAAAGCCGGTTCCCTCTTTTCGGGATCATGCTCTAACCACCATGTCCGGCCGGCCCGCGCAAGAGACTGGCACGGCCGTCCGGCAGGGTAGTATAGGGAGCCTGACAGACTATTGACGCCAACCGCGACTTGTAACCGATGCCTGATGCCGCGCCTGCCGCCTGCTCCGCCGTGCCCGAAGCCGAGATCGTCACGGCGCTGGGATCGCGTGCGCTGGTGCTGGTCGGCATGATGGGTGCCGGCAAGACCACCATCGGACGCCGTCTCGCGGCCCGGCTCAAGCTGCCGTTCGCCGACGCCGACGCCGAGATCGAGGCGGCGCATGCCGGCACCACCATCCCGGAGATTTTCGCAACCTACGGCGAACCGTATTTCCGCGACGGCGAGGCCCGCGTCATCGCCCGCCTGCTCGGCGAGGGGCCGCGGGTGTTGGCGACCGGTGGCGGCGCCTTCATGCGCGAGGACACCCGCGAGCGCATCCGCAACCAGGCCGTCTCGCTGTGGCTGCGGGTCGACCGCGACGTTATCCTGCGCCGGGTCAAGCGGCGCGCCGACCGGCCGCTGCTACAGACCGCCGATCCGGCCGCGACCATCGACCGGCTGATCGCCGAGCGCAATCCGGTCTACCACGAGGCCGACATCATGGTGCCGTCGCGCGACGTGCCGCACGAGAAGATCGTCGATGAATGTATCGCCGCGCTGCGCGGCTGGCTCGGCCGCGAGCGCGCCATGAGCGCCATGGATGCCCCGCAATGACCGCACCTTTCAACCCGCCCGCGCCGATCACCGTCAATGTCGCGCTTGGCGAGCGGGCTTACGACATCGTGATCGGCCGCAACCTGCTCGCCACCCTCGGCAACCGCATCGCGGCGCTGCGGCCGGGCGCGCGCACCGCCATCGTCACCGACGACAGCGTCGCCCGTCACTGGCTGCCGCACGCCGAGGCCGCGCTCGCCGGCGCCGGGATTGCGGCTACGCCGATCGTGGTCGGCGACGGCGAGGCGTCGAAAAGCTACGCCGTGCTGCACGAGGTGTGCGAAGCGCTGATTGCCGCGAAGATCGAGCGCACCGATCTGGTGGTGGCGCTCGGCGGCGGGGTGGTCGGCGACCTCGCCGGCTTCGCCGCGGCGATCGTGCGGCGCGGCATCGATGTCGTGCAGGTGCCGACCTCGCTTCTAGCGCAGGTCGATTCCTCGGTCGGCGGCAAGACCGGTATTAATTCGCCGCACGGCAAGAATCTGGTCGGCGCTTTCCATCAGCCCGCGCTGGTCGTCGCCGACACCGCGGTGCTCGACACGCTGTCGCCGCGCCAGTTCCGCGCCGGCTATGCCGAGGTGGCGAAATACGGCGTGCTCGGCGACGAAGCGTTCTTTGCCTGGCTCGAGACCAACCACGCCGACATC
>JBARWE010000210.1:0-1962 GCA_049646625.1 Xanthobacteraceae bacterium
GCGCGGCGCCGGTCGCGGCCGATGGTGCGGTACGCGCCGGGCTTGTGGCATCCGGCGTGGCGTGGCTGCGCGGTGCGGTGCGCGCGGAAGCCGGCCCCGGGCGCCTCGTGCCGTGGCTGCCGGCGGCGTTCGGCGCCGGCATCGCGCTTTATTTCGCCGCGGCGCATGAGCCGGTCGGCTGGGTCGCGGTGGCGACCGCCATGGTGCTTGCGGGCCTTGCTGTGCTGGTGCGCCGCCGCCGCGCCTTTGCGCTCGTTGCGCTCACGGCGGCGCTGGCGGCAGGCTTTGCGCTTGCCACGATGAAGGCGGCGCTCGTCAGCCATCCGGTGCTCGACCGGCCGCTCTATGCCGGTTCGCTCAAGGGGTTTGTCGAGACCAAGGAGGTGCGCGAGAAAAGCGACCGCTTCGTGCTGCGCGTCACCGGGATCGAGGCGCGCGGCGCTGTCCCGAAACTCACGCGGGTGCGGCTCGCGGTACGAAAGGGCACCGCGCCGCCGGTTGGCAGTTTCATCGAGGTCAAGGCCCGGCTGACGCCGCCGCTCGCCCCGCTGCGCCCCGGCGGCTACGACTTCGCCCGCGACCTGTATTTCCAGGGCATCGGCGCCTCGGGCTTCGTGCTCGGCAAGATCACGTTGCACGCGCCGCCGCAGGCCGGCGGCGTGCGGCTCGGCTACGCCGCGGCGATGCAAGGCATGCGCGACGCCATCGACGGCCGCATCCGCGCTGTGCTCGACGGTGACACCCGCGCCATCGCCACCGCGCTGATCACCGGCCGGCGCGACGCCATTACGCCGGCGGTGAATGATGCGATGTTCGTGTCCGGTCTCGGCCACATCCTGTCGATCTCCGGCTACCACATGGCGGTGGTGGCGGGCGTGGTGTTTTTCGTGCTGCGGCTCATGCTGGCGCTGGTGCCGGGGCTGGTGACGACGTTCCCGATCAAGAAGGCGGCAGCCGCCGCAGCGCTCATCGCCGCCGGGTTCTATCTGTTGCTGTCGGGCGCCGAGGTCGCGACCCAGCGCTCGTTTCTGATGACGGCGGTGGTGCTGGTCGCGGTGATGGCCGATCGCCGCGCCGTCACCGTGCGCACGCTGGCGCTGGCGGCGCTCGCGGTGCTGGCGCTGGCGCCGGAGGCGCTGGTGTATCCGAGTTTCCAGATGTCGTTTGCCGCAACCCTGGCGCTGGTGGTGCTGGTCGAGTTCGGCATGCCGCGCCTGTTTGCGGCGGCCGACAGTTCGCTTGCCACTCGCGCGGCGTTGTGGGGCGGCCGCGAGGTGGCGATGCTGGCGGCGGCCTCGCTGGTCGCCGGGCTGGCCACCATGCCCTATGCCGCCTTCCACTTCCATCGGCTGGCGCCCTACGGCGTCGTCGCCAATCTTGCCGCCATGCCGGTGGTGTCGGGACTGGTGATGCCGGCGGGGCTGGCCGGGCTGGTCGCGGCGCCATTCGGTCTCGACGGCCCATTCTGGCTCGCGATGGGCGTCGGCATCGAGTGGATGGTGCTGATCGCCCAGTGGGTTGCGGCGCTGCCCGGTGCGGTCGGGCGGGTAACGGCGTTCGGCTCGGGCGCGCTGATGGTCATGAGCGCCGGCATCCTGCTGCTTGGCCTGCTGCGCACGCGGCTAAGATTGACCGGGCTGGCCGTGCTGGCCGGCGGGATCGTCTGGGCGATGGCGGCGCCGCGGCCGGACATCGTCGTGGCCGCCGATGGCGCCAGCGTCGCGGTGCGCGGCACCGACGGTAGCCTGCATATGATGCGCGCCGGCACCGACGCTTTCACGGTGCGCGAGTGGCTCGCCGCCGACGCCGATGCGCGGGTGGTCAGCGATCCGTCGCTGGCGAAGGGCGTATCCTGCGACGATGCCGGCTGTGTGGCGGCCTTGCGCGGGGCGGCGCTGGTGGCGCTTGCGACGCGGCCCGAGGCGTTCGCCGACGACTGCGTCCGTGCTGCGGTGGTGGTGA
>JBARWE010000211.1:0-12312 GCA_049646625.1 Xanthobacteraceae bacterium
AGCCCCACCGGCCGACGTGCCGCTGGCTCCGTCGGTGCACAAGCTTGCCGCCGAGAGCGGGGTCGCTGCGGCCTCGGTCGCCGGCACCGGCCGGGATGGCCGCGTCACCAAGGGCGACATGCTGGCGGCGATCGAGCAGGCGGCGGCGCAGCCGACCCCGATCGGCCAGCCCGCCACGGCGGTGCAGATGCGCGCGCCCTCGCCGGCCGACGATGCTGCGCGCGAGGAGCGGGTGAAGATGACGCGGCTGCGCCAGACTATCGCGCGCCGTCTCAAGGAGGTGCAGAACACCGCGGCGATGCTCACGACCTTCAACGAGGTCGACATGAGCCACCTGATGGCGCTGCGCGGCCAGTACAAGGACCTGTTCGAGAAGAAGCACGGCGTCAAGCTCGGCTTCATGGGCTTCTTCGTGCGCGCCTGCGTGCAGGCGCTGAAGGAGATTCCCGCCGTCAATGCCGAGATCGACGGCACCGACCTGGTCTACAAGAACTACTATCACATCGGCGTCGCGGTCGGCACCGACAAGGGCCTGGTGGTGCCGGTGGTGCGCGATTGCGATCGCAAGTCGCTGGCCGAGATCGAGAAAGGCATCGCTGATTTCGGCCGCCGCGCCCGCGATGGCCTCCTCAAGATCGACGAGATGCAGGGCGGCACCTTCACCATCTCCAACGGCGGCGTTTACGGCTCGCTGATGTCGACGCCGATCCTCAACGCGCCGCAGTCGGCCATCCTCGGCATGCACAAGATTCAGGAGCGGCCGGTCGTCATCGGCGGCAAGGTCGAGATCCGGCCGATGATGTATCTGGCGCTGTCCTACGATCACCGCGTGATCGACGGCAAGGAGGCGGTGACCTTCCTTGTCCGCGTCAAGGACAGCCTTGAAGATCCCGCCCGTCTGGTGCTGGACCTGTGATGGCGGCCGTGTCGACTGAGAGCCGCGTCGCGGTCATCACCGGCGGCAGCCGCGGCATCGGCCGCGCCGTCGCCATCGCCGCGGCCAGGCGTGGCTGGCGGCTGGTCGTCGGCTATGTCAGCAACGAGCAGGCGGCACGCGAGACTGTTGCAGCCATTGAGCAGGCCGGCAGCCAGGCGCTCGCGGTGCGCTGCGACGTCGGCAGCGAGGCTGACATTCTGGCGCTGTTCAAGGCGGCTGACGGCTTCGGCCGGCTCGGCGCGCTCATCAACAATGCCGGCATCGTCGGTGAAACGGCGCGCGTCGAGGCGCTCACCGCCGAGCGTATCGAGCGCATCATGCGCATCAACGTCACCGGCAGCTTTCTGTGCGCGCGCGAGGCGATCAAACGCATGTCGACGCGCCATGGCGGACAGGGCGGCGTCATCGTCAACCTGTCGTCGGTGGCGGCGCAGCTCGGCTCGCCCGGTGTCTATGTCGATTATGCCGCCTCCAAGGGCGCCATCGATACGCTGACCATCGGTCTGGCGCAGGAGGTTGCCGCCGAAGGCATCCGCGTCGTCGGCGTCCGCCCCGGCCTGATCGATACCGAGATTCATGCCAGCGGCGGCGATCCCGACCGCCACCATCGCCTCGCCAGGACGGTGCCGATGCAGCGCGTCGGCAGCGCCGATGAAGTTGCCAACGCCATCGTCTGGCTGATGTCGGACGAGGCGTCCTATGTCGCCGGCGCCACGCTCAACGTTTCGGGCGGGCGCTGATCCACCGCTCCCCGCACCAGGCACGGGAAGGATAATATGGCCTCCTACGATCTCGTCGTCATCGGCACCGGCCCCGGCGGCTATGTCTGCGCCATCCGCGCCGCGCAACTCGGGCTGAAGGTCGCGGTGGTCGAGAAGAACCCGACTTTCGGCGGCACCTGCCTCAATGTCGGCTGCATGCCCTCGAAGGCGCTGCTGCATGCCTCCGAACTGTTCGAGGAAGCCGGCCATTCGTTCGCGAAAATGGGCATCGGCGTGTCGCAGCCGAAGCTCGACCTCGCCGCGATGATGAATTTCAAGCAGCAGGGCATCGACGGCAACGTCAAGGGCGTCGAGTTTCTGCTCAAGAAGAACAAGATCGATACGCTCGCCGGCACCGGGCGCGTGCTCGGCGCCGGCCGCGTCGAGGTGAAGGGCGGCGACGGCAAGGCGCAGGTGGTCGAGACGAAGAACATCGTGATCGCCACCGGCTCGGCGGTCGCGCCGCTGAAAGGCATCGCGATCGACGAGACGCGCGTGGTGTCCTCGACCGGCGCGCTGTCGCTTGCGAAGGTGCCGGAGCATCTTCTGGTGATCGGTGCCGGCGTGATCGGCCTCGAACTCGGCTCGGTGTGGCGCCGGCTTGGGGCGAAGGTGACGGTGGTGGAGTATCTCGATCGCATCCTGCCGGGCATGGACGGCGAGGTCGCAAAGCAGTTCCAGCGCATCCTCGAAAAGCAGGGTTTTGCCTTCAGGCTCGGCGCAAAGGTCACCGGCGTCGATAGCGCCGGCAAGACGCTGAAGGCGCAGGTCGAGCCGGCGGCCGGCGGCGCTGCGGAGGCGATCGAGGCCGACGTGGTGCTGGTCGCCATCGGCCGGGTGCCCTACACCGAAGGGCTGGGACTGGATGAGGCCGGCATCGCGCGCGACGAGCGCGGCCGGATCAAGACCGATGCGCACCTTGCGACCAGCGTGCCGGGGATCTACGCCATCGGCGACGTCATCGCCGGGCCGATGCTGGCGCACAAGGCCGAGGACGAGGGCGTCGCGGTCGCCGAGATCATCGCCGGCCAGGCCGGCCATGTGAACTACGACATCATCCCTGGCGTGGTCTACACGACGCCGGAAGTCGCCGCGGTCGGCAAGACCGAGGACGAATTGAAGGCGGCTGGCGTCGCCTACACGGTCGGAAAGTTTCCGTTCACCGCCAACGGCCGCTCCAAGGTCAACCAGACCACCGACGGATTCGTGAAGATTCTCGCCGACGCAAAAACCGACCGCGTGCTTGGTGTCCACATGGTCGGCCGTGAGGTCGGCGAGATGATCCACGAAGCCTGCGTGCTGATGGAGTTCGGCGGCGCGGCCGAGGATCTTGCGCGCACCTGCCACGCCCACCCGACCCGCTCGGAAGCGGTGAAGGAAGCAGCGCTTTCGGTCGCCAAGCGCGCCATCCATATGTGAGGCTGGCGCCTCACGACAGCCAGGATACGCGGCCGGTCGCCAGATCGTGCATGGCCGCTGCGATCGTCAGGTTACCGGCCTCGACCCGCTTTCTGAGAACGGCGCTGCGGCTGGTCAGGCTTGCGGCGGTCAGCCGCGCGTTGGTCTCGGCGACCTCCTGAACGAATGCGGCGTTGTCGGACTTGCGCGGGCCTGTGGTCTGGCTCGCGCCGGCCACCGCCGCGCCGAGATTGCCGAGCATCGCGGTGATATGACCGAGCTTCACCCCATCGATCGCGCTCTTGATGGCGCCGCATGAGGTATGCCCGAGCACGACGATGGCTTTGGCGCCGGCCACCTCGCAGGCGAATTCGAGGCTGCCGAGAATATCCACATTGACGAAATTGCCGGCGACACGGGCACAAAAAATGTCGCCGATGCGCTGGTCGAACACGAACTCCGGCGGCACCCGCGAATCGATGCAGCCGACGATCGCCGCGAACGGCGCCTGGCCGCGTGCCGTTTCCCTGACTTGCTGCATCAGGTCGCAATTGATGGTGTGCCCGCTGACGAAGCGGCCGTTGCCTTCCTTGAGCAAGCTCACGGCACCCTGCGGCGAGACGCTTTGTTGACGTTCGCGCGTGAACACCGCGCAGCCCGGCTGCTGTGCCACCACCGGCGATGCCAGAAACGACGCCGCGCCGGCGACGGCGCAACCGCAAAAACCCCTTCGTGTCAGCATCATTTCCCTCGCCTGCCAATCAACCAGAGGCTCAGGAGACCATACCCGGCGATGAGCGGCAAGCCGGTGCGGTCAGAAATGCCGGGAGGGGGCCGTGGCAAACAGGCGGCGGGGCCGCACGCCGCCCTGCCGGAAGGGTCAGCGTGCCGATGCCGCCGTGGACCGGCGCGAACGATCCGTAGTTAAAGCGATCCGGCCCGTTCGATCAGCGAGCCGAGCAGGCGCTTCAATTCGTTGGTCGATTTGTCGCCGTAGCGCTGGATGATGCGGGCTTCGTGACTTTGCGCCAGCGGTGCCAGTTGCCTGGCAAGCGTCTTCCCGCGATCGGACAGGAAGAGCAGCACCCGGCGTCGATCTTTCTTGTCCTGCGCGCGGTAAACCAGCGCGTCCGACACCATCCGGTCGACCATCTTGGTCAGCGTCGGATGATTGAGCAGCACCGCCTCGGCGAGTTCTCCCATGGAGTGGCCCTCGCCGTTCGATAGCACCGTCAGGATGCGCCATTGTTCGACGGGGACGCCTTCCTGCCGCAGGCGCTCTTCGAGCTGGCGCGAAATCTCGCGGTTGGCCTGGGCCAGAAGGTAAGCAAGATGCTCGGTGATCGGCAGGTCGATGGGGGCTGATTTGGCCACGGCGGGGCCTCTGAATTCCAGACGGCGGTGTCTTTGTGACTCATCTATAGGCATGGGAAAGTTGAAAATTCAATATTTCGTCGTAAAATATCGCCACCGGCTTGATCGCGGCCTGTGCATGAACGGTTCCGGGGATCGGCAGACGAAAGTTGAAGAGTAGTGTGCTTGATGGCTGAATGCATGCCCGTCGCATTGCTGCCGATGCCGTGGCAGGCTTTGAACGGCGTTGCACCTCCGCCTTTTCTTTCCGCCCTTGGCACCAAGGCGGGCGATCGATCCAGGCGCCGCGGCGGTCGGAGCAAGGTGCGGATTGCGAATTTCGTGGCGCTGTCGGGGCCGCCGGGCATTTGGGCGCCTTCGGCGATGAACAGCACGCTGCTGGCGGCCAGCGAGATCAACGCCCGCGGCGGCATTCTGGGCCGCGAGGTGGAGGTGCTGTTTCTCGACGCGAGCGGGGCGCCCAGAGATATTGCGCGGCGGGTGGAGAATGTCGTCGCCTCCGGCGAGGTCGATGTGATCGTCGGTTCTCACACCAGCGCGGTGCGGGTGGCGTTGCGCAGCCACATCGCCGGGCGGATCCCGTACATCTATACCACCGTCTATGAGGGCGGCGAGCGGACCCCGGGCGTGATCGCGATCGGGGAGACGCCGCACATGCAGTCGCGCCCGGCAATCCACTGGATGGCTGACGTCAAGAGGGCGGCGCGCTGGTATCTGATTGGTTCCGACTATGTGTGGCCATGGCTGTCGCACCAGTCGATGAAGCGTTACGTCGCCGAGAGCGGCGGTCAGATCGTCGGCGAGGAGTTCGTGCCGGTTGGCGAGGACGACGACTACGGGGCGCACCTGTCGCGGATCCGCAAGGCGCGGCCTGACGTGGTGCTGGTGTCGCTGATCGGCGCCGACAGTATCGTGTTCAACCGGCAATTCGCCGAGCAGGGACTGGCGTCGAAAGTGTTGCGGCTCGCCAGCGCGTTCGATGAAACCGTGTTGCTGGGTATCGGGCCGGACAATACCGAGAACCTGTTCTGCGCCTCCGGCTATTTCAATTGCGCCCGTTCGGGCGACACCGAGGGGTTCGTTGCGCGCTATGAGGCGGCGTTCGGCCCAAGCGCGGCGCCGGCCGGCTCGGTCGGGCAGTCGAACTACGAGGGGCTATTGTTCCTCGAACAGGCAGCGCGTCATGCCGGCTCGCTAGCGCTGAAGCCGCTGCTCGCGGCCGGCAGCAACATCGTGTATCGCGGCGGGCGCGGTCCGATCGCTCTGCAACAGGGGCACGCCACGATGCCGATCTATCTGGCCGGGGCCGAGGGCATCGAATTTCGCGTCATCGAGACGTTCTAGCCCGGCGGCCCAGACGCTCGCATCAACAGTTGCCGCGAAGACGTGCGAACTTGCGCAATCGGGACGCTGGCCTCGTCCTTCCGGCGTTTCTCGTTGCGCCCGTATGAAATAATCCTTGAAAAAGAAAATATTTCCGTTTCTAATGCCATGCGTCTGGCCGCTACGGTCGGCGGGGCCATGCGTGCCTTTTTCGGCAATTTTGTTGGGTGGAGGAAGCATCAGGTGTCCAAGGGATCGCCTCAGATTGATCTGGTCGAATTGACCGTCGAGCAGGTTCAGGACGCTTTCGCAAAAGGCACGGCCACGTCGGAATCGCTGACGCAGGCGTTTCTCGACCGGATCGCGCAAATCGATCCGCGCTACAATGCGATTGTGTTTCTCAATCCCGACGCTTTGGCCGATGCCCGCGCCAGCGACAAGCGCCGCGCCGAAGGCAAGGCGCTCGGTCCGCTCGACGGCGTGCCGGTGGTGGTCAAGGAAACCCTCGATATGGTGGGTTTTCCCACCACCGCAGGCTGGAAGCTGCTGCACTCCAAGACGGGCGGCATCGACCTGTTTCCCGAGACCGACTCGCCGGTGGTGGCGCGGATGAAGGCGGCCGGCACGGTGATCCTGGGCAAGACCAACGTGCCGAGCCTCAGCCATACCGGCAGCCATGCCAACGACAGTTGGGCCGGGCCGACCTACAATTCGGTGAACCGCGAGTGGCTGCCCGGCGGTAGCAGCGCCGGTACCGCAACCGCGGTGGGAGCCAGCCTTGCGGTGCTGGGCCTGGCCGAGGAGACCGGCGGCTCGATCCAGAATCCGGCCTCCGCGCAGGGGCTGCCCAGCGTCAAGCCGACGCATGCGCTGGTGCCGAATGTCGGCGTCGTGCCGCTGTCGAGCAATCGCGACGTGGTCGGGCCGATCGCGCATACCGTGCGCGACGTCGCGCTGACGCTCGACGTGCTGGCCGGCTACACGGCCGAAGACCCCAAGACGATCGCCGGCGTCGGCCGTCGCCCGAAGGGCGGCTACACCTCGCGCCTCGCCAAGGATGCGCTGAAGGGCAAACGGATCGGACTCTATGGTCTCGGCTGGCGCAATCTGCCGCTGTCGCAGGAGGCGACGCAGCTCTATGGCCGCGCGCAAGGCGAACTCAGGCAGCTTGGCGCCGAATTGGTGGAGGATCCGTTCAAAGGCTCCGGCTTTGCCGAATTGCGCCAGCCGACACCGCCGCTGAAGGAGTTCGATGCCCGCGGCATGGAATCGGTGCCCTACGACATCGATCAGTATCTGCGCCGCCTGGGGCCGAACGCCGCGCTCAAGAGCTTCCCCGAGTTCGCCGAGGCGACCAAGGCGCAAGACCCCTTCGCCAAGGGCGGCGTGCTCGAATACATGCCGAACCTGCCGGACTTCCGGGCGTGTCTCGCCAACCCGACGCGGCCGCCACGGCTCACCGACTTCGTGGCTGCGCGCGAGGCCTATCTCGATATCTTCAACAGGGTGATGGACCGTGAGCGGCTCGATGCGCTGATCTTCCCGCAGATGCGTGGCGAGCTTGCCCCGATCTTCGGCTCCGAGCCGATCCTTGAGACGACCGTGTGCGAGATCAACATCGCCGGTCTGCCGGGCGTGACGGTGCCGGCCGGCTACTATGCATCGGGATCGCCGTTCTGCCTGATCGTGGTCGGGCGCCAGTGGAGCGAGGCCGACCTGCTTGCTTACGCCTATGCCTATGAGCAGGCGACCCACCATCGGCGCGCGCCGGTATTGGGCTGACATTGCAGGACGGCGGCGTCTTGTGGCGTTGCCGCCGGCCAGACTGAGACACATCAGCGAGTCAAGCAGGGAGCCAAGTGAGGCACATGAACAGCATCAACAACAAGGTTGACCGCGCCGGCCCGTCGCGCCGTCATTTCCTCAAGGCCGCCGGGGCGGGCGCCATGATCGTGGCGTCGCCGGCGCTGATCCGTTCGGCCGCTGCCGCCAGCCCGATCCGCGTCGGCGTCATCTCGCCGCTGACCGGCGCCTGGACCGTGTATGGTAAGGCGCATATCTCGGGTTTCCAGCTCGCGGTCGACGAGATCAACGCGGCCGGCGGCGTGCTCGGCCGCCAGATCGAGATCGTGATCGGCGATTCCAAGACCGAGCCGCGCATCGTCGTCGAACAGGCCAACCGGCTGATCCGCCAGGAGCGCGTCGATTTCCTGGCCGGCACCTTCTCCAGCGCCGAGCGCAACGCCGCCGGGCCGGTGGTCAAGTCGGCTGACAAGATCCTGCTCTATCCGACCTTTTACGAGGGGCAGGAGAAGAAATACGCGCCGGGCGTTTGCAACTCCAACATCTTCATGTTCGGACCGGAGCCGACCCAGCAGGTCTGGCCGCACATGGAGTACATGACCAAGAAGTACGGCAAGAAGTTCTTTATGATCGGGTCGGACTACGCCTGGCCCCGCGTGACCAACGAGGTCACCAAGCAGAAGCTCAAGGAACTGGGCGGCGAGGTCGTCGGCGAGGTCTACATCCCGTTCAACACCCCGCAATATGAATCGGTGCTGCGCGATATCCGCGGTTCGGGCGCCAACATCGTGTTCCACTCGCTGACCGGCAGCGACACCGTCAACTTCCGCCAGCAGTTCGCGGCCGCCGGCATGCAGAAGGATTTCGTGATCTGGACGGTCGACGACGAGGAGGTGGTGACGTCCGGACTCGGGCCGAAAGTCTCGGCCAACGCCTATGTGAGCTTCGATTACTTCATGTCCATCGACAGCCCCAACAACAATGAGTTTCTCAAGAAGTTCAAGGCGAAGTTCGGTCAGGACGCGCTGGTCAACACCGTCGGCGTCGGCATGTACAATGCCGCCCACATGGCGGCGCTGGCGATTGCCAAGGCCGGCGAGGTCTCGACCAAGGCGCTGCGTGCCAACCTCAAGGGGCTGACCTTCGACAAGGCACCGCAAGGTTCGGTGACGATGCGCGCGAACGACAATCAGGCGATCGTTCCGTCGTACCTGATGAAGGTGCGTGACAACTGGACCGGGGTGAACGATATGTTCGAGAAGGTTCAGTCGCTCGATCGGGCAGTTCCCGTTGATGCGCGCTGCGATCTGCCCCTGTAACAGCTTCGGTCCGCGCCGGCGGCGCGGACCGTTTCGACCTGATTTTGCGAGTGCAATCGATGCAGACTGCCATAAGCGTAGGGATCGACGCTACGCTTATCACTTTTTCGCTTGCGCTTGCGGCGTTCGGGCTGGCGATCGTCTATGGCCTGATCGGCGTCATCAACCTCGGCCATGGCGCGATGCTGACGCTGGGCGCCTATCTTGCCTGGTATGCTGTCGACAGTGGTGCGCCGTTTTTCGTCGCCGTGCTGTTTGCCGCTGTCGGCGTCGGGCTGATCGGCCTGATCTTCGAACATCTTGTCATCCGACACTTCTATCACCGGCCGTTCGACACGCTATTGTTGACCTGGGGCTTCTTCCTGATCTCGACCGAGATTATCAAGATCGTGTTCGGCACCTCGTTTCGCAGCGTGCCAAGCCCGTTCCCTTCGGCGATCCACACCGCCTTCTATGACCTGCCGGCCTACAAGACCTTTGTTGCCGGCCTCACCGCCGCGCTACTGCTGGTGACCGCGTTCGTTCTGATGAAGACCTCGATCGGGATCAAGATCCGGGCGCTGATCCAGAACCGCGAGATGGCGAGCCTGCTTGGACTGAACATCGCCGCCACCTACAAGGTCGTGTTCGGTTTCGGCTGTTTCATGGCCGGGCTTGCCGGTGCGCTGCTCGCGCCGATGCTGAGCATCGATCCCTATATCGGCAACGTATTCCTGATCCGCTCGTTCTTCGTTGTCATCGTCGGCGGCATCGGGCAGATTCTCGGCGGCACGCTGCTTGGCAGTTTTTTCATCGGCGGCAGCGAAACGATCCTTGCGCTGGTGTCGTCCCAGGTTGTGGCTCAGGTGGCGGTGTTCTTCATCGCGATCGTGATCCTGCGGTTCCGGCCGCAGGGCCTGTTTGGCGAGAAGTGAGGCGCTCGTGAAAGCAGGGACCGCCACCATGTTCCGCGGCGAGAGAGCGCTCGCGTTCGCGCTGTTCGCGCTGCTCGCCCTCGTGCCGGGCGTGATCGACGGCTATCCGATTTATATCCTGCCGCAATATCTGCTGTTCGGCGTGCTGGCGATGTCGCTCGGCCTGTTGTGGGGCTGGGGAGCCATCGTCAGCTTCGGCCAGGCGGCGTTCTTCGCTATCGGCGCCTACGGCATGGGCCTTGCCATGCAGGCCGGGCTTGGCGCATGGGGCGGCTTGGCCGGCATCGTCTGCGGCGCGCTCGCAGGCGGCATCCTTGCCGCCGTCGCCGGCTATTTCCTGTTCAGCGCCGGCGTAAAATCGACCTACTTCGTGCTGATCACGCTGGCGTTGTCGATCATCGTCGAGCAACTGGCGGTCAGCCAGTCAGAGATCACCGGCGGCTACAACGGCCTGTTCGTCGAACGGATGGCCGTTCCGCTCGGACCCTTCGGCGAACTGCCGCTGTCGGGCGATATCGCGAGCTACTATGCGGTGCTGGTGATCGTTCCGCTGCTTTATTTCGGTCTGGTCGCGATCACGCGGTCGTCGTTCGGCAAGGTTCTGGTCGGCGTCCGCGAGAACGAGGACCGGATGACGGCGCTCGGCTACAACGTGTCGTTCTACAAGACGGCTGCCTTCGCGCTGTCGGGCACGCTGGCGGGACTGGCCGGCGCGCTTTATGCCACCCATGCCGGCTTCGTTTCACCTTCGCTTGCCGGCGTCACCTTTTCCACCGAGGTGGTGGTCTGGGTCGCCATCGGCGGCCGGCTGTCGCTGCTCGGCGCGCTGGCCGGCGGCGTGCTGGTGTCGGCGCTGTCCAACTATCTCTCCTCGATCTCGCCGCAGTACTGGCAACTGGCGCTGGGGTTCATCTTCATTCTGGTGATCATGTTCTCGCGTGACGGCCTGGCGGGGGCGGTCGCCGCGGTCGTGCGGCGGCTGACGGGCCGCCGCGGCGCCGCGCCTTCGACCGGCGACCAGGATGGCGAGGCGCGCCATGGCTGAACTGTTGCGGACGGAGGGGTTGACCAAGCGGTTTCGCGGCCTGACCGCGAACGAGGCGATCGATTTTCGTATCGATGCCGGCACGGTTCGCTGCGTGATCGGGCCGAACGGCGCCGGCAAGACGACATTCCTCAGCATGCTGTCGGGGCATCAGCCGCCATCGTCCGGCCGCATCTTCTATGACGGCCGCGACATCACCGGCCTTCCCGTCGTCGCGCGGGCGCGAATCGGCATCGGCCGCAAATTCCAGACGCCGACGGTGTTCGACAATCTGACCGTGTACGAGAACATCGAGCTGGCGGTGCTGCGGGTCGAGCCGGACTATGCCGCCCGCGTACGCAAGATCGAGCATGTGCTGGATGCAGTGCGCCTCGGCGACCTGCGCGCGACCCTGGCGGTCGAACTGTCGCACGGCCAGCGGCAATGGCTGGAGGTCGGGCTGTTGCTCGGCAACGAATCGCGGCTGCTGCTGCTCGACGAGCCGACCGCTGGCATGACCAATGAGGAGACCGCCGCAACCGGACAGTTGATTTCCAACCTTGCCAGCGAGCACGGCCTGACGATCATCATTATCGAGCACGATATCAATTTCATTCGCGCTTTGCGGTCGCCCGTCACCGTGCTGCATCTCGGCCGGGTGCTGATGGAGGGGCCGTTCGACGAAGTGGCGTCGGACCCCACGGTCCGCTCGGTATATTTGGGAACCGCTCCATGACGATCGCGGTCGAGGGCGTCAACGCCGGTTATGGCGGCATCGAGGTGCTGCGGGATGTCTCGCTGGCGGTTGCAAGTGGCGAGATTCTCGGTGTGCTCGGGCGCAACGGCATGGGCAAGAGTACGCTGATCCGTGCGCTCGCCGGCCTCATTCCTGTAACGCGCGGCACGATTCGGATCGACGGCCAAGACGTCACCAACTGGCCGGTCCATGCTCGTGCCCGTGCCGGCCTGACCACAATCGTGCAGGGACGCGGCATGTTTCCCCGGATGACGGTGCGCGAGAGCCTGGAGATGGGCCGGATCGCCTCGGGCCGTGGCCGGCAGCGCAACCGCCTTGACGAGGTGCTGTCGTATTTTCCGCGGCTTGCCGAGCGGCTCGATCAGGCGAGCGGCTCGATGAGCGGCGGCGAGCAGCAGATGCTGGCGATTGGCCGCGGCTTGATGACCGACCCGAAGGTGATGCTGCTGGACGAGCCGTCCGATGGCATCATGCCGCTCCTGGTTCAGCAGATCGCCGAGAAGCTCGCGGAAATCAATCGGCGCGAGGGCATGACAATCGTCATTGTCGAGCAGAATGTGCCGATGGTGATGAATATGGCGCAGCGCTGCATCGTTTTGGAGAAGGGCAGGGTCGTTGCAAGCGGCCTGCCGGAAGCCATGTCGCAGGACGGCACGATCCAGAAGTACCTCGCGATCTGAGATGGTGCGCGCTGGTTGCGCG
>JBARWE010000212.1:0-4335 GCA_049646625.1 Xanthobacteraceae bacterium
ATGCGAAGGATTTCACCGGCGTCGGCCCCTGGTGCGACCTTGTAGAGAAAGATGTGACGGATCATGTGGCCCTCTGGCTGGCGCGTTATGACATCCGGGAAACCGCACGGCGCCTGGCCTTATGGGCGCCGCCCCGATCTGATTTCATGTAGGATATTTCGTTATCTAATTATGTCAAGCGAATACTCACGCCGATTGTTGCGGTCTCCAGCCAGCTTTCGGCCCAGACCCGTTTATAACGGTGCGTATATCGATTGTTTATAATCATGTGAGCACGAGCCGCCGTACTGAAGCCGGTTGACCCGGCAATTCTCGTCATATATTTCCATATCGAAATATATGGTAAGGTATGACTACCTAGCTTTACCGGCCGATTGGGCGCCCCGCGAATCTACTTCATTGGAAAGTCTTCGAATGTCTTCGATCATCGACATGCACGCGCACTACGTTTCGCCAGCCCTCATCCAGGCGGCGGCGCGAAGCGGTGCAAGCTACGGAGTGAGCCTGGCTCACAACGACGCGGGTAAACCTCATCTCGTCTTTAACGACGGCGTGGTGTTGCGCCCATTTTTCAAGGAGCTTTGCGATCTGGATGTCCGCCTTCCCGAAATGGCGGCAAGCGGCGTTGAAAAGCAGGTTTTATCCACCTGGACCGACCTTGCCGGCGACAACCTGCCGGCCGCGGAGGGCGCGCGCTGGGCGCGACTGCAGAACGAGACGTTGGCCGATGATATTCGCGCCCACCCCGAGCGCTTTATCGGCATGGCCACGCTGCCGATGCAGGACGTCTCGCTCGCGATCACTGAACTCGAATTCGTTGTCGACAAGCTCGGAATGCGATCGATCGAACTCGGCACCAACATCAATGGCCGCGACCTCGACCACGAGGACTTCCGACCGCTCTGGCGCCGCATTCGCGATCTCGATGTCTTCGTTCTACTACATCCGCCGATGCGTCCTATCGGACTGGAGCGAACAGGCGACTATTTTCTCAACAACCTGATTTCCTATCCTGTCGATACGACGATCGCGGCGGCGCGCCTTCTGTTCAGTGGCGTGTTCGAGCAGCTTCCGGGCCTCAAGATCTGCCTCGCCCATAGCGGCGGCTTTCTACCCTACCAGATCGGCCGCATGGAGCGCGGTTTCGACGCGCATCCGGCTTGCAAGATATCCCTGACAACTCCGCCATCGCAGCTTTTGAATGCCTTCATCTACGATAGCCTGACCCATAACGATGCTGCGCTGTCGTTCCTTCTCGAAGTCGTCGGCCCGGATCGCGTCGTCTATGGCAGCGATTATCCTTTCGAGATGCTGGATCCGCGTGGCCCCGATCGGATCAGCAGTCTGACCGGCCTCGACCAGACCCAGCGCGCCAACGTGCTCGGTGGAAACATGCGCAACTTGCTACAGGATACCCGGTCACAACTCGTTCGGGCCTGAACCGGCCGACGCTATCCGGTGAAATTCAGCTTCGGTCCCATCGGGACGATTCCGGTCGGATTGATATGACGGTGGCTCTCATAATAGTGCCGCTTGATATGATCGAAATCGACCGTGCTGCCGAAGCCCTCACTACGGTAAAGATCGCGAAGGTAGCGTGACAGGTTTGGATACTCGGAAATCTTGCGGTAGTTGCACTTGAAGTGGCCGTGATAAACCACGTCGAACCTGATGAGCGTGGTGAACAGCCGGATGTCCGCTTCGGTGATGACGTCCCCGATAAGAAAGCGTCGCTCTTTCAGACGCTGTTCTAGTTCATCCAGCGTTTCGACCAGCGGCCAGAACGCTTTCTCGTAAGCCTTCTGCGTGGTCGCAAAGCCCACCTTGTAGACGCCATTGTTCAACATCTCGTAGATTCGACTATTGAGCGCATCGATCTCGCCTCGATAAGGCTCAGGATAGTGGCTGCCCGGATTTGCACCGATTTCGGCGAAGGCTTGATCGAACATGCGCATGATGTCCGATGATTCGTTATTGACGATCGTCGAGCGGCGCCTGTCCCACAGGAGAGGTACCGTGAAGCGCCCCGCATAATCCTTGTCAGCCGCGCGATAGATATCCGACAACAGGCGCGCGTTCATGATCGGATCGGGAACGACGCCCGGCGCTTGGTCGAAACTCCAACCGCGCGCGTCCAGCAACCAATGCACGACCGAGACGCCGATGTGGGGCGCAAGACCCTTGCGGGCGCGCATGATCAACGTCCGATGCGCCCACGGACAGGCGAGTGAAACGTAAAGATGGTAGCGCCCGGACTCGGCCGCAAATCCGCTCACCCCCGAAGGCCCAGTGCGCCCGTCGGCCGTGACCCAATGACGAAAGCTGGATTCGCGACGTCGGAATTCTCCGTTCACGTCTTCGTTTGCGGTAGATCCCATCTCAACTCCTGGCTCGACCACCGATGCCGGACCGGCATCATATCGTCTGGTCTGGATGATTGGGACCGCAATCTTTCAGCATCAAGATCGGCATTGAGCGGCTGTTTCCTGCAGCGCGCTTAGAGCTATAGCGACGGAAAAGGTTATTCGCCGACTGTGCTATCGCTATCGCGTCTACGGACGATTCCTGTCCGTCGAACACACTCACAGTAGAACTCGCGCGGGACCGTACCGCCGCGTTAGTGCCCTGCCCTCATCGTCAACGATGCCCCCAAGGGTACAGTTCGATCAGCCTCATCAGGATCATGCTTACCCATGTCCATGAACTGGCGCGCGATTGCCTAAAGATCACCGATGAAATGGTGGGGATCGGAGACGAGACAGCGGAGGCGGACCAAATCGTAAAGGACAGCGCCCGGAGGGTCGTTAACCCCTCGCAGCTCAAGGCTGGTTGAACGTTCGGACTGCCTCGGACGCCGCAGCGGGAATATAGCCCAAATTCCATGGCCGTAGAACTGAGCGGCGTCCGGAGGGCCGTTATCCTCTCGCGCGCGGGCAAAGCCGGTTTGAACCAAAATGTCTCGGACGCCACAATCCGCTATATGGCGATCTGGCCATCTCGCTAGACTCCACGGGTCTGCAATAGACTTGCGTAAAATGAACCTAAATCGGAAGCCGTCAGAGCGACCCGCTGGCAGCTTTTCCGGGCGGATTGCCCCAACGGGGCACCGCATCTCGCCGCGCGCGTCGGCGGCACCCGCGCTTTTTTGCGGCGAACGGGGTCGACAGTCCGACCGCCCGAACAGCCTTGATCCGTTCGCTGATTCGCGAGGGGCAAAAAGCCTTTGCCGCTCCACCGTTCAGCAAAAATTAAGCGCTTGCGGAACACATATCGAACATATAGTGTATGTTCATGATTTGTTTTGAGCGACACCGTTGCCTGTCGCTCGGGGCACGGCTCGGAAATTTGGGGGATCATCCGGTATGCTGACACGCAAGCAGTTCGAGCTTCTTCGCTTCATCAACGAGCGCCTGAAGGAAACGGGCATCCCCCCCTCGTTCGACGAGATGAAAGATGCGCTCGACCTGCGCTCGAAGTCGGGCATCCACCGGCTGATCACCGCGCTTGAGGAGCGTGGCTTCATTCGCCGCCTGCCGAACCGCGCCCGCGCCATCGAGGTGATCAAGCTGCCGGAGGTCCAGGCGGCGAGCAGCGGGCGGCGCGGCTTCACCCCGAGCATCATCGAGGGAAACCTCGGCAAGGTCCGGCCCGGCCCGGCCACCGACGATGCCGGCCAGCTTGTCACGGTGCCCGTCATGGGGCGGATCGCCGCCGGCACGCCGATCGAGGCGATCCAGACCCGCAGCCACACCATCAGCCTGCCGCCGGACATGCTGGGCGTCGGCGAGCATTATGCGCTCGAAGTGCGCGGCGATTCGATGATCGAGGCCGGCATCCTCGACGGCGACATGGCGCTGATCCAGCGTAGCGACGCCGCTGACACTGGCGACATCGTCGTGGCGCTGATCGATCAGGAGGAAGCGACGCTGAAGCGCTTCCGCCGGCGCGGCGCCTCGATTGCGCTGGAGCCGGCCAACACCGCCTACGAGGTCCGCATCCTGCCGCCCAACCGGGTGCAGATCCAGGGCAAGCTGATCGGGCTGTACCGGCGCTACTGAACCTCGCCCTCCGGTTCGGCATCGGCGGGAGGGGTGGCGTCCGTGGCCGATACACCACGATTGCGCCCGGCCGCATGAGCGGTAGCGGCAGAAGATGCCCGCGCGTGCCAGAGTGTGTGCCACGGGCGGAGCGATCCGCGCGGCCGCGCCGCATCGACGGCGAAGCCGCCATCGATCGCCCGCAGCGCCAGCGCGCCCTCCCGCGCAAGCCGGCCGGAATCGATGACGAGCGCGCCGCACGCCGGCGGCGGCTGGTGCCGCGTCACCACCACCGCAG
>JBARWE010000213.1:0-9386 GCA_049646625.1 Xanthobacteraceae bacterium
GCGGTGCTCGGCACGCTCGCCGCGGTGGCGCTGGCGCGCGCCGGGGCCTTTCGCGGCCGCACGCTGTTCTCCGGCATGCTTTATGCGCCGCTGGTGATGCCCGAGGTGATCACCGGGCTGACGCTGCTTCTGTTGTTCGTCGCGGTCAACGCCGAGCGCGGTTTCTGGACGGTGACGATCGCCCACACCACGCTGACGATGTGCTTCGTCACCGTGGTGGTGCAGTCGCGGCTGGGGACGCTCGACCGCAGTCTTGAGGAAGCGGCGATGGATCTGGGCTGCCCGCCGGCGCGCGCCTTCGTCGCGGTGACGCTGCCGTTGATCCTGCCGGCGATCGCGGCCGGCTGGATGCTCGCCTTCACGCTGTCGCTCGACGATCTGGTGATCGCCTCCTTCACCACCGGCCCTGGAAGTGCGACGCTGCCGATCCGGATCTATTCCGAGGTGCGGCTTGGGGTGAAGCCGCAGATCAACGCCATCTGCACGCTGATCGTGGCGCTGTTGACGCTGGTGATCGTGGCCGCCTCGATGGCGACCAAGCTGACCGGCAGCCGCGGCGAGAGCGCAGCACCTTTGTAAAGCTTATTCGTTCGCGGCGGCGGCCGGCGGCGGCGCGGCGGCGGGTCGTGCGGCGCCGGTGAAACGCTCGATTACCGCGCGCACGGCGTCTCGGGCACGGCGGTCGCGCACCGCGTCAAGCAGTGGCGCGGAGGCCGGCGAGCGACGGATCAGACTGTCGGAATCGGGGAAGATCAGCGGATCGTCCCACGGCCCCTGCACCACGAACGGCAGCTCGAAGCCGGGTGGCTGCCCCGCCTTGGTGACGAGACCCGCCACGCCCTTCAGGTCGAATTCGCGCGCCGGCACCGAGGCGGTGCCGGTCAGCGTCAGCCGCGCGCCCGGCCCCTCGATGCGGATATCGTCGGCGGTGGCGGTGCCGTCGGCGAAGCGCAGCGCCACCTTCAACGTGTCGAACGGCGTACGGCCGGTGCGGAAGCTGCCGCCGCCCGACAAGGGTCGGCGTTCGAGGCGGTGCAACAACTGTTCGACGTTGAAGCCGTTGAGGGCGCCGTTGCGTCCGGTCAGCACCGCCGCGCCGTCGAGCGACTGCGCCAGTTCGAACGGACTGGCGCCCGAGGCTTCCAGCGTCACCTTGAGATCGCCGCGCCCGGCCAGCCGGCCGGTGCCCAACAGTTCGCCGAGGCAGGTTTCGAGATCGACGTCGGCGAACTGGAACTGGGTCTTGACGTCGGCGCCGGTGCCGGCGCGCGCCACCATCACCGAGCCTTTGGCGATGCCGTCGAACATCTGCGCCTCGCCGACGCTGAGCGCCAGCGTGCCGTTACGCAGGTTGGCGCCGAGCGCGGTGCGGCCGAGTTTCATCGAGCCGATGGCGACGCGCGCCGCCGACAGCCGCATGTCGAGATCGGTGGCCGACAGGCCCGAGAAATCGAAGATCTGCCGGTTCCAGTCGCGCGCGCCGCTGGCGAGCAGGCGGATGGTGTGGAGATAGGGCGTGAGATCGAGCGCTTCGGCGGCCAGCGTCGCCTGCACGTTCTGCCGCTCGGCGCCGGTCAGCGTCATGACGCCCTCGGCGACATTGTCGTCGAGTTCGACATTGACGTTGGTCAGCGCAACCGAGGGACCAACGATGTTGGCGCGCGCCTTGAGTGCGAAGCGGCCGAAGCCGCCGGCGCCGGGCGGTTCGCGTCCGGCCCAGCGCAGCGCGTTGCGCAGCGAGGGCGAATCCGCGGTGAGCGTGCCTTCGAGTAGCAGGCTCGCCGGATTGCTGACCGAACCGTCGAAGGCGAATTTCAGCGGTGCGGCGGCGACACGGATTTTCAGCCCGGATTTCTCGCCGGCCAGCGCGGCGCGGAAGTCGCTGATGCTGACGCTGCCGTCGACGCGCTGGCCGCGCCAGTCGAACTCGCCGGTGGCGGCGAACGAGCGCGAGATTGATGGCCAGGCCAGCGACGTGTCGATCCCACTGATGGTCTCGGCGATATCGCGCGCGGCATCGATGTACGTCATCGTCCCGTCGTTCACGCGGATCTCGGAAAACGAAACGGCCTCGGCTGCGTCCGGCTTGAGCGTGTCGGCGAGCCGGGCGATCAGCGGTGTCCAGTTGCTGGTGCCGTCGGCGCCGCGTGTGACGTGGATACGCGGCTTGTAAAGCATCACGTCGGCGATCTGGAAACGCTGCGCGATGAGCGGCAGCAGGCGCAGGTTGGCGGTCAGGGTCTCGACATAGAGGGGCGGGGTGGCGCCGTTGCCGAGCCTGACATCGTGCATGGTGACGTAGCTGCCCGGAAACACCGACACATCGATGGGACCGCCGGCGGTCAGGGTGAGGCCGGTCGCGGCGCGCACCTGGCGCTCGACGGCGGCGGTGACGGCATCGCGATCGACCAGCCAGGAGGTCGTCGCCAGCGCCGCGATCACGACGCCGGAAAGCGCCGCGAGCAGCAGTCCCAGGCGTCTGATTCCCTTAGCCATCGTCGTCCTTGGAAATATTGTCGCAGCGGCCCTGCAAAAATGCTTCGGTTGCCCGGAGGCAGCAAACTCGGGAGGCACAGGGTCAACCGGATCTGGCGCCGGGCAGGTCGGCGAGGCTCCGTTCCAGCCGCGGCAATCTGGTCGTTTTTCTTGGCCCTTTCAAGGCTGACGGTGGGTCTAAGGAGCGCGATTGACGAGGCTTGCCGTTATCGCCTAATAAACCCGAAGGTATCCTTCCCCTCCGCTGGTCACTCCCGCTCCCCACAGGTTTTCAGCCCATGAACAAGGTTTATCCCGACGCGAAATCGGCGCTGGCCGACATTGTCAAGGACGGCATGCTGGTGATGTCGGGCGGCTTCGGGCTGTGCGGCATCGCCGAGACGCTGTCGGATGCGCTGCGCGATTCCGGCGTCAAGAACTTGACTGTCGTCTCCAACAATGCCGGCGTGGATGGCATCGGCCTCAGCCGGCTGCTGGAGACGCGGCAGATCAAGAAAATGATCTCCTCCTATGTCGGCGAGAACAAACTGTTCGCCCAGCAGTTTCTCGCCGGCGAGCTGGAGCTTGAGTTTTCGCCGCAGGGGACGCTCGCCGAGCGCATCCGCGCCGGCGGCGCCGGCATTCCCGCCTTCTTCACCAAAACCGGCGTCGGCACGCTGGTGGCCGAAGGCAAGGAAGTGCGCGAGTTCGACGGCGAAAAGTATGTGATGGAGCGCGGGCTGTTCGGCGATCTCGCCATCGTCCACGCCTGGAAGGGCGACACCGCCGGCAACCTGGTGTTCCGCAAGACCGCGCGCAACTTCAACCCGATGATGGCGACGGCGGCCAAGATCACCGTCGCCGAGGTCGAGCATCTGGTGCCGGCCGGCGAGATCGACCCGGACCACATTCATGTGCCGGGCATTTACGTTCAGCGCATCATCGAGGTTGGCACCGAGAAGAAGCGCATCGAGCAGCGCACCACGCGCAAGCGCCCGGCGTAAGGAAAGGACGAAGCGATGGCCTGGACCCGCGAACAGATGGCCGCCCGCGCCGCCAAGGAATTGCGCGACGGCTTTTACGTCAATCTCGGCATCGGTATCCCGACGCTGGTGTCGAACTACATCCCCGAGGGGGTGGACGTGCAGTTGCAGAGCGAGAACGGCATGCTCGGCATGGGGCCGTTCCCCTACGAGGGCGAGGAAGACCCCGACCTGATCAACGCCGGCAAGCAGACGGTGACGGAACTGCCGACCACCAGCTACTTCTCCAGCGCCGATTCGTTCGCGATGATCCGCGGCGGCCACATCGACCTGTCGATCCTCGGCGCGATGCAGGTGGCGCAGAACGGCGACCTTGCCAACTGGATGATCCCCGGCAAGATGGTGAAGGGCATGGGCGGCGCCATGGACCTCGTTGCCGGCGTCAAGCGCGTCGTGGTGGTGATGGAGCATGTCGCCAAGGATGGCGCCAAGCTGTTGAAGCAGTGCACGCTGCCGCTGACCGGCGAACGGGTGGTCGATATGGTGATCACCGACCTTGCGGTGTTCACCATCGACAAGCACGGCGACGGCGGCACCACACTGATCGAGCTGGCCGACGGCGTCACGCTCGATGAGGTCAAGGCCAAGACCGAGGCCGATTACCGCGTCGCGCTGACCAACGCCTGAGGCACGGGTATCGACTGCGGCGCCGCCGGCTCGGTCGAATCCGCCTTGAGCGGCGCATCGGCAAGGCGGGTGAGGAAGATCACCGGCACCATGCTGGCGCCGACGATGAGGAGGGCGGCGAGCGAGCCGTCCTCGAAGCTGCCGCGGCTGGCATATTGATAGATCGAGGTTGCCAGCGTCTCGACATTGAGCGGACGCAGCAGCAGCGTGGCCGGCAGTTCCTTCAGGCAATCGACGAACACGATGATCGCCGCGCTCCAGAGCGCCGGGCGCAGCAGCGGCAGGTGCACGCGGCGCATGATCGTCAACTGGCTCGCGCCGGTGATGCGGGCGCCGTCGTCGTAGTCGCGCGGGATGCGGGCATAAGCGGCGCGGAAGAAGCCGGAGGCGACCGCGAGAAAACGGATCGTGTAGGCGATCATCACCGCCGCGCCGGAGCCGATCAGCAACAGGCCCGGCGAGGACAGCCCGAGGCCGCGCGCCAGATTGCCGATCGCGTTGTCGAACGCCACCAGCGGGGCGAGCAGCCCGAGCGCCAGCACCAGCCCCGGCAGCGCGTAGCCGATGAACGACACCGCGGCGGCGGCGCGGGTCAGCGTGCCGGGACGCCAGCGCTGCGCCGTCAGCACGGCAAGGCCGAGCAGCAGGGCGGCCGAGGTGGCGATCGCGGCATAGATCAGCGTGTGCGTCAGGCTGCCGGCGAGGCCGGCGATCTGGGTATGCAGGCCGCGCCGCAGGCTCTGATAGGCGAGGAAGCAAAGCGGCAGGACGAAGCCGAGCGCGACCGGCAGCCAGCATGCGGCGGCGGCGGCCAGCCCCGCCGTGCCGGTGAGTGGCGTGCGCGATGCGAGCTGCGGATTCTCGGCCGATAGCGAGAAGGCGCGGCCGCGGCTGCCATAATGTTCCAGTGCCACCAGTGCCGCGACCACGGCCAGCGCGAGGCAGGCCATCTGCGCCGCGCCCGGCAGGCTGCCGTGGTTGAGCCAGATCGAAAAGATCGAGGCGGTGAAGGTGTTGACCCCGAGATATTCGCTGGCGCCGATGTCGTTCAGCGTCTCCAGGAGCGCCAGCGCCAGCCCGACCACCAGCGCCGGCCGCGCCATCGGCAGCGAGACCCGCCAGAACGTGACCCAGCGCGAGGCGCCGAGCGTGCGGGCGGCCTCGGCGATCTCCGCGCTTTGCATCTGAAACATGGTGCGTGCGGAGAGGTAGACGTAAGGGTAGAGCACCAGCCCCATCACGAACACCGCGCCGGGCAGCGAGCGCAAGCCCGGCAGCAGATTTGCCGCCTGGCCAGCGGGCATCAGTCCGCTGAGCGCCTGATGCACCAGGCCGAGCGGCTCGAACAGGTCGACATAGACGTAAGCGGCGATGTAGGTCGGAATCGCCAGTGGCAGCGGCAACAGCCATGCCAGCAGTCTGCGGCCGGGAAAGTCATGGGTGGCGATCAGCCATGCGGTCGTCGTGCCGAGGATCAGCGCCACCGTGCCGACCCCGGCCAGCAGCCATGCGGTGTCGCGCAGCGTGCGCGGCAGCACATAGTCGATCAGCTCGGGCCACAGCTCCGGCACCGGGTGCAAGGCAAGGCCGACGATGCTCGCCACCGGCATGACGACGATCAGCGCCGCGCCAAGCGCGAGCGCTATCAGAACGAAGTCGCCGCGCGCCGGTCGTGTCAACGGACGTACCCTTGTTTACCTCTCCCCTTGTGGGCGAGGTCGGATCGCGTCAGCGATCCGGATAAGGGGGTGTTGCTTGATGGCAGGTTTACCCCCTCACCCCAACCCTCTCCCACAGGAGGAGAGGGAGTTTCGTCGCGTCGGCGGCGGAAAGGACGCGAGAAAACGCACCTCAATTATCGAAGCCGGTTTTATTGACGAGCTGCGCGGCCGTCTTGCGGCTGGCGGCGATCGAGGCGATCGGCAGCTTGTCGGCGTTGAGCGTGCCGTAGCCGGCAATCGTCGGATCGATCGCCACGCCGGCGCGGATCGGATACTCGTACACCGAGTCCGCATAGATCTTCTGCGCCTTCTCGCCGAGCAGCCATTCGATCAGCTTGATGCCGTTGGCGCGGTTCGGCGCGTGCTTGGCGAGCAGCACGCCGGTCAGGTTGACGTGAGTGCCGCCGCCGTCCTTGAAGGTCGGCAGCACCACGCGGGTGGCTTCGGCCCACGGCTTCTTGTCGGCGTCCCTGTTCATCATCAGCGCCCAGTAATAGGTGTTGCCGATGCCGATGTCGCATTTGCCGGCCGCCACGTCGCGGGCGGTCTCGCGGTCGCCGCCGGAGGGCTTTTGCGCCAGGTTGGCTTTGACGCCGCGCAGCCATTCCTCGGCCTTAGCCTCGCCGTAGTGGGCGACGTAAGCCGCGAACAGCGCGTTGTTATAGATGTGCTGGCCGGAGCGGCTGCAAATCTTGCCTTTCCATTTCGGGTCGGCCAGTTCGTCGTAAGTCAGCGCGGTGTCTTTGACCCGGTCCTTCGAGACGTAGAACACGCGCGCGCGCATCGAGATGCCATACCAGTGACCGTTGGGGTCGCGATACTGCGCCGGCACGACCTTGTCGGCTTCCGCCGATTTGATCGGCTGGGTGATGCCGGCCTGCACCATCTCGTCGATACGGCCGATATCGACCGTCATCACCACGTCGGCCGGGCTGTTCTCGCCTTCGGCCTTGATGCGCTGGTCAAGCCCGGAGCTGGCGGAAATGACGTTGACCTTGATGCCGGTGTCGGCGTTGAAGGCATCGATCAGGGGGGCCAGCAGCTTGCTTTCGCGATAGCTGTAGAGGTTGACTTCGCCTGATTGCGCCAGCGTAGGGCCTGCGCCGAAGGTCACGGTCGACAGCATAAGGACGGCGGTGGCGGTGAGGCGGGGCGCAGGCATCATCGTCGTTCTCCGGCGGATATCGATGGAATGACGCAGTGGTAGCGGTCGCCTGTCCGCTGGTGGAGTGGCGAATGGTCGCGAAAGACGTTGTTTAGATAGATTCCAGGCGGCTGCCGTCAGGCGGCGGCGATGTCGGCGCGCTTGAACGCCACCTCGATCAGCGTGCCCGAGGCGGCTGCGCTGCGGATCGCGAATGTCGCGCCGCTGGCCTCGATCAGCGCCCGCGTGAGCGCGATGTTGATGCCGGCGTTGTCGAGCGTCGCATGGTCGGCCGGTGGTTTCAGGCTGAGTGGCTCGTTCGCCGTCGCCAGTTCGTCCTCGGTCAGGCCGGGGCCGGTGTCGCGCAGCCGCAGCATCACGCCGCCCTCGTCGGTGCGCGCGGTGGAGACGATCGCCTGGCCACCGGCATTGGCGAGGTGGATCGAGACGGCGATCAGGTTGGTGGCGATCTGGCGCAGTGCGGCCGCATCCGCCTCGACCGGAGGCAGGGCGGGCGCGAGCGAGGAGCGGATCACGACGCGGGCGCGGCCGGCTTGCGGCTGCTGATCGGCGATCGCGGCCTCGACCACGTCGTTGAGATTGAGGGCGGTCGGGGCAAGCGAGAAGTCGCCGCTTTCGATGCGGGCGAGATCGCGCACCTCGTCGAGCGTCTTGAGAATGCGCTGTGCGTTGCTGCGAATGTCGCGCAAATGCGCGCCGTATTGTTCGGCCCCGGCGGGATGTTCGTCGCTGATGATGGTGGCCAGCGCGGCGATGGTCTCGGTCGGCGTGCGCAGCTCCCGGCTGGCCCAGTCGGCAAGACCTGCTTTATCGGCACGCGCGCGCTCCACCTGACGGAGGAGGTCGTGGCGTTCGCGCTCGCGCTCCCGCTCCGCGGTGAGGTTATGGAAGACGACGAATGCGGTGTCGTCGGCGGCGCGCGCCAGCGTCATCGCCAGCGGCACGGCGCGGCCGTCGATGCTGCGGCCTTCGACCTCGCGCGAAGCCGACGTCGCCGCATCCGTCAGCGCAGCGCGCAGCGCGGCATGGTCGGCCGGTGCCAGCAGATCGAACACGGTGCGGTGCGCCAGCGCCGTCACGTCGGCGCCGAACAGCTCCGAGGCGGCGCGGTTGACGCTGGTGATGCGGCCGTCCGGGGCCAGCGTCAGCGCGGCGTCGGCGACGGCGTCCAGCATCGCGCGCAGCGCCACGGCGGAAGGACCGGGAGCGGGCGGGGCCGCTTCTTTCGTCGCCGCGGTCTCGGGCGGCGGTGGCGTCACCGGCCGTTCGAGCCGCTCGGAGAGCTGCCGCGCCAGTTCGTTGAAGGCGTTGTTTTCCACCGGCGTCAGCGAGGCGGTGGCATCGCTGTTGACGGACGGGAACGGCAGCACGTTGTGTGGCGGATCGAGCGGCATGGCTAGGTCCGTTGGCGGGTCGGAAGGGGGCGGCGCGCGGCGTTGCAATGTTTCGCTGCGGCGGTGCGCGGCAAGGCGGCCGAGCGCGTCGAGATCGCGGCAGACGGCGAAGCCGCGATAGCCGGCGAAGCGGCGCGCGCTGTCGTGCAGCGGCAGTGCCGACAGTTCGACCGGCAGGCGCAGGTCGCTGCCGTCGACCGGCCAGCGCACCGTGATGCCGCTGAAGGTGCGCTGCGTCGCCACCGCCCGCAGCACGCGGTCGTCGGGGTCGAGGTTGAGGGCTGCATTGATCTCGTGCCACGGCCGGCCGAACGCGGCGGCGGTGGCCGGGCCGATCAGCCGGGTGAAGGCGTCGGCCCCGAACGAGAAGCGGCCGGCCGCATCCATCTGCCACATGAAGCGTAGCGGGCGTGCGGGGACGGGCGCGGCGGGTGGTGGCAAAGACGGCTCCGGTGGTGCTGCCCCGGGTGGCTGTGCGCGCTCCGGTGGCGCCGGCGCGGGCAGGGCATTCACGGCTGCCGGGTGGGGTGTGGCTGTGGCCATCGGGATGAAATCGGCCGACAAGCGGGCGACCAGCGCCGCGTCAGCGCCACGGCCGAGCCGGCGCAGCGCCAGTTGCCCGGCCAGTCCGGCAATCGTCGCCGCGCCGTCGCGCAAGACGGCGGTGCGAACATCGCCGGCGCCGCTGCCGGCCAGATCGTCGAGGCTGGCGGGTTGCCTGCCGAGTAGCCCCTGCCCGGACTGGCTGGCGCCCGCAAAGTGGCCGTCGGCGGTGAAGGCGGCGAGCGGAGCCTCCAGCGGCGCGACCAGCCGTGCCAGCCGCTCCCTCGACGGCAGAGCCGGCAGCGTGCGCTCCATGGCGACGACGAGAATGGCCGCCTCGCCTTCGGCCAGCGTCAGCCGCGAGCAGGCACAGGTCATCAGGCCGCCGGGCGCCGCGCCGAAGCCGCGCAGCCGCTCC
>JBARWE010000214.1:0-4071 GCA_049646625.1 Xanthobacteraceae bacterium
AGATCCGCACCGGCGACGTCGGCCTGTTCATGGCGCTGATCGAGGCACTCGATCTTTATCCAGTGTGGCAACGGCGGCTGATCAAGGATTTCAACCGCAAGCGGACGCTGGCGCAGGACCTCGAAGACGTCACCCTCGCCCACGGCAACGGCGCCGGCGAGTACGAAGGCGTACTGGCGGCGCTGGCCGGCTCCGACCGCAAGGCGGCGCTGGCGCTCGTCACCGATCTGCTGTCGATCGCCGGCACCGCCCAGGTCGGTGGCCGCTCGGTCGGCGAGATCGCCGATCGCTTCCTCGAACAGGCGACGCTGAAGGGCGGCGCGCTGCCGCGCGACGCGCTTCACCTGATCCGCCGCTTCCTCACCATCAGCGGCACGCCGGACGAGGCGCTGGCCGAACTGCGCAGCCTCGCCGCCGACGGCAACCTCGCCCTCGGCGCCGCGCTCGACCGGTTCGAGGATCGCATCCGGCTGATGAGCGCGCGCGGCATCGACATCGAGACCGTGCAGTTCTCAACCGCCTTCGGTCGCGGCCTCGACTACTATACCGGCTTCGAATTCGAGATCGTGCGCCGCGGCAACGGCACCGAGCCGCTGATGGCCGGCGGGCGCTACGACGGCTTGATGAGCCGGCTCGGCGCCGGCGTACCGATCCCGGCGGTCGGCTTCTCGGTCTGGATCGAAGCGTTCGCCGAGGCGGCGGGAGGCGCAGCATGACCGCACCGCTCGTTCTCGCCGTCCCCTCCAAGGGCCGCCTCCAGGAAAACGCCGAAAGCTTTTTCGCCCGCGCCGGGCTGACGCTGGCGAAGTCGCGCGGTGCGCGCGACTATCGCGGCGCCATCGACGGCCTCGACGGCGTCGAAGTCGCCTACCTCTCGGCCAGCGAGATCGCCGCGCACCTGGCGCGCGGCAGCGTGCATCTCGGCATCACCGGCGAGGATCTGGTGCGCGAGACGATCCTCGACGCCGAGCGCCGCGTCACGCTGATCGAGGGGCTGGGCTTCGGCTATGCCAATGTGGTGGTCGCGGTGCCGCAGGCGTGGATCGACGTGCGAACCATGGCCGATATCGACGACATCGCCACCGCGTTCCGCGCCAGCCATAACCGCCGCATGCGGGTGGCGACCAAATACATCAACCTGACGCGCGGCTTCTTCGCCGCGCACGGTATCGTCGACTACCGCATCGTCGAAAGCGCCGGCGCCACCGAGGGCGCACCGGCCGCCGGCTCGGCCGAGATGATCGTCGACATCACCACCACCGGCGCCACGCTCGCCGCCAACGGCCTGAAGATTCTCGACGACGGCATCATCCTGCGCAGCCAGGCCAACCTCGTTGCCTCACGCAGCGCCGAGTGGTCGCAAGCCGCGCGCGAAAGCGCCCGCGTGATCCTCGACCACGTCGCCGCCCGCGCCCGCGCCAGCGTCTACAAGGAGGTGCGCACGCGCTTTCCGGGTTGCGATGCGGCGCTCCTGAAGGAGGCGGACGCCCGCTTCGGCGTGGTGTCGCCGTTCGGCGGGCCGACCTCGTCGGGCATGCTGACGCTGCATTGCCCGCCGAAAAAGCTCTACGCGCTTGCCAGTTTCCTGCGCGAGCACGGCGCCGACGCCGTCTCGGTCGCCGAGATCGACTATGTGTTTACCCGCGCCAACCCGCTGTTTGCGCGGCTCGAAGCTTTTCTGCAATCTTAAGGCCGCTCTGGCGCATGGGCGTCGCCCTCCCATATCCATGCGACGGGATCGTGCATGACGGGACCGCGCCATGATGACCATGCCTGACCCAACCGACCGCGGCGCCGACGCCGACGCCGGCCAGCGGCTGTCGATCGTCGTTCCGGTGTTCAACGAGGCGGCCGGGCTTGCCACGCTGCATGGGCGGCTGATCGCGCTGGCACAGGACCTCGCACGCGACCATCGCCTCGCCTGTGACGTCATCTACGTCGACGACGGCTCCTCCGACGATACGCTGGCGATCGCCCGCGCCCTGCCGGCCACCGCGCTCGGCATCCAGGTGGTGTCGCTGTCACGCAACTTCGGCAAGGAGGCGGCGCTGCTTGCCGGACTCGATCATGCCGGCCCCGGCGCAGTGATGTTCATGGACGGCGACGGCCAGCATTCGCCGCAACTTGCCGCCACGCTGGTGCGCCACTGGATCGCCGACGGCTACGATGTCGTCTACACCGCCAAGGCCAACCGCAATCATGAATCGTGGCTGCGCCGCGTCGCGGTGCACGGCTTCTATGCATTGATCAACTGGGGTGCGCGCCAGAAGATTCCCGAGGACGCCGGCGACTTCCGCCTGCTGTCGCCGCGCGCGGCGGCGGCGCTGCGCCGGCTGCCGGAGCGCAACCGCTTCTTCAAGGGGCTGGCAAGCTGGATCGGCTTCCGCCAGTTCCGCGTCGATTACGAGCCGGAGCCGCGCGCCCATGGCGCCACCCGTTTCCGCCTGTCGCAACTGCTCGGGCTGTCGATCGAGGGGCTGACCTCGTTCTCGGTGGCGCCGTTGCGGCTCGCCAGCCTGCTCGGCGTCGCCGTCGCGGTGGTGGCACTGTTGTTCGGCCTGTCGATCCTGTGGGAGACGTGGATCGACGGCAAGAGCGTGCCGGGCTATCCGTCGCTGGTGGTCGGGCTGATGACGCTCGGCGGCGTGCAGCTCATCGTCATCGGCATCGTCGGCGAATACGTCGGCAAGATACTTTCGGAGCTGAAGCAGCGCCCGAGCTATTTCGTCGCCGAGCACAGCATCAGGCCGGCCGAACAGCCGGCGCGCGAACCGACACCGGTGGACGCGCTGCATGACTGACGCCGCGCCGCGCCGCATCCGGCTGTGCGCCGACGACTACGGCATCAGCGAGGGCGTCAACCGCGCGATCCGCGATCTGATCGGCCGCCGCCGCATCAACGCCACCTCGGTGATGGTGGTCGGGCCGGCGGCGACCCGCGATGAGATCGCCGCGCTGATCGACATCGCTCGGCAAAACAACTGCGCGATCGGCCTGCACGTCACGCTGACCGCGCCGTTCCATCCGCTGACGATGCATTTCCGCCCGCTCGAAGGCGGCGCGTTTCTACCGCTCGGCGCCGTGCTGCGCGCGGCAACCTTGCGGCGCCTCGACGGCGAGATGATGAGAGCCGAGATCGCGGCACAGCTTGCGGCGTTCGCCGCCCTCACCGGACACGCGCCCGACTATGCCGACGGCCACCAGCATGTGCAGATTTTCCCGCAGGTGCGCGATGCCTTTCTTGCGGCGGTGAAAAGCGCGGCACCAGACGCCTGGGTGCGGCAATGCGGCCGTGCCGCAACCGCGCGGCAAAACGGCGGCAATCTCAAGGCGGCGCTCAAAACGGCCCTGCTCGATACGCTGAGCCGCGCCTTCCGCCGCCGCTGCGCCCGCATAGGCGTCGCCTTCAACCCGGCCTTCGCCGGCGCCTACAACCATTCCCGTGCGACCGACTTCGGCGGCGCGATGGCAGGTTTCCTCGATCGCCTGCCGGACGGCGCGCTGGTGATGTGCCATCCCGGCTTCGTCGACGAGACGCTGCGCCGGCTCGACCCGCTGACCGACCAGCGCGAGCGCGAATACGCCTATCTCGCCGGCGAGGATTTTCCCCGGCTGCTGGCGGCGCACAACATCGCGCTCATCTGAGGTTGCAAAAATTTCATCGGCGCTGCGGCCGCCGGGCACTTCCGGCGCCACAAAGCGTTGCTACATCCGCGGGACGGCTAACCCGGAGGACAGCATGACGCCGCAGGAACGCCAGTTGATCGATAACCTGTTTGACCGCCTCGCCACGATCGAAGGCCAGCCGCGCGACCCGCAGGCCATGGCGGCGATCGCCGAGGGCCTGCGCCGCGCGCCCAATGCCGTCTACGCCCTGGTGCAGACCGTGCTGGTGCAGGACGAGGCGCTGGCGCGCGCCGATCAGCGGATCCAGGAACTGGAGCGCGGCGGCGATCCGGCACCGGCCTCCCCCGGCGGCTTCCTCGATTCGATGCGCGATGCGCTGTTCGGGCAGGAGCGCCTGCGCCGCGGCGGCAGCGTGCCGCCGAGCGGCGGTGTGCAACCCCGGAT
>JBARWE010000215.1:0-3369 GCA_049646625.1 Xanthobacteraceae bacterium
GCCACCCGCCGCGCCTCCTCGGCCGCGCTGAGGAGGCGGCCGCGGCCCGGATAGAGTGGCGCGCCGTCGGGGTCGCGTGCGGTGGCGTGGCGGGTGATCTCGGCGCGGGTCTCGTAGGCCGGATAGATCAGGCCGTCGCGTGCCAGCCGCGCCAGTGCCGCGCGGTAGAGCGGAAAGTGCTCCGACTGGCGCCGCACCGGCTCCTCCCAGACGAGGCCGAGCCAGGCAAGGTCCTGATAGATCGCCGCCTCGTAGTCGGGCCGGCAGCGCGCGGTATCGATGTCCTCGATGCGCAGGAGGAAGCGCCCGCCGCTTTGCCGGGCGAGATCGAAATTGAGCAGCGCCGAGGCGGCATGGCCGAGGTGGAGATAGCCGTTCGGGCTTGGGGCAAATCGGAAAACGGGTGGCGGCATGGCGGGCGCTGTGCTGAAAAACCCTATCGGTCGTCATGCGCGGACTTGATCCACGCATCCATCATGTTTCGGGAAAGATGGATTGCCGGGTCAAGCCCGGCAATGACGCCGGACTTGAGTTGGCCACTTGCAAACCATCCGGAGTCGATTTGCGCGGCCGCGAAAATCCCGCCATGCTTGTCCGCCGATGACCGTATTCCTCCACAGCCAGGCTGATCTCGACGCCGCCGTCGCCGCGCTGGTGGCGGGCGACCCGCGGCTTGCCCCGGTGCTGGCGCTGACCGGGGTGCCGGCGTTGCGGCGCCGCGAGCCGGGCTTTGCCGGGTTGGCCTCGACGATCTGCGGCCAGCAGTTGTCGATCAAGGCGGCGGCCGCCATCTGGGGCCGGCTGACGGCCGCCTACGATCCGCTGCACCACGACCACATCCGCCGGGCGCGGGCCGACCGGCTCGGCCGGCTCGGATTGTCGGCGGCCAAGATCAAGACCCTGAAGGCGATCGCCGGCGAGATCGCCAAGGGCCGGCTGGACCTCGATGCGCTGGCCGGCCTGCCGGCCGACGAAGCGCATGCCGCGCTGACCGCGCTGCATGGCGTCGGGCCATGGACCGCCGATATCTATCTTTTGTTCTGCCTCGGCCATGGTGATGCCTGGCCGGCCGGCGACCTCGCGGTGCAGGAGGCGATCCGCATCGCGCTCAAGCTCGCCGCGCGCCCGACGCCGAAGGACATGGCCGTGCTTGGTGAGGCATGGCGGCCATGGCGCGGCGCCGCCGCCCACCTGTTCTGGGCCTATTACAAGGTGGTCAAGTCGCCCGATTTCGAGGCGGTGGTGCCGGGCGAGACGAAGCCGGGCACCAAAGCAGGGGCGGCGGCACGGCCGCCAGCCACCGTGCGACGCACGGCATCGACGTAATCGGCGCGCCCTTCACAAGGCCGTCACGGTGCCTGTAGTATGCCGGCACCAGCCGCTGAGGTGGCTGAGTCGGGCCAGGAGCGTTGCTTGAACGCGCATGTCTCACATGGAGGCTGGCCGGTATTGGTGCTGAATGCCGATTTCCGGCCGTTAAGCTACTATCCGTTATCGCTGTGGTCGTGGCAGGACGCGATCAAGGCGGTGTTCCTTGACCGCGTCAACATCGTCGAGTGTTACGACCACGCGGTGCACAGTCCCTCCTTCGAAATGCAACTGCCGAGCGTCGTCTCGCTCAAATCCTTCGTCAAGCCGACCACCCATCCCGCCTTCACCCGCTTCAACGTCTTCCTCCGCGACAGGTTCACCTGCCAGTATTGCGGCGCCAAGGACGACCTCACCTTCGACCACATCGTGCCGCGCTCGCGCGGCGGGCAGACGACATGGGAGAACGTGGTCGCGGCCTGCTCGCCGTGTAACTTGCGCAAGGCCAACCTGACGATGGCGCAGGCGCATATGTTTCCGCGCCAGCAGCCGTTCGCGCCGAGCGTGCATCAGCTTCACCGCAACGGCCGGCTGTTCCCGCCGAACCACCTGCACGAAAGCTGGCTCGATTATCTCTACTGGGACACCGAACTCGATCCATGAGCTGTGGCCGCCATGGCGGGGACGGCCTCACGCGCGGGGGTGGGTGCTCTCATAGACCGACAACAGCCGCTCGGTGTCGATTCCCGTATAGACCTGCGTGGTCGAGAGCGAGGCGTGGCCGAGCAGCTCCTGAATGGCGCGCAGATCGCCGCCGCGGCCGAGCAGATGCGTGGCGAAGGAATGGCGCAGCGCGTGCGGCGTGGCGCTGTCGGGCAGCCCGAGCGCGCCGCGCAGCCGCACCATCGTCAGTTGGATGATGCGGGGGCTTAGGCGTCCGCCGCGCGCGCCGACGAACAACGGCCCGTCCGGTGGCAGCAGATGCGGGCATTGCCCGACATAGTCGGCGATCAGTTGCAGCACGTTGCGCAACACCGGCACCATGCGGGTCTTGTTGCCCTTGCCGGTGACGACGATGACGTCGCCCTCGCCCGGCGCCGGCACGTCGCGGCGCTTGAGGCCGAGCGCCTCGGAGATGCGCAGCCCCGAGCCGTAGAGCAGCGCCATCACCGCCGCGTCGCGGGTCCAGATCCATGGCTCGCGCTCTTCGCCGGCGCGCAGGTCGGGGTCGGTGAGTTGCCTGGCGGGAGTCGCGGCGATCGGCTTCGGCAGGCTCTTGCGGATTTTTGGCGCGCGTACCGCCGCGAGCGCGCCGAGTTGGCCTTTGCCTTCGCGTTCGAGATAGCGGCCGAATGAGCGCAAGCCCGCGAGCGCGCGCATCAGCGAGCGGCCCTCGACGCCGGCCGCTCGCCGCGCCGCCAGGAAGGCGCGCACGTCGGACATCTCAAGAGTTGCGAAATCGGCCAGCGTCGGCGGCGCACCGCGATGGGCGGTGAGGAAGGCGAGGAACTGGCGCAGGTCGCGGCCGTAGGCGTCCTCGGTCTTGGGCGACAGCCGCCGTTCGCTGCGCAAATAGCGGAGCCAGCGCACCGTCTCGGCGGCGAGATCGGCGCCCGCGCTGAGGGGGACGGATTCGTCGGTGGACACGCGCATCACGGCTCCGGCGCTTGACAGACGATGCGTTATCGCACCCTGTCCGTTGCCCCTGTGTTAATGCGGACCGTCGTGACCATGGCAAGGCGCATCGTCGATGTTCTGGTGCCGGTGGCGCTCGACCAGAGCTATTCCTACGCCGTGCCCGCCGGCCTCGACGTTGCACCGGGGACGGTGGTCGGTGTTCCGCTCGGCGCGCGCACGGTGACGGGGGTGGTGTGGGCTGACAATCCCGCGCCCGATCCGCGCCTGCACAACCGCCTGAAAGACATCGCTGAGGTCGTCGACGTGCCGCCGCTGCGCGAGGAGTTGCGCGGTTTCATCGACTGGGTGGCGCGCTATACGCTGTCGGCGCGCGGCATGGTGCTGCGCATGGCGCTGCGGCGCGGCGAGGGGCTTGGCCCGGAG
>JBARWE010000216.1:0-38945 GCA_049646625.1 Xanthobacteraceae bacterium
CGCCTCGACGTCGCGGTCTCGGGCGGTGTGGCCGAGGCCGAGCCGTCTAGCCCGACGGCCGCCCCGGATACCGCCACAAAGGACGGCGCAGCAACCGGCGCCGAGGAGCGCCGCTTCACCATCGCCGGCGACGGCACGGCCGAAGTCCGAGCGCCCGCGCGGCAGGCGCCGTGGCGCTTTATCGCGCTGGCCGACCAGTCGCCGCGCATCGCGCTGGCCAAGGCGCCTGAACGCCGCGCCCGCGGCGGGCTGGAACTGTCCTACAAGATCGAGGACGACTACGGCGTCACCGAAGCCAAGGCGCGCTTCAAGGCCATCGCCGAGGCGCCGGCCGTCCCGGCCGCAAAGCCGGAGCCGGCCGAGGCGGCGCGGCCGCTGTTCGACCCGCCCGACTTTCCCCTCGCGCTGCCCAATGCGCGCACCCGCAACGGCGTTGGCCAGACCGTCAAGGACTTGAGCGACAGCCCCTATGCCGGCGCCGAGGTGGAACTGACGCTGGCGGCGCGCGACGAAGCCGGCAACGAGGGCGTGAGCGAGCCGTTGACGCTGCGGCTGCCGCAGCGCGTGTTCACCAAACCGCTGGCGCGGGCGCTGGTCGAACAGCGCCGCCTGCTCGCGCTCGATGCCCGCCAAAGCGAGACGGTCGCCACCGCGCTCGATGCGCTGTTGATCGCGCCGGAGATTTTCGCGCCCGAGGCCGGGCAGTATCTCGGCCTGCGCAGTATCGCGGCCGAACTCTCCCGCGCCGATAGCGACGATGCGCTGCGCGGCGTGGTCGGCAGCCTGTGGGCGCTCGCACTGGCGATCGAGGACGCCAACATCACCGATGTCGAAAAGGAGTTGCGCGCGGCGCAGGATGCGTTGCGCGAGGCGCTGGAGCGCGGCGCCAGCGACGAGGAGATCAAAAAGCTCACCGACCGGCTGCGCGCGGCGCTCGACAACTACATGCGCCAGCTCGCCGAGCAGTTGCGCGACAATCCGCAACAGCTTGCCCGGCCGCTCGACTCCAACACCCGCGTCATGCGCCAGCAGGATCTCGACAACATGATCTCGCGCATGGAGCAGTTGTCGCGCTCGGGCGACAAGGAGGCGGCACGGCAGTTGCTCGAACAGCTTCAGCAGATGCTGGAGAACCTGCAAATGGCCCAGCCCTCGCAAGGCGATCCGGGCGGCGACATGGAGCAGGCGCTCAACGAACTCGGCGACATGATCCGCAAGCAGCAACAGTTGCGCGACCGCACCTTCAAGGAAGGACAGGATGCCCGCCGCGAGCGCCGCAACGGCGAACGGGGCGACCGCAACGCGATGCAAGGGTTGCAACAGGACCAGCAGGCGCTACGCGACCGGCTGCGCCAGTTGCAGGAGGAGATGGCGCGGCGCGGCATGGGTCAGCGCCCCGGCCAGCGCGAACAGGGATCGCAAGGGCAGCAGGGCCGCGAGGGACGAGGCGGCGATCAGGGCGAACAGGGCGCCGGCGATGCGCTGGGCGAGGCCGATAGCCAAATGGGCAGTGCCGAGGGCCAGCTTGGCGAAGGCAATGCCGGCAGCGCCGCCGATGCTCAAGGGCGCGCGCTAGAGGCGCTGCGGCGCGGCGCGCAGAACCTCGCGGAGGCGATGCAGCAGCAGATGGGCGAAGGCGGCGGCGAAGGCGACGGCCCGGGCGACCGGCTCGGCCGCCAGGGACGCAACGGCGAGCGCACCGATCCGCTCGGCCGCCCGCTGCGTGGCCGCGACTATGGCGACGACCAGAGCGTGAAAATCCCCGGCGAGATCGACGTCCAGCGGGTGCGGCGGATTCTTGAAGAACTGCGCCGCCGGCTGTCCGACCCGGCGCGGCCGCAGATCGAACTCGACTATCTTGAGCGTCTGCTCAAGGACTACTGATCGCCAGGCCGCACGATCGCAGGTTCAGGAGGTTTCGGACCGCCTAGCGCAACACGCGCGGACAATGCAAGGAGGGCTTGCGTTCCGGGCGATTGCACGAGCGAGAAGAGAACACTACACTGACGGTCGACGATGACACGCACATCGCTTTCCCGCTCTCTCAATGACTTCGACATTCCGCGCCGGCCGGTGCGGCAATCTGCGGTTTTGAGCGGAAAGCGGCCTGTCGCACCCGAACGAGGCTTCCGGTCGGCGGATCGCGCCCGACAACAGACGAGGTAAACGCATGGTCAATCGCTTGCAGTTTTATATCGATGGCGCCTGGGTCGATCCGGCGGTGAAGAAGACTATGCCGGTCGTCAATCCGGCGACCGAGGAAGCGATGTACGACATCGCGCTCGGCTCCAAGGCCGACGTGGACAAGGCGGTGGCCGCCGCCAAGCGCGCGTTCGAGACCTATTCCCAGACCTCCCGCGAGGAGCGCGTGGCGCTCATGGAGAAGGTGATCGCCGTCTACAAGACGCGCATGAAGGATCTCGGCGCCGCGGTGTCCGACGAGATGGGCGCGCCGCTGCCGTTCGCCGAGAAATTCCAAGCCGGCGCCGGCCTCGGCCATCTCGCCTCGACGCTGGAGGTGCTCAAGACCTATCCGTTCGAAGAGCCGGTCGGCACCGCCGTGGTGGTACGCGAACCGGTCGGCGTCGTCGGCATGATCACGCCGTGGAACTGGCCGCTCAACCAGATCACCTGCAAGGTGGCGCCGGCGCTGGCCGCCGGCTGCACCATGATCCTCAAGCCGTCGGAATTCACGCCGTCGTCGGCGCTGATCTTCGCCGAAATCCTGCACGAGGCCGGTGTGCCGAAGGGCGTGTTCAACCTGATCAACGGCCTCGGCCCCGACGTCGGCGCCGCGATGAGCGAGCATCCCGACATCGACATGATCTCGTTCACCGGCTCGACACGCGCCGGCATCGACGTGGCGCAGCGCGCCGCGGTCACCGTCAAGCGCGTCAGCCAGGAACTGGGCGGCAAGTCGCCCAACATCATCCTCGACGATGCCGACCTGCAGAAGGCGGTGAGCGGCGGCGTCGCCCACGTCTTCAACAACTCCGGCCAGTCCTGCAACGCACCGACCCGGATGATCGTGCCGCTTTCGAAGATGAAGGAAGTGGCCGAGATCGCCAAGGCGGTTGCCGACAAGACCAAGGCGGGCGATCCGCGCGATCCCGAGACCAAGATCGGGCCGGTGGTCAACGCCAACCAGTGGAACAAGATCCAGGGCCTGATCAAGAAGGGCATCGACGAGGGCGCGACGCTGGTGGCCGGCGGCCCCGGCCTGCCGACCGGCGTCAACAAGGGCTACTATGTGCGCCCGACGGTGTTCGCCGACGTCACCAACGACATGACCATCGCGCGCGAGGAAATCTTTGGGCCGGTGATCTCGATCATCGGCTACAAGGACGAGGCGGAGGCGCTCGCAATCGCCAACGACACGCCCTATGGCCTCGCCGGCTACGTCTCCGCCGGCACCGTCGAAAAGGCGCGCGACTTCGCCCGCAAGATCCGCGCCGGCAACGTCAACCTCAACGGCGTGCCGAACGACCGCACCGCGCCGTTCGGCGGCTACAAGCAATCCGGTAACGGCCGCGAGTGGGGCAAGTTCGGCCTTGAGGAATATCTCGAAGTGAAGGCCATCGCCGGCTTCAACGCCGCCTGACCGGCTCAAGCAACTATCACGCACCATCCGCCGCCGGGTTCGCCCGGCGGCTTTTTTTGTCAGTGGCGGCAGACCATTGCCGCCACCAGGTGGACGGAGAACGGCTTGCCTCGAACGAAAACTGTTGCCCGGCGTCCTGCCCCTTATGCCGCCCCGTTGGCGTCACTCCCAGTTGAGCGCGCCGCCGTTCTGGTATTCGATCACGCGGGTCTCGAAGAAATTCTTTTCCTTCTTCAGGTCCATCGCCTCGCTCATCCACGGGAACGGGTTGTCGGTCTCCGCGAACACCGACGCAAGGCCAAGCTGGGCACAGCGGCGGTTGGCGATGAAGTGCATATACTGCTCGCAAAGCTGCGCGTTCAGCCCGAGAAATCCGCGCGGCATGGTATCGCGGCCATAGGCGGCTTCCAGTTCGGCCGCTTGCGCGATCATGCCGCGCACCTCGTCCTGAAACGCCGCCGTCCACAGATGCGGGTTTTCGATCCTGATCTGGTTGATGACGTCGATGCCGAAGTTGAGGTGAATCGACTCGTCGCGCAGGATGTATTGATACTGCTCGGCGATGCCGACCATCTTGTTGCGACGGCCGAGCGACAGGATCTGCGCGAAGCCGGTGTAGAACCACATACCCTCGAACACGACGTAGAAGGCGACGAGATCGCGCAGGAACGCCTGGTCCTTTTCGGGCGTGCCGGTGGTGAAGCCGGGATCTTCGAGATTTTGCGTGTGCTTGAGCGCCCACGCCGCCTTGTCGGTGATCGAAGGCACTTCGCGGTACATATTGAACAGTTCGCCCTCATCTAGGCCGAGGCTCTCGACGATGTACTGGAAGGTGTGGGTGTGCACTGCTTCCTCGAAGGCCTGCCGCAGCAGATACTGCCGGCATTCGGGATTGGTCAGGTGGCGGTAGATCGCCAGCACGATATTGTTGGCGACCAGCGACTCGGAGGTGGCGAAGAAGCCGAGATTGCGCTTGATGGCGTGGCGCTCGTCGGCAGTCAGACCATCGCGCGACCTCCACAGCGCGATGTCGGCCTGCATCGGGATTTCGGTCGGCATCCAGTGGTTGTTGCAGCCTGCGAGATACTTTTCCCACGCCCAGCGATATTTCAGCGGCAGCAACTGGTTGACATCGGCACGGCAGTTGATCATCGCCTTGTCGTCGACCGAGACGCGGCCGCCATGGCGGTCGATGTCCTCAAGCCCGGTCGCGCCGGCGGCGGCAGGGGCTAGCGGCAGCGTGTTGCCGGCAATCGTTTCGGAAGATGGTTCGGACCAGTCGAGCATGATTTGTCTCCAAAATACTTGTTATTCGTCATGCCCGGCCATAGCAGTCGCAGACTGCGTAAACTTGTCTGCGGTGCCGGGCATTTACGTCTTCCTGGCAACGGAAAGACATGACAGGCGTGGATGGCCGGGCATAGGCGTTCTTTGGAACGCCGTTCTATCGAACGGCTACGCCCGGCCATGACGCCGAGTGATCTCACTGGCACGCCTCGCAGTCGGGATCGTCGATGCGGCAGGCCTTCGCCTCCGACAGGTCGGGCGCGGAAGCGGACATCAGGATCGGCGCGTGCATGGCGGGCGCGGCGGCGGACACCGCGTTGAGCTTGCCGTCGGTGCCCTTGAGCGTCGATTTCTCGACATGGGTGGCCGAGCGCGAACGCAGGTAATAGGTGGTTTTCAACCCGCGCCGCCACGCCAGCCGATAAAGCGTATCGAGCTGCTTCCCCGAGGGAGAGGCAGCGTAAAGATTGAGCGACTGCGCCTGGTCGATCCACTTCTGCCGGCGCGCGGCGGCTTCCACCAGCCACGTTGTATCGATCTCGAAGGCCGTGGCGTAGAGCGCCTTGAGGTCATCGGGCACGCGGTCGATGCTCCCCAAGCTGCCGTCGAAATATTTCAGGTCCGACACCATCACCTCGTCCCACAACCCGCGCTCTTTCAGGTCGCGCACGAGGGCCGCATTCACCACAGTGAAATCGCCGGACATATTGGATTTGACGTAGAGGTTCTGGTAGGCTGGCTCGATCGACTGCGACACGCCGCAGATATTGGAGATGGTCGCCGTCGGCGCGATCGCCATCACGTTCGAGTTGCGCATGCCGACGCTGACGACGCGGGCGCGCAAAGCCTCCCAATCGAACGTGGCGGAGCGGTCGAGATCGACCGGCGCACCGCGCGCCTCATCGACGAGACGGATCGAGTCGAGCGGCAGCACCCCCTTCGACCACAGCGAGCCGTCATAGGACGGATAGCGGCCGCGCTCGGCGGCAAGATCGACGGACGCCGCGATGGCATGGAAGGCAATCGCCTCCATGCTTTGGTCGGCGAACGCGACCGCCCCCGACGAGGCGTAAGGCAGGCGCAGCATCTGCAACGCATCCTGAAAGCCCATCAGGCCGAGGCCGACCGGGCGATGGCGCAGATTGGAACGGCGCGCTTCGGGAATGGTGTAGAAGTTGATGTCGATGACGTTGTCGAGCATGCGCATGGCGACGCTGACGGTGCGCGCCAGCCGCGCCCGATCGAGGCCCTTGTCGGTGACGTGATTAACGAGATTGATCGAGCCGAGATTGCACACCGCCACCTCGTCGTCGGAGGTGTTGAGGGTGATTTCCGTGCAGAGATTGGAGGAGTGAATGACACCGGCATGGCTCTGCGGCGAGCGCAAGTTGCAGGGATCCTTGAAGGTGATCCACGGATGCCCGGTTTCGAACAGCATGGTCAGCATCTTGCGCCACAGGTCGATGGCGCGGATGCGCTTGAACACCTTGATCTCACCGCGCTCCGCCCTGGCCTCGTAGTCGGCGTAAGCCGTGGCGAAGGCGGCACCGGTCAGATCATGCAGATCCGGCACCTCGTCGGGCGAGAACAGCGTCCACGGCCCGTCCGCTTCGACCCGCTGCATGAACAGGTCGGGCACCCAGTTGGCGGTATTCATGTCGTGGGTGCGGCGGCGGTCGTCGCCGGTATTCTTGCGCAGGTCGAGGAACTCCTCGATATCGACGTGCCATGTCTCCAGATAGGCGCATACCGCGCCTTTGCGCTTGCCGCCCTGGTTGACGGCAATGGCGGTATCGTTGGCCACTTTCAGGAACGGCACCACGCCCTGGCTCTCGCCGTTGGTGCCCTTGATGTGCGCGCCAAGGCCGCGCACCCGCGTCCAGTCGTTGCCAAGCCCGCCGGAATATTTCGCCAGTAGCGCGTTGTCCTTGATCGCCTTGAAGATGCCGTCGAGGTCGTCGGCAATGGTGGTGAGGAAGCAGGACGAGAGTTGCGGCCGCGTCGTGCCGGCGTTGAACAGCGTCGGCGTCGAGGCCATGAAGTCGAACGACGATAACAGGTCGTAGAATTCGATAGCGCGCGCCTCGCGGTCGATCTCGCGCAACGATAGCCCCATGGCGACGCGCATGAAAAATGCTTGCGGCAGTTCGATGCGCGTGCCGCCGGTGTGCAGAAAATAGCGGTCGTAGAGCGTCTGCAGCCCGAGGAACTGCAAGGTGAGGTCGCGCTCGGGTTTCAGAGCCGCGGCAAGACGGCCAAGGTCGAAGCGGCCAAGCTCCGGATCGAGCAGTTCGGCAGCGATACCGGCCTTCACATAGGCCGGAAAGTAGTCGGCATAGCGCCCCGCCATGTCGGCTTGCGAAGCCTCGACCATGCCGCCTTCGATGGCCGACAGCACCTCGCTGCGCAGCTTGTCGAGCAGCAGGCGGGCGCTGACATAGGTGTAGTTCGGCTCCTGCTCGATCAGCGTGCGCGCCGCCATGATGGTGGCCAGCGCCAGTTCGTTGCGGGTGATGCCGTCGTACAGGTTGCGGCGCGTCTCGGCGAGCACGGCGGCCGCATCGACGCCATCGAGACCGGCGCACGCCTCGTTGACGATCAGCTTGAGCCTTGTCTCGTCGAGCGGCGCGCGGCGGCCATCGGCATGAGTGACGTGCAGCGTCGTCGCGGGCGGCGCCGTGTCGGCCTTGGCGGCGCGCTCGCGGGCGCGCTCCTCGCGATAGAGCACATAGGCGCGCGCCACCTTGTGATGCTCGCCGCGCATCAGCGCCAGTTCGACCTGGTCCTGCACATCCTCGATGTGGAAGGTGCGGCCCTCGCCGGCGTGGCGGGTCAGCGCCGCGACGACATCGGCGGTGAGTTGTTCGACATTCTCATGCACCCGGCGCGAGGCGGCGGCCGAGGCCCCTTCGACGGCGAGGAAAGCTTTCGTCATCGCCACCGCGATCTTGCTGGCGTCGAACGGCGTTACCGCGCCGTTGCGGCGAATGACCTGATAGAGCGGTTCACCCGATGGCGACGGCGCGGCAGACAAAGACGGGCGCACGACGCGCACGGCAGATGCGATTTGCGTTCCGAGAGACATTGCCCAAGACCCCGAATGTTGTGGACGGGGTTCATGGCGGCGCGCGCAGGAGGCCAGATCGCGAGGCCGCACCTGCCAAGCACCCACCGGGACACCCCGCCCAGGGACGTTGTGATGTCGCGGCAGGTCTCCTGGCTCGCGGGTCGTTGCCTTGGTCCTGTCTTCCCGGGGGCCGGAGCACCCAGTGACGTATGACGGACGTTGGCTCGCCGCTTACAGTTGCGGGGGCAGCGCCGGCCTTGCCTGATTTCGCTTGAAATCGGCGGCGCACCGGCTTCCCTCTTAGCCCTCGATCTTGCGATTCGAAGGACCGTGACCTCTATATCTAGTATCGTTAAGGGATGCGCTGTCAATAGATTGTCGAGATGGGCGATCCGTTTTTCCCGATTGCAGTCCGTGCCGGCACCGATACGGCGCCACGGCCCGATCTCGCCACAAGCCATATCGGTAGCCGCATTGCGGCCACGGGATACCTCTCGACCGCCGCAAGATTAGGCTAGCATCGCCCATAACAAACCGCAGGAGGACGACATGACGACTGGAGAGGCCATCATTGTAGTGCTCATCACCGCTGCGATTGCCGGCTTCATGGCAACCATGTTTTGGGCGGATCGCTGGACCGAGGGCCGGCCACGCCCAAAATAACACTCAAGCGGCGCGTGGCCGTGCGCGTTCCGCAAACGGCCGCCGACCCCTGCGCCGACCGGCACCGTCAACTCTGCTATGATGGCTGCCCCATAGCATATCCACGGCGTGGCTTGCATAAAGTCAGCCTTGTTACGCTTTTGCGTTCCCGCGGATATGGGGAGCCGGCCGATGAAACCGCTGTCACTGGATGCCACGCCACGTTCGCTGTGGCAGGGAGAACTGCTGCATATCTGCATCGCCGAGCAGGCCGGTGTCGAGATGGAGGAATTGGAACGAGCCAACCTCATCGCCAATGTCGGCATCGAGGGCGACCGCTACTCGATCGCCAAGGGGTATTACTCCTACAGGCCGCACGCCGACCGCCAAGTCACCTTGATCGAGTTCGAGACGCTGGAGGCGCTCAAGCGCGATCATAATATCGACCTTGCACCGATCGAGAGCAGGCGCAATCTGACCACGCGCGGCGTGCCGCTCAACCATCTGGTCGGGCGGCATTTCAGGATCGGCGACGCGGTGCTCTATGGCGGCCGGCTCAATGTGCCGTGCAAATATCTGGAGGAGTTACTCGACAAGCCGGTGTTCGCTCCGCTCATCAATCGCTCCGGCCTCAATTGCCGGATCATCGAGGGCGGCACGATCCGTCGCGGCGACCGCATCGTGCCGATCGATTAAGGCGCGGGATCATGGCCAGGAAACTCCTGCTCAAGATGCAGGTCGCGGACATCCGCGCGGAATCCGACCGGGTTAGGAGCTTCACGCTGGTTCACCAGACGCGGCCGGAGCTGCCGCCGTTCGAGGCGGGTGCGCATGTCACCGTGCTGCTGGGCAACGGCATGCGGCGACCTTATTCATTGTGCTCCGATCCAGCCGACACCAGCCACTATCGCCTCGGCGTCCAGCGTGACGATCACGGCCTTGGTGGCTCGCGCGCCATGCATGATCTGCGCCTCGGCGATAAAATATTCGTCAGCTACCCGGCCAACCATTTCCCGCTGGCGCCCAATGCAGGATTTCATCTCCTGATCGCCGGCGGCATCGGTATCACGCCGATGCTGGCGATGGTTCATGCGCTGAAGGCCGCGGGCGCCCGCTTCCGGCTGCATTACTGCGCGCGGCAACGAGCCGACATGGCGTTCGTCGAAGATCTGCGGCAGCTATGCGGACCCGACGAGATCGCCTTGCACGACAGCGGGGCGCCAGGCGGACGGCTCGATATCGCCGAAACGCTGGCGCAAGCTCCGGCCGGCAGCCACGTCTATTGCTGCGGCCCGCAACGGCTGATGGATGCGGTGACGGCGGCGGCACGTCACACCGGGCTGGACGACAACGCGATCCATATCGAGCATTTCGAAGGCGTGCCCGCCGACCAGCGGCAGCGGGGCGAACCCTTCCAGATCGAGATCAAATCCACCGGGCAGGTGCTTGACGTACCGGGCAACAAGAGCGCGCTTGAGGTGCTGCGCGAAAACGGCCTCATCGTCGATGCCGCCTGCGAGGGCGGTGTCTGCGGCACCTGCCGGGTCAGCTATGTCGCCGGCGAACCAATCCACCGCGACCTCGCGCTGCGGGTCGAGGAACGTGTCCATACCCTGCTGGTTTGCGTATCGCGAGCGACGGGAAAACTGGTGCTCGATCTGTGATGGGCGCGATCGGCCCCCCATGGGGCCGTCCGGCGCAACGCCAGGCCGCCACCCTCGGCGCCGGTGCCGCCAACAACACAAATGGAATGCAAGTCCGGACTCGTCACGTTGCCCGGCACGTTGCCTCCCTTTGCAATCCACTCACTGCCGTTCCGGATGTGCCCTCGTCGGATTGTCCTGACGAGACGGCCGCGCAAGCGTCGAAATATTCAACACCGCTTCCAGCCGATCCCTCGAAAGGAGGCCTTCTTCCAGAACGATCTCGACAAGGGTGCGGTTCTCGGCAAGCGCGCGCTTGGCAATGCGCGACGACACCTCATAGCCGAGGCTCGGCACCAACGCCGTGGCGAGGCTGACGCTCTGTTCGAGCTTCAGGCGGCAATTGCCGCGGTCGGCCTCGATGCCGGCAACGCAGCGCTCGGAAAGCGCCGTGACCGCCTCCGCGAGATAGCGCATGGCGGACAGAATGCAGTAGCCGATCATCGGCTCGAAGGCATTGAGCTGCAGTTGCCCGCCCTCCGCGCACATGGTCACGGTCGCATCATAGCCGACCACCAGAAATGCGACCTGATTGACCACTTCCGGGATCACCGGATTGACCTTGCCGGGCATGATCGAGGAGCCGGCCTGGACCGGCGGCAAGCGGATCTCTCCAAGTCCACCGCGCGGTCCACTCGAAAGCAGCCGGAGATCGTTGCAGACCTTCGACAGCCTGATTGCGGTGCGCTTCAGGGTCCCCGAGAGCAGAATGAATGCGCCCGTGTCTGATGTCGCCTCGATCAGATCCGGCGCAAGCAGCAAGGACTGGCCGGAAATCTCCGACAGCGCTTCGACGGCAAGGCCGGCATAGGACGGGTCCGCATTGATTCCCGTGCCGATCGCAGTCGCCCCCAGATTGATCTCCCGGAGGTGCCTTGCGGACTCGGTGAGCAGGCTGATATCGGCCCTGACCGTGGCGGCAAACGCAGCGAACTCCTGCCCCAGCGTCATCGGCACCGCATCCTGGAGCTGGGTTCTGCCGAGCTTCAGCACATCGCCGAACTCGGCACCTTTCGCTTCGAATGCATCAGCCAGCCCCTGCAAGGCTGCGGTCAACCGGGGCATCATGAACAGAATGGCGAGCCGCAGTGCCGTCGGATAGACGTCGTTGGTCGACTGCGACATGTTGACGTCATCGTTGGGGTGGAGGAACCGATACTCGCCTCGCAGGTGACCGAGACCCTCAAGGGCGACGTTCGCGATCACCTCGTTGAAGTTCATGTTGACCGAGGTGCCGGCGCCGCCCTGGATGACGTCGACCGGAAACTGCCGCTGCAATTCCTCGTCGCCGATGATCCGCTCGCAGGCCATCGCGATGGCACCGGCCTTCGATGCCGGCAGCTTGCCCAGACGCCGGTTGGCCTCCGCTGCTGCCTGCTTGACGCAGGCCATCGCGCGGATCAACTCGGGGAAGTGGCCGATCGAGGTGCCGGAGATGTGGAAGTTCTCGATGGCTCTCTGGGTGTGGACGCCCCACAAGGCACCTGCGGGAATCGTCAGCGATCCGAGAAAGTCCGATTCCACCCGCGACGAACCAGAGCCAAAGACCGTATCCATGTCCTCAATACCGATCCGCATGAGCGAAAAGCAGGCAGGCCAGATGACAAAAGATGAAGAAAACCCGCGTGACCGACCCGATCGGGGCTAAGAAGGCAGCGCTGCCTGAACTCATCGCCCAGCACGAAGATGACGTTATCCACCGGCCATCGGCGGATAACAATCGATTCTATCGCCTGCTGACAACGTGTGGGTCCAGCGAACGACGCGACCGTTGACGGCCACCAGCCATATCTGATCTTCCGCATGCATCATCTTCAAGATTGATCCGACATCGCTTCCCTCGGGAACGGTCATGGTCCCCTCTTCTTCCAGGTTCTCCGATAGAAGACGAAGCAAACCATGGAGTTCCACATGAACGGCAATCACGGCGATCAACCCTGACAAGGCGTCTCGCGCGCGTTGAGGCGCTGCATCACAATTTTCTCCGCAGTGATCGGAAGACTCCGTACCCGGACTGATAAAGCGGAGGCAACGGCATTGGCGATCGCGGCTGGCGGCTCGATAACAGGCGGCTCTCCCACGCCTTTCGCACCATATGGCCCAACCTTGCTGGGAGACTCGATAATAATCGATCGAATACGCGGAGCATCCATGGCGGTCGGCATCTTATAATCCGTCAACCCAGGATTCCTGACCATGCCGTTCTCATAGACGATTTCCTCGCTCATCGCCTGACCAAGCCCCTGAACCGTGCCCCCCTGGATTTGTCCTTCGATATAGGTCGGATTGATAGCGCGTCCCACGTCCTGCGCGACGACATAGTCGTGAATGGTGATTTCGCCGGTGTCCTCATCAACCGAGAGATCCACAGCGTGAGCATGAAAGCTTGGAGAATTCACCGCTGTGATGACCATATTCTCAGTTCGCTCACGGTCATACGGCGTTGGCGGCGCAATAAACGTCCCGTGAGCGATCAATCCACCAGACGATGTCTGCGCGATTGCTGCCACCTCTCTCAGGCTTAATCGCTTATCGCCATGACGCAGCACGTTCCCCTCAAGCTCGATGGAGTGAGCCGGAGCAGAGAAGTGCCTCGCGGCGATTTCCCGCGCCTTCTCATGGATCTTCGATACCGCATCCAGACACGCATTTCCAACTGCAAAGGTCGTGCGACTGCCTTGAGCGCCATAATCAAACGGCGTGGCCGCGGTATCGCCGCTAACGATCTGAATATCGGCAAGTTCGATTCCTAACGCCTCAGCCAGGATCTGTGCCGCGCCGGTCAACGCCCCGGTGCCGATCTCCGCGCATCCGGTATTGAGAAATACTTTTCCATCCGGCGCGATCTTCACATAGACACCTGACGATCCCGACGTTGTGGTCCACCATCCACACGAAATTCCCTTGCCGCGCCCTTTCGTCGGGCGGCGATTGTCCCATCCGATCGCATCGGCGGCCTTCCTGAGACATTCCTCAACGCTGACGCTCTCCAGCTTCTGTCCGTTCGGCGCGAGGTCGCCTTCTCGGACAATATTGCGGAGACGAAACTCCAATGGATCGATGCCAAGCGCGTCGGCAATGATATCCATCTGGGATTCGACAGCGAAGTTTGCCTGGGGTCCCGATGGCGCCCGAAACGAGCCGGTCGACGTCTTGTTGGTATAGACGGAAATGCTCTCCATTCGCAGATTGGGAATCTTATACGGCCCCGCAAGCATCAGCATCGCACTTGATGCCACGCCAACACCGGAACCCGATGTCGCACCGGTATCGACGACGATGCTCGCGGCCTTCGCCAGTATCCGTCCATCATTTGTCACCCCGGTGGTGAGTTGAATATCAAGCGGCTGTCGAGGATAGGCCGCAATCAGTTCCTCTTCGCACGTCGTTATCACACGCACGGGGTAGCGCACCTTGCGAGCCATCGCAGAGGCATAATGCTCGACGCCAAGCCGGAGCTTTCCGCCGAAACCACCCCCAATCGTCGTCACGTTGACCCGCACCTGAGACGGAGACAACTGGAAAATCTCCGCCAGAGTTGCCTGTGCCTCGAAAGGCAACTGAGTGTTCGACCAGACATGAAGCTGATCGTCGTCCGACCACTCGGCCACAGCAGCGCGCGGCTCAGTGTAGCCAGGATGAACCAGATTAGTCGAGAACGTGTGGCTGAACACACGGTCACACGCCTTGAACGCTTCTTCCACGTCGCCGAGAACAAGCCTGGCCCTGTTCGAAATGTTACCGTCCCGCTGCAGGGTGGGAGCGCTTTTGTAATCCTTCCAATCCTCGTGAACCAGCGCCGCGCCTGGCTTCACCGCATCATCAACCGTGAACACGGCTGGCAGTTCATCATATTGAATCCGCACGGCCTTGGCGGCTTCATCAGCCTCATGTTGACTGCGCGCCACAACGCCAAGGATTGGCTGCCCGATAAAAATAACTTTGGAAGAAGCAAAAACCTCCATGTCCTTGATGAACGAGCCATAGCGCTTGGCCGGAATATCATTGGCGGTGACGACGCACTCGACGCCGGGCATTTTCAGCGCCTCGCCGACGTCCAGCGAGACGATCCGCGCATGAGCCATGGTGCTTCGAACGATCTTCCCGTAACGCATCGCCGGAAGCGCGAAATCGACACCATAACGGGCGCGGCCAGTCACCTTCACTCGCGCATCAAAGCGAGCGATGCGTTGTCCGACAATCTTCGTTTTTCCGGTCATGGGTGCGTGCTCTTCTGGCTCAACTGACGTGAAGCCGCAAGAATTGCGTCCACGATCTTCTCGTATCCGGTACAACGGCATAGCGTACCGGCAATCGCTTCACGGATCTCCGTCTCCGTGGGAATCGGTTTCTCGTCCAACAACGCCTTGCCGGACATGATCATCCCGGGAATGCAGTAGCCGCACTGCACCGCGCCATGCTCGATGAAGGCTTCTTGAAGCGGGTGCAACTGTCCATCGACGGCAAGCCCTTCGATCGTCACTATCTCACGCCGATTGGCTTGTGCGGCCAATATGGAGCAAGAAGTGACAGGCTTGCCGTCAAGTATCACGGTGCACACACCGCATTCAGCCTCAAGGCAGTTGGTCTTTGTCCCGGTCAACCCCAGATCTTCTCGCAGAACATCCAGTAACGTGCGGTCCGCGCGCGTCGTGACGCGGCAGGATCGACCATTGACAATGAGATCAAGCATCAAATCTGGCATTTTCCCGACCCGTGTAACGATCCAGACAAAGAGTGAGAGAGCGCATCACATACGTCGGCACGAGATGCCGACGAAAGGCCGCGGAGGCCCGCAGATCATCGATAGGGTTTGCATAGTCGAGGGCCAACTGACCCGCTTCCTTGAAAAGGTCGGGAGACGGCGTATTGGATAGCAGAAGCCGTTCCACACTCCTTAGCCTGACCGGCCGCGGCGCAGCCGCTCCGAGAGCGAGGCGCACATCACTGAACCGACCCTGCTCATCCAGTTCGACGACGGCCGTCATCGAGACGATGGAAATCTCCATCGCCCGCCGGCGGCCCGCCCGCAGGAAGGCGGAACTGAACCTGCCTGACGGCGGTCTTACTTTGACTTCCGTCATGATCTCATGCGGTGTCCGTTCGGTCGAGCGAGGCCCCGTCAAAAACCTATCCAGAGGCATTGACCGCACCGAACCGTCGGTGCCAGCGAGCGAAATCTCGGCGTCCAGCGCAAGCAGAATCGGCGCCATATCCGCGGCCGGCGAGGCATTACACAGGTTTCCTCCCAGCGTCGCCACGCTGCGCACCTGATAACCTCCGATGACGGCGGCGCCCTCGGTCACTGCACGCAATTCGGACTGAAGAAGCGGAGATCGCTCCAAAGCGCGATGGGTGATCAGCGCGCCGAAAGTGATGCTACCGTCACGCGCCTCGATGCTGTCCAATCCCGGAAGACGTTGCAGATTGATGACCGCCGGCGGCGCGACAGCGGTCTTGCGCATCTGGATAACCAGATCGGTACCCCCGGCAATATAGCGGGCCGCACCTCCCCATCGGGCAGACATCGATACCGCTTCCTGCAGCGAGGTGGGTTCGAGAAACTCAAATGACAACGGTCTTCTCCATTCGGACATCATTCAGCGGGACCGACGAACCAGCGGACAGCCAGCGCGGCTCTTCATCCCGCTGAAAGATCCGCGCACGCCCCATGCCGACAACCCGCGCCACGCCGTCCTCGATCCGAACGGCAGTCCCCTCCTCGATCGCCAAGACCGGCGTCGCATTGAGCTTGAGATACTCAGAGATTCGCTGATCCCTGCTCTCACTGCCCGGCGCCATCGCCGGGTCGTTCTGCTTATAGTGAGGATTAATGACCCACGGCACGAGATTCATCGCGTCGAAACACGTCGTTCCGATCACGTTCCAATCATTGGTCGCAAGAATGCTTGGGCCGGCGATATTTGTTCCGGCACTCGTTCCGATATACGGAAGGCCGTTCGCTACGCGCTCCGCGAGATACGGCAGAAGTCCCGACTCCCGGAGGCGATGGAGCAAAACATAAGTGTTTCCACCACTCACAAAAACAGCTTCGGCGCGGCTGAGATTTTGGCGTGCCCCGTCTTCGATCCGCAAGTGCTCGGCGGCGAGACCGATCTCCGCCAAAGCGACGGCGGCAGCTTCGAAACGCAGTTCCGCATCGTCGATTCGCGCGGCGGTGACGTAACTAACCTTGCGAACATCAGACAGAAAATTGCGAATTTCGGCGCGGCAGTGCCGTAACAGAGGCGTGCCGGAATTGCTTATGAGAAGCAGCTTCCTCATTGTTCAAGCACCCCATCGCGAAACACCCGCATATCGTCGGCTCTCCATCCGATGCTGACGACATCGCCGACACCGCACACGCGGGCGCCGCTGGCTGGCGCATCAACGCGCAGCGTCTGCCCTGTTTCGATCCCGACCTGATATTTGATGGTTGATCCGACAAAGACCGCGTTCTGCACTTTCGCCTTCAGTACGGCGTGAGCGGTTGTATCGCCGGCCGCCTCGCTAAAGAAAATATGCTCGGGGCGCAGCATCATGTTGACCGACCCTGGCCGCCTCTTCTCCTGGCATGCAATCGACAGACCAAGCCCTGTCAACGCAATCTCCAGACCACGCGCGCCCTCGACGATGGAAGCCGGAATCAGATTGGCAATGCCGATAAACTCCGCGACAAACAGCGAAGACGGATAACGGTACACCCGATCAGGTGTGTCGATTTGTAAAATCTTCCCGCCATTCATCACCGCGATCCGGTCGGATAGAGACAGCGCCTCTTCCTGGTCGTGGGTCACAAAGAGCGTGGTGATGCCGACCGCCTTCTGCAGCTTGCGCAGCTCGAACTGCATATCGGATCTCAATTGCCGATCGAGAGCAGCCATCGGCTCATCAAGCAGCAGGACGGACGGCTTAATGACGATGGCGCGCGCCAGTGCCACACGCTGCTGCTGGCCGCCGGAAAGCTGGCCTGGATATCGATCGAGCAAGCCCGAGAGCTGGAGCTGATCTGCGACTTCCGTGATGCGGTCGTCCGCTCCCTGAACCCCTCGCATTTTCATGCCAAATCCGATGTTCTTCCGGACCGTCATGTGCGGGAACAGGGCATAGTCCTGATAGACCATCCCGATGTTTCTGCGGTTTGCCGGAATGTTCCGAACGGAAACGCCGCCGATCTTGATGTCACCGTCGGAGACATTGCTGAACCCGGCTACGGCACGCAATGTCGTCGTCTTTCCGCAGCCGCTCGGACCCAGAAGCGAAAGAAACTCACCACCGCGCACGCAAAGAGACAGATCCCTGATCGGCTCCACGTCCGCATATCTGACCGACAGGTCTTTGATCTCGATCGTTGCGTTGTTCATCGGAGAAACCACTCAGACTAGCCTTTGCACGCCGACGATGCGATCCGCAGCAATGACGAGAATTGCCGAGGCCACAATCAGTAGCGCACTTATTGCGGATATGGTCGGGTCGAGACTTGATTCGATATAGAAGAACATCTGTACGGGTAGCGTTTCACCGGTCGTGGTAACGAATGCTGTCGCTGTGAAATTGTCGAACGAGACCACGAAGCAAAAGAACACCGCGACGAAAAGGCTCGGCTTGATCTGTGGCAAAACGACCATGAACAATGCCTGCCACGGGCTGGCACCCATTCCGATCGCAGCCTCCTCCAGCTTTGGGTTGATCTTTTGAAGGCTCGAACGAATAACGCGGAGCGCGTAGGGAAAGGTAAGGACCGTATGCAGAAGCAGAAGGTTAAGGAATGAATAGTTCGACTCTATGCGAACGAAGAAGATCAGGAACGACAACCCCAGAATGATCTGGGGGACCAGCAGGGGGGAAAGCAGCACGCTGTCGACGACATCCCGCCCCGGAAACCAGCTTTTCGTGAGGGCGATCCCGCTCATCAGGCCCAGGGTGATCGACAGACACGATGCGCATACGGCGAGCGCGAAGCTGACGCCGGCCGACCGGACCAGATCCGGCTGATCGAGAATGTTCCTGAACCACCTGAGCGACCACCCTTCCGGCGGGAAGACAGTCTGGGTTCCAGCATTAAATGCCGTCACCGCCGTGACCAGAAGCGGGAAGGTCGCGAAGGCAAGAACGACAACCGAAAGAACGGTCAGAATAGTCATAAACGGATCGCGATACATCGTTCACACCGTCATCGCGGAACGCTTAGAATTTTACGGCTGAGGCCGTTGACGCCGACAATCATCAGCAAGCTGACAGCCAGGGTGATCACCGCGGCCGCGGCCGCAAGCGCGTAATTGAAGCGACCGACCGCCTGCTCGTAGATGACATTGCCAATCATCTTGAAGAAGCCGCCACCCAGCAGTCCGGGCGTAAGGTAGGCCGCAAAGCAGAACACGAAGGTGAGGACCACGCCGCTGACAACGCCCGGCATGCTGAGAGGCACGACAATATGCAATAGCGCCGACATGCGACTGGCGCCTAGCCCGAGAGCCGCTTCCTCGTACCTGACGCTAACCGTTTGCAGCACGGCATTGATCGGAAACACCATCAACGGTAGCGCCGCTGCAGCCAGCCCGATCGCCACACCCAGTTCGTTGTACATCAGTTTCACCGGCACCGAGACGATTCCCAGGTCCAGCAAGACACGGTTCACGATCCCATTGTTACCGAGGACCAGCATCCAGCCATACATTTTGACGACGTAGATCGAGAAAAACTGCACCGCCAGCGCCAAGGTAATGAACGAGGCGATGCGCCTCTCTCCCCGGCTCATGACAAGAGCCACCGGAAATCCGACGACGAGACAGATTCCGGTGACATATGTGGCAATCCAGATGGATCGGATGAGAGACGAAACGTGCCGGCTATCACCGAAGAACTCCGCATAGGAGGCCAGCGACACATTCCCGCTTTTGTCCACCACGCTAAGCAGCAGGACTGACACGAGAGCGATGAGAAACACCGCAATCGTCGCGATTGCCGGGCACAGCAGCAGGAAGACGGCGAACCTTTTCATCCGATCCACTCGAGCGCCTTAGCGCGCCATGATTTCCCGATCGTAGCGATCCATGATTTTCTTCAGATCGCTGGTCATGGCTTTGTAGTTCACGACATGATGGCCAACCACGTCGCTTGCAATCGGCTTGATGGCGTCGGGAATTGCCACTTTCGCATTTGCCGGCACTGAACCAAGCGCAGCCGAGAGTACCGCCTGGGATTTTGGAGAGAGGATGAAGTTAATGAAATCAAGCGCAGCCTTCTTCTTCGGCGTTCCGGCGACGACTGCAATCGGCGTTTCGGCAACAAAGGCCGGCTTCGGAATGACGAAACCGTATTTGCTGTCCGGGCCAAGATGCTTGATCACGTTTGGCAGAACGCCCCACGCGACCACCGCGACCTCGCCAGCTTCCAGCAACCTTATCGACTGCACGTTGCTGGTGAAGAAAGTGGCAACCGAGCCTTTCAACTTCTGAAGGCTCTGAAATCCGGGATCGAGATTCTTTTCGCTGCCACCGTTGATAACCGCCGCCATCAGCGGAAAGTAGCCAGGATCAAACGTGGCGGCCGGCGCCGCGATCTTTCCCTTCAAGCGCTCGTCCCAGAGATCCTGCCATTTCGTAAGAGCAAAGGGAGCAAGATCCTTGCGGTAGAATATTCCGCGCTGCGACACCCATGCGGTGATCGCGTGCGAGAACTGCAACTCTTTTGGCACATCAGCTGCGTTTTTAAGCGACGCCCACTCGCCTGGCGCAAGCACCCCCGCTTCGACCGCCCGAATGTAATTGACCATATTGGGCGTCCAAAGATCGACCTCGACCTTGTCTTTCTGGGCGATCAGGCGCGCCAGACCGGCATCGGCACTGGCTTGACTGAGCACCGCAACCTCATTGCCCGTCTCGGCCTTGTAGGTTGCCGCAAGTTCCTGGAACGTCTTTTGCCAGACCCCGCCCCATGTCATCAGCACAAGGGATTCCGCAGCACTGGCTGCGCCTCCCGTCATTACGGCAAGCACCAAAGCTATCGCTGCTACGCATGACCGAAACATCCTTCCCCCCTTATGTTTTTGAATACTGTATTCAGAATTGCATGATAGCCCGAACGTGTCAAGATGAGAATAGGCGCATTTATAGCTGATTTACAGGGGAAATATATGTTGATTAGCCAATTGCACCATTGTGCACCTTGCTTACTTAGCTATTTCTGTATACAAACATGAAAACGCGGAGCTGCTTTGAATGCCGAATTTAGCCGACCTAGCACCTTCATCGAGGGCCGAGCCAATCTGGAAAGGCGCCTATCGCAGCCTCCGAATGGCAATCCTGAATCGGGATTTGCTGCCGCGGACGCGCCTCATTGAAACTGATCTGGCGCAATCGCTGGGGATCAGCCGCACCCCGCTTCGCGAGGCGCTTGCCCGGCTTGAACTCGACGGGCTGGTCGCCGGAGCCAAGACGGTCGGCTACGTCGTTTCAGATCTACGCGAAGACCTTCCGGATGCCTATGACCTGCGTGCAGCCATCGAGGGATACGCCGCACGCCTTGCCGCCGAAAGGATGACAAAGGACGAGCGGCTCCTGCTCCAGAAGAATGTCGAGAAAAGCCGGAAGATCACGCTGGACGACCGGAAAACGCGCGCCCTTTTGAATCTTGAATTCCACCAGTACATCGCGCTTGCGAGTCGGTCCCCAAAGATCATTCACGCATTCAACAATATCCGCGACCTCATCCTCACCGACGAGGACATGATGCTTCATACCGATGAAGCCCATCAGAGTTTTATTCGGGATCACGGCCTTATCCTGTCCGCCATCGAGATCCAGGACGGGGATATCGCCGACCGGGTGATGAGAAAGCACCTGCTCAGCGCCCGTGACCTGCTGATGGAAAAGCCAAAAATTCAACAGACAAACCACGCAGCAGGGTGATCATGAAGTTTGGTGTTGCGCTCACATCCCGCTTATCGCTCAACGATCAGATTTCGCTCGCGCAAGCGTGCGACACCAGCGGCCTGTCGATCTGGGTGCCCGACGAGCGGTTTTTTCGTGATGTCTTCGTGACGATGTCCGCGGTCGCCACCGCGACGCAGCACGCAACCATCGGCTCGGGAGTGACCGACGCCCTCATCAGGCATCCGCTGCTCACCGCGACCGCCATCGCAAGCCTCAACGAACTCTCCAACGGCCGCGCCATCCTCGGGATCGGCGCCGGCATCAGCGGCTTCGATGCTCTCGGCATCCACAGGCAAAGTCCGGCAACCGCCGTGCGTGACGCGGTGGGACTGTGCCGGCGCTTCTGGAGCGGCGAAGAGGTGACATTCGAGGGCAAGCTGTTTTCCGCCAGGAAAGCCCATCTGCACTTCGAGACCACGCAAAGCCCGATCTATATAGCCGGGCGCGGGCCGAAGATTCTCACAGCCGGCGGCGAACTCGGCGATGGCGTGATCATCGGTCATTTCACATCCGAGCCGGGGATCAACTTCTGCATGGCGAACATCGAGGAGGGGATTGCCCGCCGCGAATGCACGATGTCCCGGCCCGAAATCGCACTCTGGGCCTATACCTCCGTTTCTTACGACGGCAACGCCGCCCGTGCTTCCGTGAAGCCCGCCATTGGGCGCACACTGCGCTCGACCCCGGAAGTTCTCAAGTTGTTCGGCGTGCAGGCGGACGGTCTGCTCGAAAAAATCAACCAGTTCGGATACGCACGATCAGCCGCATACGACAGCGCGATGCAAACCATCGTCCCCGACGAGCTGACCTCGCACCTGTCCATCTCAGGAACGCCAGCGGAGTGCGTAGCGCAGATCCAGCGCCTGCGCAAAGCCGGCATCGATCATATCATCGCCCTTCCCTATCCGGCAGCCGGTATGGAGCCGGGGGATATGGTTGCGCTTCTGCAGTCCGATGTGCTTCCGCACATTCGCAATGCGTGAGGCACAGCATGGCGTTCAAGCAGGTTCTTGAAAGCTACGAGCTGCTCGACAGCTCCTTCGTCAACGGCGCGACCGTCGCCGATTATCTGGCGAACGCCGGCATCGACGAGGTGTCTGTTCGCCGCATCGAGGCGGACCAGCACGCCACCGACACGCTTCAGATCAAATTACGCGGCAGCGACCCGGATGCGCCGTGCCTCGGCGTGATCGGAAAGCTTGGCGGAATCGGCGCACGCCCTGCAAGGATTGGGATCGTCTCAGACGCCGACGGCGCCATCGCCGCGCTGGCGATCGCGCTCAAGGTCGCCGCCATGCGGAAGGCCGGAGACGTTCTTCCCGGCGACATCATCATTTCAACGCACATTTGCCCGGCGGCGCCGACACGGCCGCACCATCCGGTTCCTTTCATGTCCTCGCCTGTCGATCGGGACGTCCTGTGTCGCAGCGAGATCAATGACAGTATGGATGCTATCTTGAGCATCGATACATCGCGCGGCAACAGGCTTGTCAATCACAAGGGGATCGCGATCACCTCGACCGTCCTTCAGGGCTATGTGCTGCCCGTGAGCGACGATCTGTTGACCATTCTTGAATTCGTGACCGCGCAACGGGCCGCCATTCTGCCGATTTCCACGCAGGACATCACGCCCTACGCCAACAATCTCTATCACATCAATTCCATCATGCAGCCTGCCGCTTATGCGAATGTTCCGGTCGTCGGTGTCGCCGTAACTGCCGAAACGGTCGTGCCGGGGTGTGCCACGGGCGCAAGCCAGCTCGGCGATATCGAGTTGGCGGTACGCTTTGCCATCGAAGTCGCCAAGACTTTTGGAACGCGACAATGTTCATTCCACGATGAGGGCGAGTTTCGAAAACTGGTCTCCCTCTACGGCGTGATGACCCATCTACAGGCTGCATCCTGAGACCATGCGCATCTCATTTCGGATAAATGGACAGGAAACCACTTCAGATATCGGGCCTGAGGTACGTCTTGTTCATCTGATCCGGGACCAGCTTCAGCTACGAGGCACCAAGATCGGCTGCGGCAACGGTGAATGCGGCGCCTGCACTGTGGTCGTGGACGGTAACGCCGTATGTTCCTGCCTGCTTCCGGCGTATCGGGTCGACGGTTGTTCGATCGTCACCGTCGAGGGACTCAGTGATGGCCCGGAGCTTTCCCGGCTGCAGCAGGCTTTCATCACCGAGGGAGCGACCCAGTGCGGATTCTGCACATCCGGAATGCTGATGAGCAGCTACGCGCTTCTGCTGCGCACGCCGCATCCGACCCAATCTGACGTCGTATCCGCACTGTCCGGAAACATTTGTCGATGTACCGGCTATCGCCAGATCATCAATGCGGTGGTTTCGGCCGGGCAACAGTAAGGCAAATCGCCATGGGAGAGGTCGGGAAACGTGTCGTTCAGGCAGAGGCTTATCAAAAGGTCTCCGGGAAAGCCGTCTACACACACGATGTCGTCCTTCCCGATATGCTGCATGGGAGTATCCTACGCAGCCCTCACTGCCACGCCCGCATCATCTCGATAGATACCTCGCAGGCGCTCAAGCTCCCAGGTGTCGTCGCCGTAATCACCGGGGCGGACTTTTCCGGTCGTCGTTACCAGCATCTTGGCGGCACATATTCGGACCGCCACCCGCTCGCCACGGACAAGGTTCGATTCTGGGGCGAGGAGGTCGCTGCCGTCGCAGCCACGTCGCTCGCGATTGCCGAGCAGGCCTGCCGCCTGATTGACGTCGAATACGACACGCTGCCGGCCTCCCTGACGCCGGATGCCTCTCGTCGCCCCGATGCTCCCGATATTCATATCGCACCGGCAGCGGCGGCCGGAAAGAACCTCGCTATTGGCTTTTCCTGCGACTACGGCGACATCGAAGCAGCATTCGCAGCGGCCGACGACATCATCGAAGACGAATTCGAGCACGGCATCGCCGTCCCCTGCTGCATGGAAACCAACGGGACCGTCGCGAGCTACAACCCCGAGACGAATACCCTCGATATCTGGACCGCAACCCAGGCCCCCTATTTCATCCGGAAGGAAATCGCCCACCTTCTCGATTTCGAGACCGAACGTGTCAGAATCCGCGCTGTCGAGGTTGGTGGCGGATTTGGCGGGAAGTCCAAGATGTGCGAGCAGGAGGCCCTTGCCGCCCTGCTGTCATTGAAGGCGGGCCGGCCGGTCAAAATCACACTCAACCGCAAAGACGAGTTCATCAGCGGAAAGACAGATCACGCCAAAAAAATACGAATCAAAACCGCGTTCTCTAAAGATGGCACGATTCAACATCGATCCGTCTCGCTGCAAATCGATAATGGCGCGTATACGGCCTATGCGCCCACTTATGTGGGAGCCTCACGCCAGCGCACGACGTGCCTTTATCGTATCCGGTCGGCGCATTACGACTGCGACCTGGTCTATACCAACAAGGTTCCGGGCGGGCAGTATCGTGGCATGGGCGCGCCGCACACGATCTGGGCGATTGAAAGCCATATGGACCAGATCGCCGAGCGTCTGGGTCGCGATCCGCTAGAGTACAGACTGTCGCAGGCCAATCAGAGCGGCGATATCACTCCGCTCAAATGGCGCATCAGTACCTGCGGAATGTCAGACTGCCTGACCGCCGTCGGTCGAATGAGCGAATGGCAGACGAAGCGAGGTGAGCGCACTGCCGAAAGAGGAATCGGCGTTGCGGGGATGATTCACCCGAGTGGCGGGGTGATCTATCTGGAGGGCAATTACTCCAATACGCGAATCGAGCTTTCAGCCGACGGCGACCTGATCGTCCATACCCAGACCGCCGATGCCGGAACGTGGCAGAACACAACCTTGGCGCAGGTCGCCGCCGACGCGCTGGGCGTGCGAACCGAGCAGGTCCGCGTCTCCCATATGGATACCACCAATGCGCCCGACGATCTCGGCAGCGCCGCTTCGCGCGTCACATTCGTGACCGGCAACGCCACGATTCGCGCCGCCATGCTTCTGAAAGAGAAAATCCAGGCACATCTCGCACGTCACTGGAACTGCGAGGCCGAGCGCATTGTGATCGGGAACGGCGAAGCTCGCCATCCCCACGATCCCGATCGCCACCTGTCGTTCCGGAAAATCGCCGAGTTGTGTGGTCCTCTGGTTGCGGATGGCTATTTCACGACCCCCGGCGAACGTCCCGATCCGGTAACGGGAGAAGGTAACTACGCCGCCACCTATGTCTTCGGCGCGCAAACTGCGGAAGTCGAGGTCGAGCGAGCGACGGGGCGCATCCGCATCCTGAAGATGTGCGTCGCGCAGGACGTTGGACGCGCCCTCAATCCAACCGCCGTGGAAGGGCAGATCTACGGGGGCGTCCTCCAGGGAATTGGCATGGCCTTGCAGGAGGAACTGGTCTTCGAGGAGGGGCGGCCGGTCAATGCCTCGTTTCTCGATTATCGCGTACCGCGGATCGGCGAAGCGCCGCCAATCGATATTTCTCTCATCGAGACAAGCGATCCGCTCGGCCCGTATGGCGCCAAGGCCGGCGCCGAACCAACGATCAACGCTACCATCGCCGCCATCGCCAATGCTGTGGCCCACGCCACCGGAATTCGCTTCCGCAAGCTACCGCTGACCCCGGCCAGGGTTTTGGCCGCGCTCGAAGAACGCGACAAGCGCAGACTATCGAACAAGCCATGGAAGCGTCCTTACAATGCGGAAGTGGCCGCCGTTCGGGCGATATATCCCAACGTTGTCTTTCCGGCCCTCCGCAAGATCGGCACCCGTTTCGCCCATACTCCCGAGCGGCATAAATCGCCGACGACGATACGGCCGCGTTCGTTGTCTGACCTGTACGAAGTTCTCGTAAACGAGCCGCGTCGCAAACGGATCATTGCCGGCGGCACCGATATGCTTGTCGGCCTGAAGCAGGGAATTTACGATCCTGACGTTCTTGTCGATATCACTGGCCTATCCGAGTTTCGCGGGATCACCATCGCAAACGAACCTGCCACAGCAGGATCCATGCTTGTCATCGGCGCGGCGACTTCTCTCTCCGAGATTGCACGAAACCCCGATGTTCACGAGCATTTCCCATCTCTCGTTCACTGCATCGAGCAGATCGCGACACCGCAGATCAGAAACGTCGCTACGATCGCCGGCGACCTGTGCCAGGAAAAGCGATGCTGGTTTTTTCGAAGCGCCCTGCCCTGCTACAAGCTCGGAGGGCCGACATGCCCGTGCTTTGCAGTGACGGGAGATAGCCGGCACCATTCGATCCTTGGTGCAAAGCGCTGCGCTGCGCCCTGCCCGTCCGATCTCGCTCCCATGTTATCGGCACTGAGTGGGTATGCGCGCGTTACCGGGAAACGTGGACCGTGGACCGTTGCGATCAACGATCTCTATCTATGGTCCGGGTTGACGAAGGTTGCCCGTGACGAGGTCATCTCGCATATCGTCATTCCAATAAGGGCGGGCCTTCTGCAACGATTCGAAAAATTTGCGATACGACAAGGCGATTTCGCCGAGGCTTCGGTCGCGCTCACCGCCGAGATGCATCGTGGCACGGTAAGGCATCTCCGTCTTTATGCCGGCGCGATTTCCCCGCAACCTCTTCATGGCAAAGCTGCGGAGCAACTCCTCGTCGGCCAAAGACCGACACCATCGATCATCAGAGCGGCATCTGAAACGCTGATCGCCGGCAGCCTGCCGCTCCGGAATAATGGGCACAAAACCCATCTGCTAGTGAATCTGGCTGAGAAGGCGCTGACATCGGCGTTCCGGTAAAAAATCCCCATCTCGAACAGTGAAAGGTTAAGGTAAATGACTGATCCGACGCGAGCGCTTTATGCATCGGTCTACCGGGGCGACACGACTTGGAACGCCAATCTTGATGCACGGCTCGCCCGCCTCGAGAGCGGCAGTCTGGACGCCAAGTCCCGCGAGTTGATTTTTGTCGTAGGGCACCTGCTCAATGAAAATGGCGAAGCGGCCCGGTATCACCAGAAGCGTGCGCGAAAACATGGCGCGATCAACGACGACTTCCGCCTGATCCTGAAAATTCTCGACTTCTATCGAGGCCTTCGGATTTTTCAGGATGCGCAAAAGCTCGTCGGCTTCTGGCGGAGCGGAAACTTTCCGGAAATAAGAAAGCCATCAAATGGAAGCGTGCAGGAGATTTTTGAGGAGATCATCCGCACCCGGACCTATATTGCCAACGGCTTTCGTGTCTACAGCGCCGACGGCGACTGGCTCAGGCTCTATCTTGAGCGCTCCGATAATATCAAGGCGTCGCCAAAATCTCTCGACGATCGCCTTGTTCAGCTTGTTTCTCTTGCGGTAACGCTCAAGAACCACCGCTACTCCAACAACTGGAACGATGGCTGCATTCAGGTCCATGACGAGAAGGCGCGTGCCCTTGGAGCGTCGGCGCAGGACATTCTTGAGGTCGTCCAAATCATTGAGATCTGCGAATCCTCGGCCACCGCCCTCCAGGGAAAACAGTATCTTGATCTGGATTGACCTTTCTCTGAACATCCGTCTTGTAGCGATTGGAGTTTCGCCCGAGCAATATTGAACGCATGCCGGCCGATCGGCTGCAATCGGAAGCGGTCCGGGCAGACGATAAGCGCATAACTAATATGCGCGCGAGCCTGCCCATCATAAAGACCTGGGGGCTGCCCTCGAGTCTGGCTTGATCAACGTTGACATTGATGCAAACTCGCCCGGCGTTTCTCCGGGGAATTTCATGCATCAAATGGTGGCTTTGGGACTGAGTGCTCTTGGGCTTCTGGCCGGAGCCAGCGCGTTGCTTCAACAGGTCGTTCTGGCAAACCTCAGGACCGCACTTGGATCGGCTTATTGGGCTATTCTTAGCAGCTATATTGTCGGGACACTGGCGATGATCGTTGTCGTGATCGCCATGCGGGAGCCGATATTCACGATGAGCGCCGTCGCGAAAAGTTCGCCTGTGTCGTGGGCGGCCGGCGTGTTTGGAGTGATCTATATCGTTCTATCGATAATGCTGATCCCGCGACTTGGCGCGGCCACCGTACTGGCACTTCTGGTGGCGGGACAGCTCTTGGCAGCCATCGCATTCGATCATTTTGGGGTTTTTGGCCTGGAGAAACATCCGGTGGATGTGTATCGCGCAGCCGGAGCGGTTCTCCTCATCGCCGGTGTCATGCTTATCCGCAGATAACGCAAGGCCTGGCGTGAATAGGACCGGCGGTCAGCCATGGCCGCCGTCACCTCCACGCGGCTGCATTTCGCGCATTTCGGCCCATCCATGCGCCGTCGTGATGTGCTGTCCCTCGCCGATCAATAGATCCCGGTCGGTCTGATCGCCGAGTTTTGGTGCCTCGGTCACATTCGGGGCATGGCACGCTGCCCCCCGCGTCGCGACCTGCCCACCGGATTGGTGCACACCGTTCGCTGCATTCTCCACTGCAAAGAGGGGGATCGCGATCAGAATCCCGAACAAGCACCCCAGCCAATTCATCCGCATGATTGGCCCGTAATCCGATCCACCGGATCAACCAAACGACCTCCGAAAAACCCCGCGCGGCTCCAAACGCTGTGACCTTGATCTGGATCAAGGCGTCACCAGAGCGGGGATAGGATTGCTTCAAGACAGCTCGCTTCTATGGAGCGGCTCACCAAAGGATTGTCGAGGGCTGTCGATGAAATACGGGGTCGAAATCATCCTTGTCGCGTTAGCGGCGTTCGTTGCGCTGCTGGGTGCCGCCTTCGCAGCCGACGAAGCTTTCCGTATACATATGTTTATTTTGTTTCTTATGCTGGTGGTGGGCGCATTCATTCTTCTACGGATCACGCCACTTACCGCGCCGTCACTCGATCTCCCCGAGAGTTCGCACTACATGGATGGACCAATCCGTTACGGAGCCATCGCCACAATGTTTTGGGCTGTGGTTGGTCTTCTTGTCGGTGTAGTCATCGCCCTGCAGCTCGCCTATCCAGACTTCAATCTGGAGCCGTGGTTCAATTTCGGGCGCATGCGGCCGCTTCATACATCGGCCGTCATTTTTGCCTTCGGCGGCAACGCCCTGATGGCGACCTCCTTCTATGTTGTTCAGCGAACGACCGGAGCCAGGCTTTTCGGAGGTAATCTTTCGTGGTTCGTCTTCTGGGGCTACCAGCTTTTTATCGTGATGGCCGCCACTGGCTATCTCCTTGGCATTACCCAGAGTCGCGAGTACGCCGAGCCTGAGTGGTATGTGGATCTATGGCTAACAGTCGTCTGGGTCGCCTATCTCGTCGTATTTCTTGGCACGATACTGAAGCGGAAAGAACCACACATCTATGTTGCCAACTGGTTCTACCTGTCCTTCATCGTGACAATCGCGATGCTGCACATCGTGAACAATCTGGCGATGCCGTCGTCTCTCGTCGGCTCAAAGAGCTACTCGCTGTTCTCTGGCGTGCAGGACGCGCTAACGCAGTGGTGGTACGGCCATAACGCCGTCGGCTTTTTCCTGACGGCCGGCTTCCTTGGTATGATGTATTACTTCGTACCAAAACAGGCGAACCGCCCAGTCTATTCCTACCGCCTGTCGATCATCCATTTCTGGGCGCTGATCTTCCTCTATATCTGGGCCGGGCCACATCATCTGCACTACACGGCGCTGCCGGATTGGGCGCAAACGCTTGGCATGGTCTTCTCGATCATGCTGTGGATGCCGTCCTGGGGCGGTATGATCAACGGCCTGATGACGCTGTCAGGGGCATGGGACAAGATCCGAACCGATCCCATCATCCGAATGATGGTGATGGCGATCGCCTTCTACGGCATGTCGACCTTCGAGGGTCCGATGATGTCAATCAAAGCGGTCAACTCGCTCAGCCACTATACTGATTGGACGATCGGCCATGTGCATTCCGGCGCGCTTGGCTGGGTCGGCATGATCTCCTTTGGGGCGATCTATTACATGGTGCCAAAACTCTGGGGGCGCGACCGACTCTATTCGCTGCGCCTTGTCACCTGGCACTTCTGGCTCGCCACCCTCGGTATCGTCGTCTACGCAGCCGTCATGTGGGTGTCGGGCATCATGCAAGGCCTGATGTGGCGCGAGTACGACGAGCAAGGTTTCCTCGTCTATTCCTTTGCCGAAACCGTCGCAGCCATGCATCCCTACTATGTGCTGCGCGCTGTCGGTGGCCTTCTCTATCTTTCCGGTGCGCTGATCATGGCCTGGAATGTCGCCATGACCATCCGTGGCTACCAACGCGAGGAGCGGCCAATGGTCGGCAGTGCCCCCGCCATTCAGCCCGCCGAGTAGGAGCTTTTAATGTCTTTGCTGGATAAACATTCAGTCATTGAGAAAAACGCTACGCTGCTGTTCGTTTTCTCGCTGCTGGTGGTTACGGTTGGTGGCATCGTCGAGATCGCACCGCTTTTCTATCTTCAGAACACCATCGAGAAGGTGGAAGGGATGCGTCCCTATTCGCCGCTCGAACTGGCCGGGCGAAACATCTACATTCGCGAAGGTTGCTATCTGTGCCACAGCCAGATGATCCGGCCGTTCCGCGACGAGGTCGAGCGTTACGGTCACTACAGCCTGGCGGCGGAATCCATGTACGATCATCCGTTCCAGTGGGGATCAAAGCGCACGGGGCCGGATCTCGCCCGTGTCGGCGATCGCTACTCCAATGACTGGCATGTCCAGCACCTGACCGATCCGCGCTCGGTCGTGCCGGAATCGATCATGCCGCGCTACGGTTTCCTCAAGGACAAGCCGCTCGATCCGAAAAATTTCGCCGCTGAACTTGTTGCCAACGCCCGTGTCGGCGTCACCTACACACAGGACATGATCGACCATGCGCAGGCCGATCTGAAGGCGCAGGCTGACCCCAATGCGGACACGTCCGGAGTGGAGGCCAGATACCCCAAGGCGAAGATCGGCGACTTCGACGGCAATCCGCAGGCAGTCACCGAGATGGATGCGCTGGTTGCTTATCTGCAGATGCTTGGCACGCTAGTCAATTTTTCGACCTACGACGAAGCCGCCGGCTACCGCTGAGGTGACGTGATGGACGCCTACACTGCGATGCGCCACTTCGCCGACAGCTGGGGTTTGCTTGCCATGACTCTGTTTTTCGTTGGCACGGTCGTTTTCGTGTTTCGTCCCGGTAGTCGCAAAAGTGCCGACGAAGCCGCCCGTATCCCACTTAAGGACGATTGATAATGAGCGAAAAGCCGATCGATGAGATCTCCGGCGTCTCGACCACCGGTCACGAATGGGACGGCATCAAGGAACTCAACAATCCCCTGCCGCGCTGGTGGGTATGGACTTTCTACGCCACGATCGTCTGGGCGCTCGCTTATACAATCGCCTATCCCGCCTGGCCGATGCTCAGTTCCGCAACTCGTGGAATACTTGGCTGGTCCAGCCGCGTTGAAGTCAAGAACGAGCTTGCCGTAGCCAGCGCCGCGCAGGCGCAGTTCGTCGAGGCGATCAAGGCCAAGAGCGTGGCCGAGATTGCCGCCGATGATCAGCTCAGGAAATACGCCATCGCCGCCGGCGCAGCCGCGTTCAAAATTAATTGCATCCAGTGTCACAGCTCGGGGGCGTCCGGCGGAATCGGCTATCCTGATCTCAACGACGACGACTGGCTGTGGGGTGGCAAGATCGAAGATCTCTATCTGACGATCACCCATGGCATTCGCTTTGCAGCGGACCCCAATACGCGCTCTTCGGAAATGGCGCCCTTCGGGGGCGTTCTCGACAATAGTCAGATCGCCCAGGTGAGCGCCTATGTTGCCGGCCTGTCCGAAACTCCGAGCGACAAGGCATCGGTTGGCCCGGGTGCCCAGATTTTCGCAGAGAACTGCGCCGCGTGTCATGGCGAAGACGCCACGGGCAATCGCGAACTCGGCGCACCGGATCTGACCGACGCAATCTGGCTCTATGGCAAAAGCGAGGCAGCAATCGCGGCACAGGTGCGCAACCCGAAGAACGGCGTCATGCCGGCCTGGGGCGCACGGCTGGGCGACACGACGGTAAAGGAACTCGCGGTGTTCGTTCATTCGCTGGGAGGAGGAGAATAGCGTGGCGGGTCTGCCTGTTCCCGGAGGCTGCCGCACCGAGAAAAGCGCCAGAGCAGCCACCAGGGTCTTGACCTGTATCAAGACCCTGGTGGGCATATTCCGGTTATCGATGACATTGGAAGCAGATGTCCTCGGTCGGCATCGCCAACCACGATAAAGGCCAGCGGCGCTATCGCCGGTGTTTTTTATGCTGAACCAGAACGAAGTTGAAAGACTGGAAGCGGAAGCCGTCAACTCGGCCAAGGCTCGGCAGCCGCTATACGCACCCCGCAAGAAGATTTTTCCAAAGCGTGCTTTCGGCGCCTTTCGCCGTTTCAAATGGCAGGTGATGGCCGTCACGCTCGCCATTTACTATCTCACGCCATGGCTGCGCTGGGATCGCGGCCCCCACGCGCCTGACCAGGCGGTGCTGATAGATCTGGCACATCGCCGCTTCTATTTCTTCTTTATCGAGATCTGGCCACAGGAATTCTATTATATCGCCGGCCTGCTTGTCATGGCAGGGATCGGCCTCTTCCTGATCACCTCCACCGTCGGCCGCGCATGGTGCGGCTATGCTTGCCCGCAGACCGTATGGGTCGATCTCTTCCTTGTTATCGAACGCTGGATCGAAGGCGACCGCAACGCACGCATTAAGCTCGAAGCAGCACCTTGGACGATCGGCAAACTGTCCATGCGGGCAGCCAAGCATGGCATCTGGCTATTGATTGCGGCCATGACAGGCGGTGCCTGGATCTTCTATTTTGCCGATGCGCCGGGATTGTTCGTCGATCTCTTTACCGGCAATGCCGCCCCCGTGGCCTATGCGACCGTCGGGATTTTGACAGCGACAACTTATGTCTTTGGCGGCCTGATGCGTGAGCAGGTTTGCACCTATATGTGTCCCTGGCCGCGTATCCAGGGGGCAATGCTCGACGAGAATTCGCTGACAGTCACCTATAACGACTGGCGAGGCGAGCCACGCACGCGCGGCACAAAGAAAGCGCTGGCCACCGGCAAGAGCATCGGCGACTGCGTTGACTGTAACGCCTGCGTCGCAGTCTGCCCGATGGGGATCGATATCCGCGACGGCCAGCAACTCGAATGCATCACTTGCGCACTCTGTATCGACGCCTGTGACGATGTGATGGACAAGATCGGTAAAGAGAAGGGGCTAATTTCCTATGCCACCCTTTCCGATTACAATGCCAACATGGCGCTCGCGACCGGCGGCGGCAGCCATGCGATCGAGCCGGCACTGGTGCGCGGTGCCGACGGCAGGCTCTTGGACGAGGTGGCGCATTTTCATCTAACGAAGATCTTCCGATTGCGTACTTATATCTATTTCGGCGCATGGTGCCTGGTCGGCGCCGCCCTGACCTATACGCTTCTGACGCGCGACAGGCTGGAAGTGAACGTACTTCATGATCGCAACCCGCAGTTCGTCACCCTCTCCGACGGCTCGATCCGCAACGGCTATACGGTCAAGTTACTGAACATGATCCCCGAACCGCGCACCGTGATCGTGTCGGTCGAGGGTCTGGCGGGGGCAACCATTAGCGTCGGCGGCATGGATGAAAAGCTTGGTCAGTCCGTCGAGGTCGCCCTCGAACCTGATCGACTGAAAACCCTGAAGGTCTTCGTTAAGCTGCCACGCGAACTCATTAGCGCGCAAGCAACCCACTTCACCTTCTTCGTCGAGGACACCGCCAGCTCCGAACGTGATCGCTATGTCGCCACTTTTAACGCCCCCGAGAGCTACGATGACAAAGCCCACTCGAACCGCCGGTGAGTTCACCGGCAGGCACATGCTCGGCGTGATGCTTGCCTTTTTCGGGGTTGTCATCGCGGTCAATCTGACGCTCGCAACCCTTGCGCAAACGAGTTGGACCGGCCTCGTGGTGGAGAATTCCTATGTCGCAAGCCGGACGTTCAACGAACGCGCGGCCGTCGGCAAGGCCCAGGCGGCACTCGGCTGGAAAGGAACTCTCAACATCGCCGATGGCGAGGTCCGCTATCATTTGACAGACACCTCCGGCGCGCCAGTCAGTATGCGCGATGTAACCGTAAAATTTAGGCGTCCTGCTTACGAAGCCGAGGACCTGACACTTATCCTCCATCGCGTAGGCGCCGGTGCCTTTGCCGGCAAGCAGACGGTGCGCGACGGCATCTGGATTATCCAGACCGATGCGAATGTCGACGGAAAAAACCCTTACACGGAAGTCCGCCGCATCGTCGTCACGAAGGGAACGCTGCAATGAGCTGCTGCGCGCCGGGAGCTAAATTTGCGCCTGAACTCAGCGAAGCCAACGGGCACGCGCCTCGCCTCGTATCGCCGACTGTAGCATCATGACCAATCTCATCTTTCTCATTCCAGTCGCGCTTTTCCTCGGGGGCCTTGGACTCGCCAGCTTCCTGTGGGCGCTGCGCAGCGGCCAGTACGACGATCTCGACGGCGCGGCTGAACGTATCCTGTTCGAGGAGTCAGATTCTCGGCGGCAGCCTGATCATCAACCGTGATGGGTTAACTCTACGGCCTTCCTGGCGCTGTTCGACGAAGTGTCGGACCGGCTTCTTCCGGGGCCGCCTGCCTCCGCAACATCAGCAGCACGAATCCACCGGCGTTCGCCAACCTGTCGAAACGGCGGCTTCCCAATACGAGCCGCGTCAGCGTCGAGACTGAAAGCGGTTTGAAAATAACTGTACTGATTTTACTGGGGATTTTTGGTAGCGGGGGAGGGATTTGAACCCCCGACCCCAGGATTATGATTCCCGTGCTCTAACCAACTGAGCTACCCCGCCACAGCGGCCGATGACAGGGAAACCCCCATCGGCGAACCGGCGGCATATAAGAAGTCCGCCAATTCGATGTCAAGAAAAGGCACCGGCGTTCCGCAGAATATGTGCCGCCGCCGGGACTGCGGCGACCCCGTATCGACCTGATTTTCTGAAGAACTGGAGCGGGCGAAGGGATTCGAACCCTCGACCCCAACCTTGGCAAGGTTGTGCTCTACCCCTGAGCTACACCCGCATCCGGCCCGGCCGCAGGCGCCGCCGAGCGGCACAGCTATGCCAAAAGCCGCAGAGCAATGCAACAGCGCCGCACCATTTTCGTTCCGCTAAAATGACCGCCACCCGGTCCCGCCGGCAAGCCTGGGGCCAAGCCCCGCAAGACGTCAGCCCAACAGGTCGCGAAGAACAACGGCGTTGTTGTGCGCCTCGTCCTTGGCGGCGAACACCAGCGTCAGGGTCTTCGCGCTCTTGGCAAGAGCACGCAGTTCCGCCACGGCCTCGGGATTTGCCTTGAGTTCGGCGCGGTAGCGCGTCTGGAATTCAGCCCACCGCTCCGGGTCATGGCCGAACCACTTGCGCAAATCGGCGCTCGGCGCCAGTTCCTTGAGCCAGTGATCGATGCTGGCCGCTTCGCGTTTAACCCCGCGCGGCCACAGGCGATCCACCAGCACGCGGACGCCGTCACCAGCCGCAGGCGCCTCATAGGCGCGTTTGATCCTGATCCGGGCCATGCCTTCTCCGTGCAGTCGTTGACCCTATAATATTCAACTTATATGACTCTTTGCACAACGCAATGCAAAGAGCGAGGCGGCCGCGGCGGCGGGCCGCAACGGGGATGACGATGAACCAACCGCCCGAGACCACCAACCGCGCACTGCTCCAGGCGGATATCGCCGCCCGCACCGGCATCGACGAAGCGATGATCGAGCGGCTGGTGCGCACTTTTTACGATCGCGTGCGCGACGACGACCTGATCGGCCCGATTTTCGACAGCCGTATCCATGATTGGGAAGCGCATCTGCAGCGCATGTTCGCGTTCTGGTCGTCGGTGGCGCTGATGACCGGCCGCTATCACGGTCAACCGATGGCGGTACACCTGCCGCTGCCGGTCGATACGCCGCATTTCGACCGCTGGCTGACGCTGTTCGCGCAGACCGCGCACGATATCTGCCCACCGCCGGCGGCGGCGCATTTCCTTGAGCGCGCCCACCGCATCGCCGATAGTTTCGAGCTAGGCATTGCCTTCCAGAACGGCGAAATCAGGCCGCGCCGGAAGCGGCCGGCCGAAACCTGGGAGCCGGCGCCCCCTTCCCCGGATGCCGCGGTATAAAGGCGGGCGGTCGGTTCCGCATCGCATCCGCCGCGGGCTTGGCCGAATCACGATGCCACCCGGTGATTCGCGCTGTGGCGAGGCAGACAAAGTGAGGTCGCGTGCCCGACACTGCCCTGCCCGCCCGCCAGCGCCTCGACAAATGGCTGTGGCATGCCCGCTTCGTGAAAACCCGCAGCAGCGCGCAGGCCCTGGTCAGTGCCGGCCGGGTCCGCGTCAACGGCGCCCGGCAAAGCGCCCCCGGCCATGGCGTCAAGGCCGGCGACGTTCTCACCATCACGCTCGACGGCGGCGTGCGCCTGATCAGAATCACAGCCTTCGCCGCACGGCGCGGCGATGCCGCCCAGGCGCGCCAACTCTATGCGGAATTGCAGAGCGGCCCCGAATGATTATCTGTGGCTTTATCTGGTGAAATAGATACCAATTCATCAAGGATGGTGCATCGATCTTCAGGCGCGGAAGGTGCGGGGTCGTTCACACGGCGCTGGCTGGAGCCTGAATCGGCTGCTTGCGGTTGGCGGAATCCTGCGCTACGCCACCTGCAACCGTTGCGGCGGTACCCAGGATCGCCGCGCCAATCGGACCATCCGACAGGATGTGCACCCGCATTGCGGCGGCGCCGAACCGATGATCGGCGGAGCCGCCGTGCGGAATGCGCCGAAGACGTGCTCCGGAGTGCTCGATGACCTACGTCGTCACCGATAACTGCATTAAATGTAAGTATACCGACTGTGTCGAGGTTTGCCCCGTAGATTGCTTCTACGAAGGCGAGAACATGCTGGTCATCCACCCTGACGAATGCATCGACTGCGGCGTCTGCGAACCTGAATGTCCGGCGGAAGCCATCAAGCCCGACAGCGAACCCAGCCTGGAGAAATGGCTGGAACTGAACGCCGAATACGCCAAGACCTGGCCCAACATCACCCAGAAGAAAGAGATGTTGCCGGACGCGCAAGAACATGACGGCGAAGAAGGCAAGCTGGAGAAGTATTTTTCACCGAATCCGGGTTCTGGCGACTGAACGGCTGCCGTGGCGACGGCGCCAGCCCGGCGCAGCCGCCCTGCTTACTTTATCCATTTGAAATTCCGGACGATTTCCGCGCCCGTCCGATGCCGCTGGCGCGCGGGTTTAACCCTGTTCACAGGGAACGCCTGACACTGCACCGCAGCATGGCGATAAGCCATTGATTTTTGCGGAAAATGTAGTATATATAATGCCATATTGCGGGGCACGATCCCGCGCAAGGCCCGTCGGCCGCCGAGGTATCCCGTATTCCAAAAATCATCGAACAGAGGCGTGGCAGTTCCGCGTACAGCCCGTGTCAGCCAAAACACGCAACAAAAGTGCCAGGAATTCGAAGACCAGTGCCAGGAAAGTAACAGAGGGACCGGCCAAAACGTCCCGAACGGCGACTGCACGTTCGGTGAAGGCCACAAAAGCCTACTCGCTTGCCGCCAAGGCCCAAAAGTCCGGCTCGCCACCTAAGAAGGCGACGGGCAAGAGGGCTTCGGTCGGGCAATCCAAAAACACGCCCGCCAAGACCACGTCTGCTGCCAAAAAAAGAAGCATAATGACCAAAAACTCCGCCAAGACAACTGCCAAGACGCCGAGCAAAGCATCGGCCAAGGCACCCGCCAAAACCGCCGTGAGCAAGGCTCCCGCGGCAAAAACGGCTGCCCATGCGGCTGCGCCCAAGACGATGCCCAAAGCGACTGCGGCAAAGCCGGTGGCACCCAAGGCAGCCCCCAAGGCGGCGGCCTCGGTCAAGCCGGCGGCCAAGCCTGTCTCCGTGAAGGCTGTCCCCGTAAAGCCTGCCGCGGTGAAGCCCGCGCCGCATCCGCAGAAGTCCGTCGCGGCCAAGCCGGCCGCCAGCCCGCGGCCGGAGGAGGCCAAGAAGCCGCTGACCCAGCGTCAGGGATTCAAGACCAACGAGTTCGTGGTCTATCCGGCCCATGGCGTCGGTCAGATTCTCGCCATCGAGGAGCAGGAGATCGCGGGCGCGCGGCTGGAGCTGTTCGTGATCAGCTTCATGAAGGACAAGATGACGCTGCGGGTGCCGACCGCCAAGGTCGCCAATGTCGGCATGCGCAAGCTGTCCGAGCCGGCGCTGGTGAAGAAGGCGCTGGAAACGCTGCGCGGGCGCGCCCGCATCAAGCGCACGATGTGGTCGCGCCGCGCCCAGGAATACGAGGCCAAGATCAACTCCGGCGATATCGTCGCCATCGCCGAGGTGGTGCGGGATCTGTACCGCTCGGAGATGCAGCCGGAGCAGTCCTACAGCGAACGCCAGCTCTACGAGGCCGCACTCGACCGCCTGTCGCGTGAGATCGTCGTGGTACAGCACATGACCGAGACCGAGGCGATCAAGGAAATCGAGGCCCAGCTTGCCAAAAGCCCGCGCCGCGGCGCCAAAGCCGAGAGCGACGCGGACGCCGATGCCGACGATGCCGCCGGCGAGGATGGTGTCGTCACCGACGAGGCCGCCTGAGCCAACCCCGGTCCGGCCCCCGAAACACAACGCCCGCGGCAACCCCGCGGGCGTTTTTTTTTGCGGCCGGCCGGCACCAGACTTAGT
>JBARWE010000217.1:0-1535 GCA_049646625.1 Xanthobacteraceae bacterium
GCGGCACCGAAGGCGCGATGGCCGATCCGGTGCCGGCGGGTGCGCGCGTGGTGGTGCTCGACAGCATGCTCGCCGACCTGCCGGTCACCGAGGCCGATCTCGGCATGGCGATGAACTGGCGCATCGGCCCGGCCTCAAAACCTGTCAGCGACGAGACCTATGTGGCACAGACCTTCACGCCCGAGGGTGTTGGGCTCCGGCCCTTCGCGCCGGTCCATGTCGAACAACCATGGCGCAAGGCGCGCGTGCCTGGTGATCTCACCATTCGCTGGGTGCGTCGGGATCGCTCGCTCGCCGCAGACAGTTGGAATGCCGTTGAAATCCCGATGAGCGAGGCCAGCGAATCCTGGCAGGTCGAGATTCTCGACGGCGCAACCGTCAAGCGGTCCTTGACCACTGCCACCACCAGCGTGGTCTACAGCGCAGCCGACCAGAGCGCCGACTGGGGCGCACCGCTCGGACTGGGTTTCTCCCTTGACGTCCGCATTGCCCAGATCGGGCAGACGTTTGGCGCTGGTGCTGCGCTCACTACTACCCTCTGGTTCTGATCATCGGAGACACCCATGTCCGACACAACAGTGCATCTGGCGCTGCCCTTCATTATGGCCGCGCAGGCTCAGAAGCACGTTACTCATAATGAGGCGCTGCGCGTCCTCGATGGCGTCGTGCAATTGTCGGTCAAGGATCGCGACCTGGCGGCGCCACCCGGCAGTCCTTATGACGGCGATCGCTATATCGTGGCATCGGGCGCCACCGATACTTGGGCCGGCTGGGACCTCAATGTCGCGCTCTGGACCGATGGCGCCTGGCTGCGTCTGCCGCCACGCGCCGGCTGGCTTGCATGGATCGAGGACGAAAGCCTGCTGCTGGCCTTCAACGGCTCCAGCTGGATTGATACGACGCCCGACGCACTTCAGAACCTTGCCCTGCTGGGCGTGGGCACCACAGCAGACGCGTCGAACCCGTTCTCGGCGAAACTCAACGCGGCGCTCTGGACTGCGAAATCGATCGCCGAGGGCGGCACCGGCGATCTGTTCTACACCATGAACAAGGAGGCCGCCGGCCGCGATCTCGGCCTCACGCTGCAGACTGGCTACGTCACCAAGGCCCTGGTCGGCCTGTTCGGTTCGGACAGGTTCCGGCTGGCGGTTTCTGAGGACGGCAGCGTCTTCTTCGACGGACTGATCGTCGATAATGCCAACGGCATCGTCGACCAGCCGCGCCTTCCGCGCTTCAAGGGCTACACCAACTACGACAACTATGTCGCCGTCGACACTTGGACGAGGATCGCCATCAACAACACCGAGTACAACGATCAGGGCGCGTTCGACGCTGCCAACAATCGCTTTGTCGCGCCGGTCGCCGGCACCTACCTCTTTGGGGCGATGCTGCTCTACAAAGTCAATTCCAGCACGACGGCGCGCATGCGTGCTCGGTTGGTGCTGAACGGTACAACTGAAATCCGAGGATCGTTCGGTGAGATATCGGGAGATCACGTCTCAGGAGCAACCGCACTCTGGCTGCAGACCATGGTG
>JBARWE010000218.1:0-5207 GCA_049646625.1 Xanthobacteraceae bacterium
AGCACGAGGTTCGCGTCGCGATGAGCGGCAATCTGTGCCGCTGCACCGGCTATGTCGGCATCATTCGCGCCACCATGGGCGTGTTGCAGGCGCGCCGCGCGCGCGGCATCGCGCCGCTGAGCGGTGCGATACCGCGCGCCCGACGCGCCTGCAACACGCCCATGGTGGCGCGAATGATGCCGACATAGCCGGTGCAGCGGCACAGATTGCCGCTCATCGCGACGCGAACCTCGTGCTCGGATGGATTGTCCATGCGCAGCACCACGTCGCGCGCCGACGCCAGCATGCCGGGGGTGCAATAGCCGCACTGAAGCGCGTGTTCGCGCGAGAACGCCGCGCGCAGCTCGGTGGCCACCTCGTCGTTGTCGAGGCCCTCCACCGTGGTGATGGCGGCACCCTCACAGGCGGCTGCGTAAGTGATGCACGAGCGCGCCGGCACGCCGTCGATCAACAGCGTGCAGGCGCCACAGACGCCGTGCTCGCAGCCGATATGCGTTCCCGTCAGATTGTGGGTCTCGCGCAGAAAATCGGCGAGGTTGGTCCGCGGCTCGACGGTCCCGGCCACCGGCGAGCCATTCACGGTCAGCGCAATGTGGGTCATGCTCATTGGGCCTGCTCGATAGCGCGCCGGAACGCAGTCACATGAATCTGGCGATCGACCGGATCGTGCATCCCCTGCCCGGCCATGAAGGCATCGACCGCAGCCGTATCGACCTTATGCGCCGGCCCGCTGGCGGCAACGTCGCCGAGCAGATGGCGGGCATCGGTGACGATGTAGGGCCGGCTCTCCGTGGCGCCGATCACCACCCGGCACAGGCCGCGCTCGGGATCGGTGACGAACGCGCCGATCGCATGGGCGAACTCGCCGGGCTTGCGGCACAGTTTATAATAACCCCAGCGCGCGCGGGAGCTGAGCTTCGGGATCGCCACCGACACCAGCACCTCGTTGGCGGCGAGATCGACCTCGAGCGCGCCGACGATAAACTGCTCGATCGGCAACGTGCGCTCGCCCGACGGGCCGCGCAGCCGCACACGGGCGCCGACCGCGGCCATCATCGACACCCAGTCGGCCGACGGGTCGGCGTGGGTCAGACTGCCGCCGATGGTGCCGCGATTGCGCACCGCGCGATAGGCGATGCCGCCCGCCACCGTCGGCAGCGCGCCGCGCGTCACGTCCGGCACGCGCCGGTCCTCGATGTCGGCATGGGTGATGCAGGCGCCGAGCACGAGATCGTCGGCGGTTTCCTCGACCCGGCGCAGCTCCGTCACGCCGGTCAGATCGACGATGAGGTCGGGCTGCACCAGCCGCATGTTAAGCATCGGCCCGAGCGACTGGCTGCCGGCCATCAGCTTGACCGCGCGGGACTGGTCATCCAGCAGGGCCAGCACCGCACCGACATCGGTCGGGCGGGCATAATCGAAGTTGACGGGTTTCATGCGCCCTCCGCAACGGTCTGCGCCGAGGCGCGCTGCCGCGCGGCACGGATCGCTTCGAGCACGCGGCGCGGCGTCATCGGCGACTGGTACAGCTCGGCGCCGAGCGGCCGCAGCGCATCGTTGACGGCATTGCCGATCGCGGCCGGCGGCGCGATGGCGCCGCCCTCGCCGATGCCCTTGACGCCGAACTCGGTGTAGGGCGAGGGCGTCTCCATGTGGTCGATCGCGGGCGCCGGCACTTCGGTCGGCCCCGGCAGCATGTAGTCGGCAAGCGTGGAGGCGAGCGGCTGGCCGGAGGCGTCGTAGTTCATCTCCTCATAGAGCGCGCTGCCGATCCCCTGCGCCAGGCCACCATAGATCTGGCCATCGACCACCATCGGGTTGATCAGCTTGCCGCCATCCTCGACGATGACGTAATTCAACAGCTCGATGTCGCCGGCCTCGGGATCGACCGCGACGACGACGGCATGGGCGGCATAGCTGAACGTGCCGCTATCGCGCACCGGCTTGAAGCCGATGGTGGTCTCCAGGCCGCGCGGATCGATGCCGGCCGGCAGGTCCTGCGGGCGGCGATACCAGGTATGGGCGACCTCCTCGATCGAAACCGAGCCGGCGGCGGTGACGACCTTGCCGTCCACCAGATCGACGGCGCCGCTGCCGGCCTGCAACAGATGCGAGCCGATGCCCTTGATCAGCGTGGCAATCTCGCGCGAGGCGGTGGCCACCGCGCCGCCGGCCATCACCGCGCAGCGCGACCCCCAGCTTCCGGTCGAATACGGCGTGTACTCGGTGTCGCCGTGCACCACCTTGATGCGCTCGACCGGGATGCCGAGAATCTCGTTGGCGACCTGCGCCAGCGTGGTTTCCATGCCCTGGCCGTGGGAATGGACGCCGACGCGGATCTCAAGCCCGCCGTCCGGCGTCACCCGCAGCGTCGCCTGCTCGTGGCCGGGCACCATCGGAATGCCCCAGCCGGAATAGACCGAGGTGCCGTGCGCGGCCTGCTCGCAATAGATCGAATGGCCAACGCCGATCAGCCGCCCGTCCGGCTCGCCGCGCTGCTGGCGGGCACGGATCGCCGGCAGGTCGATCGCCGCCATGGCGCGCCGCAGCGCCTCCGGATAGTCGCCGCTGTCGAAGTGCTTGCGGGTGATGTTGTCGAACGGCATCTGCTCCGGCTGAACCAGATTCTTCAGCCGGACCTCGTGCGGCTCCATGCCGATCTCACGGGCGATGGTGTCGATCATCAGTTCCAGCGCGTAGCACACGCCGGTGCGCGCGACGCCGCGATAGGGCAGGATCGGGCACTTGTTGGTCGCCGCCGACCATGTCTTGCAGCGATAGGACGGGAAGTCGTACGGCCCGGGCAGAATGCTGACCACCTGCGCCGCCTCCAGGCAGGCCGAGAACGGATAGGATGAATAAGCACCGGAATCGACGATCGCAGTGCAGTCGATGCCGCGCAGCCGGCCGTCGCGATCGGCATAGGCCGTGATGTCGTAATGGTGCTCGCGGCAATTGGCACTGGCGGTCAGAGCCTCGCGGCGATCCTCGAGCCAGCGCACCGGATGGCCGCAGTGCATCGCCAGCCAGCCAAGGCAAACGTCTTCCGGCAGCAGAATGCCCTTGTAGCCGAAGCCGCCGCCGACATCCGGCGAGACGACGCGGACCTGACGCTGCTGCAACCCCAGGCACTCGGCAATGCCGTTGCGCACGATGTGCGGCATCTGGCTGCCGGTATAGAGCACCAGCTGCTCCATGCGATGGTCCCACACCGCCACCGTGCCGCGGCCTTCCATCGGCGCCATCGACTGCCGCGCCGTTCTGATGGTGCGGGTGATCTTGATCGGGGCATCGAGCGCCGCCTCGATATTCACGTCCATCGCGCTTTCGAGAAAGACGTTATCGCCCCAGTGCTCGTGCAGCAGCGGCGCGCCGGGTTCGAGCGCCTGCACCATATCGTGAACCGCCGGCAGCTCCTCGAAGTCGAGTTCGACCATGGCGGCGAGGTCTTCGGCCTGCGCGCGGGTATCGGCCACGCACATCGCCACCAGTTCGCCAACCTGACGCACCTTGCCGGTGGCCAGCACCGGCTGCTCGGACACCTTGAAGCCGGCCAGCGCCGTGATGGCGACGATCGGCTTGACGCCGTCGAGATCGGCGGCGGCAAAAATGCGGCGGCCCCGTTCGGCCTCGGGAATATGCACCGCATGCACCCTGGCATGCGCCAACGGCGAGCGAACGAAGGCCACGTCCTTCAAGCCGGGCAGCCTGATGTCGCCGACGAACTGGCCGCGGCCTCGCAGCAGGCGGTCATCCTCCCTGCGCAGGACCGACGCGCCGATCCCCTGGGGCTTCGCCTCTCCCTTCATGGCCGTTCACGCCTTGCATGCATCGTTACGATCCTGCCATTCGCACCGGGCACGATCGCATTCGGTCCGGGCCGTTCAGTTCGGCGGACCGTAACATCGGCCCTCCGAAGCCGTGCACTTTACGCCTTAGCGGTGTTGCACCAGTCGTAGATGCTGAGCGCCATCACCTTGATCGCCGCGAGATAGTCGTCGATCGACACATACTCGTCGTTGGCGTGCATGATGGCCGTCGATCCCGGCCCGAAAATGACGGTCGGCGTATCGGCGTACTTGTTGAGGAAGCGGGTATCGGCCGCGCCCTGACGACCGCTGATGACAGGCTGTTTGCCGGTCACCTCGGTGTAGGTCCTGCTGACGATATCCACGATCGGGTGGTTGACCGGGATTTCGGAGGCTTCCGCATCATAACCGACGAAGCGCACCACCGGCGGATGATCCTTCATCCAGGGATCCTGTGCCGCGACCTCGGCGATCTTCTTCACCAGGCTCTGCTTGACGCCTTCGTGGTCCTCTCCCGGCACGGTGCCGATGCTGCCCTTGAGTACGGCGCTGGCCGGGAAGGCGCTCGGATAGTTGCCGGCCTGGAAGCTGCCGATGATGCAGGGCAGCGAGTCGATCGCGCTCGGATACAGCGGATGCTTCACGGTGGCGACACGGTGATCCTCGAGTTCCTGCACCGCCTTGACGATCTTGTAGCCAAGCTCGATGGCACTGATGCCCATATAGCGCTGCTGGATGCCGGCCGGCTTGCCCTCGACGTCGATCTGGAACCAGATGCGGCCAATGCAGGCCGGCTGCACGCCGAGATCGCTGGTCTCGCCGGAGATGCCGGCGTCGGCGCTGTAACCGCGGATCACGGTATCGAGCGTGCCGTGGCCCGACACCTCCTCGTCGATCACGATGTTGATGAGCACGTCGCCCTTCGGCGTCAGCCCGAGTTCCTTGAGGTACTGCACCGCGAGCACATGGCTGGCAACGCCGCTTTTCATGTCGCAGGAGCCGCGACCGTAGATCCGGCCATTCTCGATCTTGGCCGACCACGGATTGTCGCTCCAGCCCTCGCCGTTGCCGACCGGGATCACGTCGGTATGGCCGTTGAGCAGCAGCGAACGGCCGCCGCCGGTGCCCTTCAGCTTGGCAACGATGTTCGGTCGCCCCTCATAGCCGAGGTCCACCGGGCGGTAGCCCGGATGCTTCTTGAGCGCCTCCCAGTCGGTCTCCCACATATCGACCTCAAGGCCGATGTCGCGCAGGTAGCCCGACATATGCTTCTGGATCGCCGCCTCGTCGCCGGTGACGCTGGGAATTGCCACCATGTCCTGCAGAAACTTGATGGCGTGGTCCTTCGACGCATCCACCTTGTCGATGATCTTCTGCCGGTTCGGATCGCTCATCTTT
>JBARWE010000219.1:0-71862 GCA_049646625.1 Xanthobacteraceae bacterium
TAAGGTCAGAAGCGCGACTTTAAGCTCTGCCGGGAAATGAACGCCCTTCGGGAGCAGGACCTAGCCGGCCTCAACAGGTCGGCCGTGCAGACCGACCAGTCGTTCCGGGCGCATAGCGGTCTCCTTCTGGCGGGCCTGCGACAGGGCGCAAGCCATCGCCAGCGTTCGCTGGTGTTGAACGATTTTATGAACTGCATGTCGCGGATCGAGCGGCGATGTCAGTGAATGGCCCAATAGCCAGATCGATGAATTTATGCCGTGGAATGATCCACGCTAAACGACGTTGTCTTCTCGCTTACAACTTATCCACCCGAGGAGCGCGGCTTTACGCTGCCGCGCATAATTAGCTCGGTTGGTAGTATCTGGCTGCGAACTGGGGTGTTCTGGCGTGTTGCGGCGATAATAGCCTTAGCTGCCTCTTCGCCCATCTGCTTCGCCGGCACATGCACGCTTGATAGCGGCGGATTGACCACCCGGGTACTTGGCAGGTCGTCAAATCCGACAATGGATATATCGTCAGGAACACGAATGTTGTGTCGCTGGCAGGCGAATAGCGCACCCATCGCCTGAATGTCATTCGCACAAAAAAGCGCTGTCGGCGAATTGGAGTTCAAGATTAAGCGTGTAGCAGTCTCCACCGCGATTTCGATCTCAAATGGAATCTCGGCTACCAACGTGGGGTCAAAAACAATGCCATGGCGTTCCAGCACAGCGCGATAGGCTCCCAGTCGTTGTGCTGCACGATCATTGATCTGCGTCATGCCACAGATCAGGCCGATCCGACGATGGCCAAGTTGTATGAGTTTTTCTACGGCCTCGGCGGCGGCATCAGTATTACTGAAAGAGATTGCGGGTACGGATCGCCTTGGGCTGGTCGACCAGGTGACGACGAATGGGATTTCGTAGTGACGTAACAGTTTATACAGCGCTGAATCCCGTTCATAGCCGGTAAGAATGACGCCTTCGACGCGGCTCTCGATGAACTTGCGGATGATGTCCCGCTCGATACCGGCCGAGTAGTTGGCGTTTGCAATGAGAAGGCTCAAGCCGGCGTTCTGAAGCGTACTCTGAATGGCCTCGGTAAATGCCGCATAGATCGAGTTCGAGATAGTAGGCACGATCAGACCGACGATCCCCGTGCGTTTGGAAGAAAATGTAGCGGCGCGACCGTCGGGGACGAAATGATGGCGCTCAATAAGCTTCAAAATCCGCGCCCGTGTCGATGCCGCGACGGTTTCCGGTTTGCGGAGCGTGCGGCTTACCGTTGCGACGGAGACGCCGGCTTCCTTAGCAAGCCCTCGTATTGTTACGGTTTTTTGGTTGTTGCTCATATGGACCATAGAAAACGCTTCGGGGTGGCTTGACAAGTGCGCCATGCTATTGAATCGTATGTAACCGGTTACATTGGTTCTGGGTGGGGCATAATATGGTCCAGTATCTAAAGAAGGCAGAGCCTCGCTCTCGGCAGGATAATCGAGCGCTGAGTGATCGTGTCCGCGACATGCTTGCCGATATCGATCAAAACGGCGATGCCGCTGTCCGTCGATATGCAAGGGAGCTGGATCGCTGGGAGAAGCCAGATTTTTGTGTCTCTGACGCCGAAATTGCCGGAGCCGCAAAAAGCTTAAGCGCTATTTTCAAGGACGATTTTGCTTTCTGCAAGAAGCAAGTAACCGATTTCGCCAAACGCCAGCGAGATTCGCTGTCAGAGTTCGAGGAGGAGTTCGGCGAAGGAATTTCGCTTGGTCAGAAGATTATCCCCGTCGAAACAGTCGGTTGCTATATTCCTGGTGGTAAGTATCCTTTAATTTCCGCGGCGATCATGAGTGTTGCCACGGCCAAAGTGGCGGGCGTGTCGCATGTCATAGGTGCGGCGCCGCCGCGCGACGGCGATGGCATCTACGCGCCGACATTGTATGCGCTCGCCGAAAGTGGCGCTGACGAAATCTATACAATCGGTGGGGTTCAGGCATTCGCCTCCATGGCTTATGGCCGCGTCGGGATGCGGTCGGTCGACATGATCACTGGTCCAGGCAATGCCTATGTTGCGGAGGCTAAGCGGCAGCTGTTTGGCCTTGTCGGTATAGATCTGCCGGCCGGTCCGACGGAGATCCTTGTCATCGCTGACGAGGATGCGGATGCATCGCTAGTTGCGACCGACCTGCTCGGTCAGGCCGAGCATGGGCCCGATAGTCCAGCGTGGTGTATCACGACCTCTGAGAGGAAGGGGCGTGAAATCCTTGCTGAGATCGAGCGCCAGTTGTTGTCGTTACCGACTGCAGATGTCGCCGGCGCTTCGTGGAAGCGATGGGGCGAGTTGGCTGTCGTCGATGGCGACGATGCGGCGATCGAATTGAGCGATCAGTATGCACCTGAGCATCTTGAGCTGCTGACCGAGCGAAATGATTACTACCTGAAGCATTTACGTAATTACGGTAGTTTGTTTATTGGCGAGGAAAGCACGGTTGCGTATGGCGATAAGGGTGTTGGCACGAACCATACGTTGCCCACCAATCGTGCTGCTCGCTACACTGGTGGGCTTTGGGTTGGTAAGTTCCTTAAAACCGTTACCTATCAACATCTAACCCCCGCTGCGAGCAAGCGAATAGCGCCGATCATCGGTCGCATGTGTGCGACGGAGGGCATGCTAGCCCACGAAATCACCGCCAAGGTGCGTCTTGAGCGCTATGCGCAGCGGCGACGCGAGGGACCCGCAAGGTGACTGATACTCGCAGTGTTGCTGATACGGCCGAGGTGCGTGCGGCGATCGCCGCAGTGCAGAGCGCCGCTATGGGCTTCGGAAAACTTGAGATTAGCCCGAAGGTCTGCGTCAGTTCTTTACATGATATTGCCAAAATATACACGCCGGGAGTTGGTGCGCTAGTTCGCCGCATCATACAGAATCCGGAAGATCTCAACGTCCTTAGTAATCGTGGCAACACGATTGCGGTGGTCACTGATGGTACGGCGGTGCTCGGCTTAGGGAATGCGGGACCGCGCGCCGCGCTCCCTGTGATGGAAGGTAAGGCGATCATGTTCAAGCTCCTGGCGGGGCTTGATGCGGTTCCGATTTGCTTGGACGTAGACGACCCGGCGCGACTGGTCGAGCACATCGCGGTTCTCGAGCCAAATTTTGCAGGCTTCAATCTTGAGGACGTGGCAGCTCCACATTGCTTTAATGTCGTCGAGAAACTGGCTGAGCGGGTTGCTGTGCCGGTCTTTCATGATGATCAGTACGGCACGGCAACGGTTATTGTTGCCGCGCTAATGAACGCTGCAAAGGTTGTCGGCAAGAAGAAGGAAGATTTGCGCGTCGTCGTCAATGGCGCTGGAGCGGCGGGGACCGCTGCTGTGCGGCTGATCTCGCGATGGGGGGTTGGCGATATCATTGCTTGTGATCGCCACGGCATCATTGTTCGCAGTGAAAAACAGCCGGCGCCACATATGGATATGCTGGCCGCCGTAACTAACCGCGAAGGCAAGGTCGGTGCGCTTGCGGATGCCCTCCAAGGGGCCGATGTCTTTGTTGGCTTGAGTAGAGGTGGCTTACTCGATGCCACGAGTATCCGTTCAATGGCGAAGTCTGCGATTGTCTTTGCCTGTGCTAACCCCGAGCCGGAGATTATGCCGGGAGAGGCAATCGCAGCGGGCGCAGCTATTGCCGGTAGCGGTCGCTTCGACGAGATCAATCAGTGCAATAACGTTCTTGCCTTTCCCGGCATCATGCGGGGCGCGGTTGACATCGCCGCGAGGCGCGTAACTGAGACAATGTGCCTCGCGGCGTCGCGCGTTATTGCCGATTCGGTCGGCGTGGATGAGCTTTCACCGCACAATGTGTTGCCGGGACCTCTATCTCCCGATCTTTGTCCGATGGTGGCCGAGGCCGTTGCCGCCCAGGGCGCCATCGAGGGAAATGCCAGAAAGCCGTATCGCGCCGGCGAGATCGGCGCGCGCGTTCGTGACCACAATCGCCGCTCAGCGCAGCAACAACTATTCTTACAGAGCCTAATCAAGCGCACTTCCGAGCTTACAGTCGCATAATTAAATACTACAGGGAGGAAGATATGAAGAAGCAAGATCCGACTGGAACAGGATTGTCCTTCAACCGGCGCGCATTTATTGGAGGGGCTGCAGTAGCTGGCATCGGTGCGGCGTCGTTGTTTAATTCCGCAGGCAGCTTCGCGCAAAGTAGCAAAACCGGTGTTGCCCGGGTGTGGGGTGAGCCAGGGCCATATGGCGGCACAGCCGTCGCCGCGATGAACGAGTGGGCACAGAAGAATGCTCCCGGGTTAAAGTTCGAGATCGAAACGATCCCGTGGGACGGCGTTTATGTAAAATTAATGACAGACTTGGCTGCGCGCCGTCCGCCAGCGTTGATTAGCGTTGAATCGCCAATTGCTATGCAGCTAATGGCGGAAGGTTTGCTTCTTCCTGTCGATGAACTTGTGCAAAAGATCGGCACTGATCGCATTTCCGACAGCGTTAAGTGGGATTACTGGGGCAAATGGAAGGGTAAACAGTACGTTATTCCGGCGCATCACCAGCCGCACCTTCTGCTGGTTCGCATGGATATCGTGAAGGAGTTCGGCCTCAAAGATCCCGATATGTGGGACTGGAATGATTTGCTCGATGCCGCCAAAACGATTTCCAGCAAGAAGCCGGAAATGGCCGGGTTCTGTATGGCTCTGGGCCGCAATCTCTGTACGGACTATCATTTCGCGGCACTGCTGCATTCCGCAGGTGGCCGGATGTTTGATCAGGCCAACAAGTTTGAAGTTGTGTTTGATAGTCCACAGACGGTCGAAGCGCTTACCTTCGTAAAGGAGCTTCTGCCGTATATGCCAAAAGGGGCGGCCGAATATAGCTTCCTTCAGGTCGTTGACGCGCATGTGACCGGGAAAACTGCGATGAGTTTCTATTGGGGGCGGACGCTCGGGCGTGCTGCGGAGGAAGCAAAGCCGATATTCGAGGCAACCGAGGCATTTAATCATGCTCGGCATCCAAAGACAGGTCGCCGCAGCAACTGGAACGACTTCCAGGGCTGGTGTATCCCGGCGCAGAATAATCCGTTTATTGAAGAGGCCAAGCAGGCACTTGTTTATCAGCAGACAAGCAAAGATTGGCTCATCAAGTATTGCCACTCCCTCGTTCCGAATGTAGGCCCGACCTACAAAGATATTGCGGACGCGCCCGAGCTGCGCAATCACCCGATCTATCAGGCGAAGAAAAGAACCGTAGATACCTATTACAAGACCTCGTTGGCAAACTCGAGCAGTACTGCCAACGAACTATTGCAGGGTGTGAACCCATTTGCGGGTTATGTCCATGGTCGATCGGTTCTGGCTCAGACCGTGCAGAAAGTTGTGATTGATAATATGGCGCCGGCCGACGCCGCAAAGTGGGGCGCCAAGGAGCTTGAAGCGATTCGCCGCGAAAATATCCGCCTACTAGACTGAAGTAATGCTGGGCGGCCGCGGCCGCCCAGCATTCAATGGGCGAGAGCGATGTTTCTGCGAAACTTTCTGTCCTCCGACCGTGTCGTCGGGATCGTGTTCATTATGCCGTTTCTTATCACGGCTGCGGTGTTCATGGTCTACCCAATCGGCGAGGCGATCCGGCTTGCCTTCGTCAATTATAATCCGCTGCGGCCTGATGCGTCGTTCTATGTTGGGTTGGCTAATTTTCGGTATGTGTTCGATGATCCGCTGTTCTGGCAGTCGATGTGGCAGGCGACAGTCTGGACGCTACTATCGACCCTGTTTCAGACGGTGCTAGGTGTAGGGATAGCGCTACTTCTACACCAGGCGATTTTCGGTATCGCCGTTTTCCGTGGGTTGCTACTCTTTCCCTATATTGTACCGACAGTGGTAATAGCGCTGATCTGGCGCTGGATTTTTAATCCAGATATCGGCGTAGTTAACTATGGTCTCCAAGCTGCTGGGATTATCGATACGCCGATCTATTGGTTGTCGACCCCGACGATGGCGATGGCCTCGACCATCATGCTCAATGTCTGGAAGTATACCCCATTTGTTGTCATCGTCGTACTCGCGCGGCTACAGACCGTTCCACTCGAATTGTATGATGCCGCAAAAGTGGATGGGGCAGGCGTAATTCGCCGCTTCCTTGATGTAACGCTTCCGCAGTTACGCGAAGTACTGGTCGTTGTAATCGTGTTCCGCACGATCTGGACTTTCAATAAGTTTGAAGAAATCTACCTGCTAACCAAGGGTGGGCCGGGAACATCGACCTTTAACCTTGCAATCTATTCCTTCGAACAATCCATGGCGAATCTCAAGCTCGGTGCTGGTGCCGCCACCGGCGTCGTTATGATGGTGATGTTGCTATTTGGCAGTATTATCTATCTGCGCGTTGCTGGCTTCGAGCGGGAGGATTGAGGGTATGAACGGGATTCCCTTCCAGGCGGCCAAACGCGCCGCGCTTTACTTGATACTCACGCTTATTACCTTCGTTGTTTGTTTCCCCCTCGTTTGGGCTCTTTCGACGTCACTAAAATCAAAATCAGAAATTTTCGCTACGCCGCCAACGCTAATTCCACATACGGCGACTCTGGAAAACTACGAGGCGCTGCTCACCGGTCGCCAGCAATACTATCAAGCCGATCCCGGCGCTGCGGTGAGCAATCCATCGCCTGCGACATTTTTTACTCGCTGGTTTCTGAACAGTATGATCGTAACCATAGGATCAACGCTTATTAGCATAGCGGTCTCGACGCTCGCCGCATATAGTCTTACGCGCTTCCGCTATTGGGGTAGGAACTTTATTCCGTACTTCAGCCTGCTTGGCTACATGGTCCCTTCGATCATTTTTGTCTTTCCTCTATTTCTGATGATGGTGCGTCTTGATCTAACCGATAGTCTGTGGAGTCTAATTTTTGGCTATGTATGTATCACTTTACCATTCTGCATGTGGTTGATGTGGGCCTTTATGCGCTCCATCCCACTCGAGATCGAGGAAGCTGCACTTATTGATGGTGCTTCCCGCTATCAGGTGTTCGCCAGCGTTGTTCTGCCAACGGCGCTTCCTGGAATTATCGCCGCGTCCATTTTCTCAATGATTGTTTCTTGGAATGACTATCTGTTTGGGCGCGTTTTTATAAATTCGCTTGATAACCTGACGCTGACTGTCGGTGTAATGCTTTTCTTTGAGGGGACGCATGTTGATTGGGGTCTATTGATGGCAGCGTCCGTACTGATGACGCTTCCGATGGCGATCTTATTCATGACGTTACAGCGCTATCTCGTAGCCGGTTTTGGTGCTGGTGCTGTGAAAGGCTGAGCGGAAAATGGAAGTCAGACTCGATCGTATCAACAAAAAATTCGGCACGGTTCATGTTCTGAAGGACATTGATCTCGTGTTTCCTGATCGGCAATTTATCACCCTGCTTGGGCCGTCAGGCTGTGGTAAGACCACTCTGCTTCGAATGATTGCCGGCTTGGAAGAGATAACCGACGGGCAGATACGGTTTGGCGACCTTGATGTAACAAGGCTCGCGCCTCGCGATCGCAATATCGCGATGGTCTTTCAGTCTTATGCGCTTTATCCGCAGATGACGGTTCGTAAGAATCTGGGTTATGGGTTGCGCGTGCGCAAGACACCGAAGACCGAAATCGATGTGGCCGTGGGGCGCGTCGCAAAAATTCTAGAGATTGATCATTTGCTTGATCGTAAGCCCGGTCAACTTTCCGGTGGCCAGCGTCAGCGTGTTGCCCTTGGGCGAGCCATGGTTCGTAAGCCGGATATTTTTTTGATGGACGAGCCGCTCTCCAATCTCGATGCCAAACTTCGTGTTATAATGCGTGGAGAGCTGCGAAAATTTCACCTCGATCTGAACGTGACAACGATTTATGTGACGCACGATCAGCTCGAAGCAATGACGATGTCCGACTATATTGCTGTAATGCATCAGGGTGTATTGCAGCAATTTGGCACGCCGGCGGAAATCTACAACAGTCCAGCGAATATATTCGTGGCGAGTTTCATTGGTAGCCCGCCGATGAATTTCTTATCCTGTTTGATCGAAGATGGTAGGGCGGTGGCGGATGGTAGCGCCCTGGAATTAACCCCTCTTCCTGCGGTGCCGACAGTCAGTAAATTTCAACTTGGAGTTAGGCCGCAGGATATCTTGATAACTAATCAGAGCGGCGGAGATCTGCATGGCGCTGTGTCATTAGTTGAATTGCTCGGATCAGAGAAATTAGTTGAGGTTAAACTGGACTCTGGGAAGCTGCTGACCGTGCAAGTCAGTGCTGATCATATCGTAGAGATCGGTCAATCCGTGCATCTCCGGTTAAGATCGGAGAAAGTTCATATGTTCGATGAGGTTACGGGAAAAGCTATCGTGTAGAGTAAAAGCTTGCGAGCCGCGCTAGCGCTTAAACTCGCCGCGGCGCAGCACCACCTCATTGACGCGGTAGCTCGCGAGAGATGGTTGCGCGACTTGCGTACAGGAGTCTTGCAGCGTACGTCTTGTCGGCGCTGGCTACATTGATAGCATGCGCAGTTTTCTTTTTTCGTTCACGCTTCAGATAGCGTTCTAGATCTAAATCTCCGCCCGCTTGACACTGTCTGCCACTTCGATTGGCGTCTCGAACTTTATGTCGCCGATGATCTACCGCTAAGATTTCACCCAGCGGAAATTGGAGCCTCGGCTGTTTCTGTTGCACCGTAGGGCGCGGGTTGAGTAACGTTGCCCCCAGATTTTATCCAATCTTAAGTTCGCTCCGGCAGTTGGGTTTACCCGATCAGTCGGTGGAGGCGACGGGGCTGGCACGGAGCCTTAGGCAGAGCGCAGCGCCAGATCCCGGCGCGGGTGGAAGGTCAGGGCGAACTCGGCAGGTGTCTCCATCCGAGCTGCGGGTGCGGTCGGGATCCGTTGTGCTCGGCCTGCCAGCAGCCCAGGGCGACGCGGGCCTGCGCCAACGAGGTGAACAGCGTCTCGTTCAACAACTCATCCCGCAAGCAGCCGTTGAAGCTTTCGATGAAGGCATCCTGTATCGGCTTGCCCGGCGCGATGTAGTGCTGTTCGACACGGGTCGGCGACCGAAACGTCGGCCTCGTGTTCCTTCAAAATTTCGATGATCTGTTTTCCCGGAAAGCGACTGCGCTTCATCCTCTGGTCCTCGTCGTGGGCCAGAGCGAACTTCAATCCGGATTAAGCCTGAGAGGCAACGTCAACAGGCTTGGCGTTGCAATCACCGATGGCGTCGACAAGGAGGCGATCTGACCTGCGATTGAAGGTCGAACGCAGAATGTAGAATTTCTGCGGCCTGCGCCACTGGTGGACCAGAGTCTTTACCTCTAGGATTTATGGTCCACGAAGCTCGCAGCAACCGCCAAGTCAGTCGGCCGCCACAACATCCTAGCCTCTTAAAAAGTATGATCTCTGAAGGCCGCATCGCGAGGTTTCGATGCGAAGGCAGCCAGGCGCGGATAATTCTCGACGAGCGATCTCAGGATATCGTCCATAGGAGGCTCAACAAAGGAACCCCTGTCGCGCAGATACTCCATGTGAAGCCGATCGTTCATGTCGTATTCGTGAAAGAGTGCGTCGTTCTCGCCGTCGAAGACGAGCGGACGCACGCCGAAACGCTCGCACAGCGATTGATTGAAGGCGGGGGTGACCTTGATCCAGCGCTCATCCAGATAAAGCGCGGTATACCCGTGATAAAAAAAGACGTCCGACCCCATCAGATCGAGAAGCTTTGGCGAGGAGAGATGGTTCTTCACGTCGGCAAAACCGACCGCCGCGGGAATGCCGGCAGCGCGTGCGATGGCCGTCAGCAGGATGGCCTTCTGGACGCAGTAAGCCGATTTGCGGCGGCTCACCGCGGATGCCACATAGTCCTCGGGATCGAGGCTGACGCTGTAGGGGTCATACGAGATGCCGTCGCGGACAGCCTCGAAGATCCGGATCGCCTTGTCCCGCTGCGTGTCGGCACCGCGCGTCGCCTTGGCGGCGAAAGCGATGATGTCGGGTGCGCCCGAGTCAATATAGCGGCCTGAATCGAGATACCTGGACGGCATAATTCCCGCTCTCAAAAAGATTCATACTGTTCAGTATCTATTCTAGGTGAAGCGCGAGCGTTGTCAAACCTGCGCGGCCGCAGTCAGGCCGCGCAAACAACGAAGACCGTTTGCTGTTGCGTCTGTCGGCTCGCGCTCAGCCCGCCGGCTTGCTCTTCGCGCTGCCGGCAGATGCCGAGCTTGCGGGGGCGGGGGTCATGCCGCTCAGCAGAAACCTGCGGGCCGCCGCGACGTAGAGCGATCCGTCGAGTTCGTTCCGGCGGCGCGCCCATTCGAGCAGCATGCCATCGGACATCGCGACCAGCACGCTGGCCATTTCCCGCGTCGGCGCATGGTTGGCGAATGCGCCGATCGCCTTTCCGTCGTCGATCAGCTGCTCCATGGATTGCGCGAAGTCGTCGTACATCGCGCGCAGTTTTTTCTCCACCGGGCTGCGAGTCCCCCAGAATTCGGGGGCGATGATGATCGGCAGCAGCAGGGCGTTGCGCTGGGTTTGGCCCCATCGCGACAACTTGTGAACGAACTGAACCAGGCGTTCGCGTGGCGGAACGGAGCTGTCTTTCAGCGTCTCGAAGACCGGCTTGTAGATCAGCGTCTCGACCCGCTCGATCAGCTTGAGCAGAATGGTCGTCTTGTCGGAGAAATAGAAGTAGACGGCGCCCTTCGTCAGGTTCGCCCGCTCGGCGATCTGATCGATGGTCGTCGTATGGAATCGTTGCGTTACGAACAGGTGCTCGGCGGCGCCCAGAATGGCGTTCAGGCTTATCGAGCGCCGCTCGACATTGGACACGCGCTTGTGCTTCTTTTTCTTCATGGGGAATAGCGAGCTTCAGGCGGGGTTGATAGGGTCGTTGGCAGGTGAAATCGCGCGGATATTAGTCCGCCCGCTCGAGGTCGAGCCAGTGTGCAATGCCGTGGCCATCCAAAGTACCCCCTGGTTCATTCGCTCTTGCGGCTTGCCGGCGTTCTGCGAGCCGTGCCGGTTTCGGTCGATACCGGCCCCTGCCGTGGGGTGCTTGATAGCTGGCAGAACCCCTTGCGGCTACCCTATCCTCCGAAATAGCCGAGTGAAAGCTGGAGACGCTTGATCTTATCAAAAACCGGCTGTACAGTTTGTGAATAACGGGAGGACGAGGGAGCGTGGCCACGGTGACCGAAGCGGAGTTGAGAACCGAGCGCCGGCTCGGTGGCTTTGATTTCATTCTTGCCAGAGGTGCCGAGACGCACCCCGATCTGATTGCCATCGACGACCGCCTCAACGGAAGGCTTCTGACCTATCAGGAGCTTCGCTCCCGATCGATTAAAATGGCCCGGGCCTTGCAGCGGCTCGGCGTGGTGAAAGGCGACAGGGTCGCTTACGTCTTTTTCAACGAGCACCCCTCGATCGAGGTGCTGTTCGCCTGCGTCATGCTGGGCGCGATCGCCGTCCCGCTGAATACCCGCCTGCTCGCCGACGAGGCGTGTCAGTATGTCGACAAGCAGGAATGCAGGGTGTTTATCGCGCGCAGCGAGCTGAGCCGCCTGGCCGAAAACAGCGCCGTCAAACACTTCATCGTCCGCGGGGACAGCGCCTCGTCGCGCGCTGCGCTCGACTACGAGGCGTTGCTGGCGGCAGAAACGGACGTGCCGCTGCCGCCTCAGGCGGCGTGGGAAGACCGCTACATGCTGGCGATGACCGGCGGCACCACCGGCGGCTCCAAGGCCGTCTCGTGGACGCATGGCGGCGCCATGTTTGATGTCCTGTCGGTGATCGCGCTGCTTGGTGTGAAGCGGGGTTATGGCACGATCTGTGTCGCGCCGACCTACCATGCGGCCGGCCTCGGATGGGGATTCCTGCCGTCGTTCTGGCAGGGCGGGCGGGTGATTTTCTCGCCGAGCACATCGTTCTCGCCGGCCTTCCTGCACAAGACGTTCGCGGAGCAACCGGTGCCGTTTCTATTCCTCGTGCCGGCGATGATCGATCCGCTGCACCGGGCCTGGAACGGCAAGCCGGTTTCGTGCGTGAAGTCGGTTTGCGTGGCTTCGGCGCCGACGCCGGAGCCGCTGCGCCGGAAGCTCGTCGAGATGTTTCCCGAGGCGGAGGTGATCGCCGCCTATGGAATGACCGAATCGTTCTCGGTGTGCGTGCAGCGGCCCGACGAGTTTCTGGCCTTCCCCGGCGGGGTCGGTGCGCCGGCGCTGGATTCGCGCGTGCGGATTGTCGATGACAGCGGTGCGGTCGTGCCGCGCGGCACTGTCGGCAATATCGTCACGAGAACGCTGGCCATGGGCGTCGGCTATAACGGCGATCCGGCAAGCACGGCCGTTACCTTCAGGAAATGCGGTGACGATCCCGAAGGTCTCGATTGGATTTTTACCGGCGATATCGGTTCGATGGACGAGAGCGGCCGGCTGACCATCGTCGATCGCTCGAAGGACGTCATCATCACCGGCGGGGAAAACGTCCATTCCGTCGAGATCGAAACGATTTTGGCATCGCATCCCGGTGTGCGCGAGTGCGCCGTGGTCGGCTTGCCGGATACGCAGTGGGGCGAACTGGTCACGGCGATCGTCGTGAAGAACGGCGCTGTCGCAACCGACGGCGATCTCGCCTCGGAGCTTCACAGTTTATGCCGCGCGCGCCTGAGCGGCTACAAGGTTCCGAAGCGGTTCTGCTTCATGGATGAATTGCCGCGCAGCTCGTTTGGAAAGGTCCTCAAGCGCGACTTGAGGGGCATGACTTACGATCGCGCGATCGACAGCCGGACGCTTGGAGCCGGTGCGACCCGTCCGGTATTTCGGATTGAGAAGGCTTCTGCTTGAAGCCGTGGCGTTAGGGGGAGGGACTATGAGGATTGTTAACTGGCTGACCGTTGCAAAAGGAACGGCGGCCGTGTGCGCGCTGTTCGGCGCGATGCATTCGTTTACGGCATCGGCGGCCGAGCCTATCAAGATCGGGCTGCTTTTGCCGTATACGGGCGTCTTCGCTTCGATCTCGGAGGATATGACCCGCGGCTTCATGCTTGCCGTCGATGAACTGGGCGGGCAGGTCGCTGGTCGTCCGATCGCGGTCATCAAGGGCGATACCGAACTCAAGCCCAACGTCGCGTTGCAACAGCTTGACAAGATATTGGGTTCGGACAAGGTCGATATCGTTGTCGGCGGAGCAAGCTCCAGCGAGGCGTTCGCGTTGCGCGATGCGCTTGTCAAGCGCAAGAAGCCGCTGGTCAACATCCTGGCGGCCAGCGACAGTTTGACGCGCGAGCTTTGCAATCCCTATCTCGTGCGCACCTCCTTTAGCGCGACCGCGTTTGAATCGGCGATGGGACGGTGGCTCGCCAGTCAGGGCGTCAAGAAGGCGTTCACGATGGCCCCGGACTATTCGGCGGGGCACGAGGTCATCGGCAGCTTCCAGAAAGGATTTGAGGAAGGCGGAGGAAAGATTGTCGGACAGGCATGGCCTGCGTTCCGCACCACGAAAGACTACGCGCCGTTCTTTGCCAAGGCCAAGGAAAGCGGGGCCGATTTCATCTATGCCTTCTTCGGCGGCGCCGAGGCGATTCAGGTTGTGAAGCAGCACGCCGATTTCGGTCTCAAAAAGACGATGCCGCTCTACGGATCGAGCTGGGTCTACGATGTCCCGCTGCTGCCTGCGCAGGGTGATGCCGCCCTCGGTGCGAAATTCCTGACGCTTTATCTGCCCGACCTGCCGGGCAAGGTGAACGAGGAGTTCGTGAAACGCTACACCGCCAAATACGGCGCGCGGCCTTCGACTCCGGCGGTATTCGGTTACGATGCGGCGAAGTCAACCATGCTGGGCCTGCAGAAGCTCAAAGGCGACGTCTCGAAGCCCGAGAAGGTCGCGCCAGCCATCGCCTCCGCCAGCTATGAAAGCCCGCGCGGGCTGTTCAAGATCGATCCCAAAACGCAGAACGTCATCAACGAGCGTCTGTATGTCGCGGAGGTCTCGCGCAACGGCAATGCCCTCGAGCACAAGCTGGTCGAGGCCGTGAAGGGGTTCCCGGATTCCGGTGAAGGCTGCAAGATGAACTAGCGCACTACGTTGTGCTGTCCGCCCATCCGATCGAGGGGCGCCAATCTCTTGCGAGTGGCGCCCCTCAACGGTAAGCGTGAAGGAACGGAGCCTCTATCTTGCTGATCCAGATCCTGAATGCCGTGCAGCTCAGCATGCTGATTTTTCTGCTTGCGGTCGGACTGACGTTCATCTTCGGCATCATGCGGGTGATCAACCTTGCCCATGGCGCTCTCTATTCGCTTGGCGCCTACCTCGGCGTGGTCGTTGTCGATGCGACGGGTTCGTTCCTCCTTGCGCTGATCGTGGCGCCGCTAATGGTGGCCGTCGTCGGCGGCTTGCTGCAGATCTTTGCGATCGGGCCGCTGACGGTGCGCGGGCGCAACGAGCTTGAAATAGCCCTGCTGACCTTCGGCTTGATGTATATATCGATCGGCGTGCTGGAGACGCTGTTCGGCAAGGACTATCTGAGCATCGCGCTGCCAAGCGCGCTGGCGGGAAGCGTCGATATCCTTGGCGTCTCTTATCCGCTCTATCGTCTGTTCATCATCGCGGTCGGGTTGCTGACGGCACTCTGCATTTCGCTGTTCATCGAGCGCACGATCGTTGGCGCTGCGGTGCGGGCCTGCGTCGACAACAAGCCAATGTCGGAATCGCTCGGTATGAATACTGACTGGGTTCTCGCCGGTGTTTTTGCCGTCGGATCGGGCCTGGCCGCGCTCGGCGGGGTCATCATGGCGCCCGTGTTGAGCGTCTTTCCGCACATGGGCAGTTCTATTCTCATTCTCTCGCTGATTGTCGTGGTGATCGGTGGCATGGGAAGCCTGAAAGGCTCGTTCTACGGCAGCCTGATCGTCGGGCTGACCGATACCTTGACCCAGTCCTATCTGCCTCAACTCACGATGTTCGCCGTCTACATCATTCTGGTTCTGGTGATGCTGACGCGGCCACACGGCCTGTTCGGCCGCCACGCCCATTCGTTGTGATCATGACAACAAAGTCTATTGCCGTGCCCTACCGAGCCAATGTGGCGAGCGATGTTCGCACCCTCAGTATCCTTGCAATCGCCGTAGCCGCCGCGGCACTTGCCTGTGCTCCGTTCGTGTTGAACGACTATCAGGTGAACCTTGTCATCGAGGCGATGGTGTTCGGCATCTTTGCGATCGGTCTGAATTTTCTCGTCGGCTATACGGGGCTGGTGTCTCTCGGCCACGCCATGTTCCTCGGGATCGGCGGCTACGGGTTCGGCATTTTCACGGTGCTGCTCGACTGGCCGTGGTGGGCGGCGATCCCGGCAACGATTTTGTGTTCCGCGGTGCTGTCGTTCCTGATAGGCATCGTCTGCATCCGTTCGTCGGGCGTTGGATTCTTCATCATGACGCTTGCGTTCTCGGAGCTGATGTACGGGCTGGCCTTCAAGACCAAACTCGTCGGCGGCGACGACGGCATGAGCGGCATCTCCCGGCCCGACATCGGCTTTCTGGGGCTTGACATCTATAATCCGGCCACCCTTTACGGGTTCATGTTGGTTGCCTTTGCGATTGTGCTGTTCGTCTCGTGGCGGATCATCCGCTCGCCGTTCGGCATGGTTCTGGTCGGCATTCGCGAGAACGAAAGCCGGATGCGCGCGCTCGGCTACAGAACGCAATGGTACAAGATGGCCGTCTTTACCCTGTCCGGCATGATCTCGAGCTTCGGAGGGGTGATGCTCGTCATCAAGACAGGGTTTATGTCGCCCGAAACGCTGTCCTGGATGATGAGCGGCGAGGGACTGCTGATGGTGATCGTCGGGGGGGCCGGAACATTTCTCGGTCCGGTTCTTGGTGCGGCAGCCTATGTTCTTCTTCGTGCCGGTCTGACGGGAATAACGGATCATTGGATTCTGTTTCTCGGCTCGTTCTTTGTGCTTACCGTCGTCTTCTTTCGAGGTGGCCTTATCGGGCTTATATCCGGCGCAATGGCATGGGTGCGGAGATGATGGCCCTGAAGGTCGAATCGCTTTCCAAGCGATTTGGGGGGCTTCACGTTCTCGAGGACGTGGCCTTTTCCATTCCGGCTGGCGCACGGCATGCGTTGCTTGGGCCGAATGGTGCTGGCAAAACAACATTGATCAATGTCGTGTCCGGTTGGTTGCGGCCGGATTCGGGGAAAATCGAGATCTATGGGGAGGATACGACCGGCCTTCCAGTGGAAAAACTGGTGAGGCGTGGGCTTGCTCGTTCGTTTCAGCGCAACAGCGCAATCGGCGATCTCTCGGTGCTCGAAAACCTCTGCCTTGCCTCTCACGCGATTATGCCTGGGCATGCAAACCTCTGGAGAGATCGGACGAGCTATGCCCAACCAATCGATCGGGCAACGGAAACTGCCGCGTGGATGGGTCTCGATAAGGTGCTGCATAGGTCCGCACGAGAGCTTTCGTACGGCGAAAAGCGTCAGCTCGAAGTCGCCCTCGCAATGTGCTCGAAACCAAGACTTCTGCTGCTGGACGAGCCGGCGGCCGGCACGTCGCCCGGAGAGCGTGGACGTCTCCGCGATCTGATCAAGTCGCTGCCGCCCGATATCAGCCTGGTGATGATCGAGCATGACATCGACCTGGTGTTCGACGTCTGCGATTCCGCAACGATCCTGAGCTACGGGCAAGTCATCGCCCAAGGCAGCAGAGAGGAAATCCGCAAAAGCACCGCGGTCCAGAATGCGTATCTCGGGGCTGCTCATGCTTAAGGTCAGGGACATCCGCACATATTACGGCGAAAGCTGTATTCTTCAGGGCGTAACCCTTGATGTGAAAGAGGGAACGTGCGTCGCTCTGGTCGGCCGCAACGGCGCCGGGAAGACGACGACGCTTCGCAGCATCCTCGGCATGGTGCCGCCGCGGCAAGGCAGCATTCAGTACAAAGGCAAAGACATCACCCGTATGCGGACATGGCGCATCGCGCGCATGGGAATCGTGAATGTCCCGGAAGATCGCGGTATTTTTCCATCTCTGACCATCGAGGAGCAGCTGCGTCTCACGAAAGCGCTGGCGCGGAATCGTCCCAACTCGCGCTCAATCGATGAGGTCTATGCGATTTTTCCGCGCCTCGCCGAGCGACGCAAGCATCTGGGGACGCATCTTTCGGGCGGCGAGCAGCAGATGCTCGCGATCGGACGCGCGACAATCCTTGGGCCGGACCTTCTGGTCCTCGATGAGCCGAGTGAGGGGCTTGCGCCGCTCATCGTCGAACATGTCTTTATGGCACTCGACCGGATCCGCCGGGAGGGGACGACGATCCTGCTGGTCGAGCAGAACTATCATTGGGCCATCCAGCTGGCCGATTTCGTTTATGTGCTGAGCCAGGGCGAGGTGAAATTTGAGGGCAGTCCCGCGCTGCTCGAATCCCACCCGGCCGTCAAGCAAGAGTTTTTGGGCATCTGACAGAGCGCAGCCGGCACTGTCCCATCCGCCGGCCGTTGCAGGCTGCCCGTCGTTGAGGCGTCGTGGAGATTTGACGTGACGTATGATGACTACAAGACCATCGCGGTGACGCGTGCCGGCAGGATTTTGACCCTGACGATGAACCGTGCCGACAAGCTGAACGCGACCGATGCCTTGATGCATGAGGAACTGTCGCGGATTTTCTACGACGTCGGCCGGGACGGTGAAGCCGATGTCGTCATTCTGACTGGCGCGGGAAAAGCATTTTGCGCCGGCGGCGATACCAACTGGATGCAGGATACCATCGACGATCCGTCGCTCTGGCGCAAAACCGTCACCGAAGCCAAGGGGATCATCTTTGGCCTGCTCGACCTTGAGAAGCCGGTTATCGCCAAGCTGAACGGCGCGGCGGTCGGGCTTGGGGCGACCATCGCGCTTTACTGCGATGTCATCTTTGCCTCCGACCGCGCCAAGATCGGAGACCCTCATGTCAGCGTCGGCTTTGTCGCCGGCGATGGCGGGTCGGCAATCTGGCCGCAGCTTGTCGGATACGCGCGCGCCAAGGAATTTTTGATGACGGGCGATATCATCGGCGCGCAGACCGCCGCCGATATGGGGTTGATCAATCATTGCGTCCCGCATGAGGAGCTGGATCAGCGGGTGCAGGCTTTTGCCGAGAGGCTGGCGGGCGGTGCGATCCGCGCCATCCAGTGGACCAAGATGGCGATCAACGGGCCGTTGCGCCAAATCGTATCGACCAACCTCGAGATGTCGCTCGCTCTCGAGGGGTTGTCGAATGTCTCGGCCGATCACCAGGAGGGCGTGCGCGCATTCAACGAGAAGCGCGCACCCCGCTTCACCGGACAATAGTGCGTAGGAAAGCATATGTTCTTCAATCGGCAAACCATTGGGGGCGTGCTGCGCGCGACCGCCCGAGCGAGATCGGATCATGTCGCCGTCGTTCAGGGCGAGTTGATGCTGACTTACCGGGAGCTGGACGAGGCCGTCGACAAGCTCGGCGCTCATCTCATCGCCGCCGGCATCCGCAAGGGCGATCGTGCGGCCTTCATGTTCTTGAACCAGTGGGAAATCCTGGTCGCCTACTATGCCATTGCGCGCATCGGGGCCGTGTGCGTTTCGCTGAACTACCGGCTGACGCCGGGTGAGATCGAGTACCAGCTCCGGAAGACCAATGCGCGCGTCGTTCTCTACGATGACAGCTTTGGTGAGCTGTTCGCGCGGCTGCCGGCGTCCCTGATCGAAAAGCTCATTTTCATTTCATCGGCCGAAGGGGGCGGCGATCGGCACATTCCGGTCAGCGGCAACTTTGTCGATATCCTGCGCAAAGGTTATGCCGGCCGGGTCGAGGTCGATGTCGAGTCGAGCGATGACAGCGGCATCTGGTTCACCTCCGGAACCACCGGAAGCCCGAAGGGGGCGATCGTTCGTCACGCTTCGTCGATTGCCTCGGCGGATATCACCGCTCTCGTCTGCAACTTCGGCGTGGAGACGCGCTTTCTGGCGACGGCGCCAATGTTTCATCGCGGTGCGATGGAGGATATGCACCTGGCGATCACGCTGGTCGGTGCCACCCACGTTCTTCTGCCGCGCTTCGAGCCGAAGCGGGCGCTCGAACTGATCGAATCCGAGAAAATCTCGCACGCATTCATCGTCCCGACGATGTCGCGCCTCATTTTGCAGCTTCCCGGCTGCGAAACGTATGACCTGACCTCGATGGAGCGATGGATTTCCGCCTCGGCGCCGTTCCCTGCTGAGCTGGCAACCGCGATCCAGGAGCGCCTGAGGCTGCGGGATGATGTCGTCATGAATGCCTACGGGATCACCGAGTCGCTGTTGAACGCTGCCTGTTATCCGCGGGAGATGCGTGCGCGACCCGGTTCGGTCGGCCGCGCGGTGCCGAAGATGCAGGTGCGGATCGTCGATGCGCAGCACACCTTTGTGGCCGATGGTGAGGTCGGCGAGATCGTGACGTCGGGGCCGACCACGTTTCGCACCTACCTCGACGACGAGGCGGCGTTTCGATCTGCGGTTTTTCAGGCTGACGATGCGGTCTGGTACAACACCGGCGACGTCGGCTATCGGGATGAGGATGGCTACATCTACATTGTCGACCGCAAGAAGGACATGATCATTTCCGGCGGCGAGAATATCTACTGTGTCGAGGTTGAAAGCGCGATTGCGCGCCACGCGGACGTATCCGAGGTCGCCGTTGTCGGGGCGCCTGACGAGTTGTGGGGCGAGCGGGTCGTCGCCTTCGTCGTGCCAAAACCCGGCGCCAGCCTCGATCAGGACACGGTCTTGTCGTTCTGCCAGGACCTTGCGGGATACAAGCGCCCGCGTGAGGTCAAAGTGATCGCGGCCTTTCCCCGGAATTCGTTCGGAAAGATTCAGAAGGCCGAGTTGCGCAAGCTGGTGGCGGAGCGGGCGCCTTAGCGTCGGATGGCGACCTTTCGCAGACGCTCGGCCAGTTCAGCGCTGATCGGTGCCGGGCGGCGCGCTGCCTTCGAGAAGTGCACCAGAACCGTTTCGGCGACGGCGGCGCACTCGCTCTGGCTGAAAAGACCTTGTGCTATCGTAAAGGAACTTGTGCCGGTGTGTAGGATGCCCGTGCCTATCCTGACTTGTCCCGGCGCGAACAGCTCCCTGAGCAAATTGACCGTTGTGCGCGCGACGACGGCCGCGGTGGTCAGCTTCTCGCCGATAATCCCAAGCTCGATGCACAATGTCAGCCGCGCCGTGTCGCAATAGGTCACATATGAGGCGGTGTTGATGTGTCCGAGCAGATCGGTATCGCCGAATCTCAACGTATCGTCGGTCCAGTGCGGATACGCATCGGGATGCTTCAGTCGTTCGTCGATCATGGTTGTCGTCCTAGCGGGGAGCGTGGGGGCGCGGCCGTGATGGCGGGAGGGCCAAACGGCCGCCGTGTTTTGCGATCAGGTCGCTCTTTCGAGCGCATGGAATGGAGGAATGAGATGGCGCTTCAGGTCGGAGCAACGAGCAGCGAGAGCTTTGCCGTGGGGCAGGAGCATACGGCGCTGGCCATGGGCAACGAGGGGGTTTCCGTTCTCGGCACGCCGGCATTGATCCTGTTCGCGGAGACGGTCTGTCATCGGATGCTTGTGCCGCATCTGGCGGACGGAGACGCATCTGTCGGAATAGCTGTCAACATTCGTCATCTCAAGGCGACCCCGGTCGGCATGCGGGTGCAGGTCAGCGCCACCCTGCGGGAGATCGCTGGCAGGCGTCATCTGTTCGAGGTGTCCGGGCAGGACGAGGAAGGCGCGATCCTTGCCGGCACTCATGAACGGGCCATTGTCGATCTGGCGCCGTTTCTGGCCAAGATCGAGGTGGCCAGGTAGCGTCCCATCGAAGCCGCGCTCGCCCCATGGATCATGACGCGATGGCGCTCCGTTGACGATGCAAAGGCAGGGCGCCAGCACGGCCACCCGCTACATGTAACGAACGACGAAGGTGGCGACGCCGATGGGCTTGTCGCTGCCGACCGTATTCCAGGTGACGTCGTATGAGACGGACAGGCCGCGCTCGCGCGGCTCGACCCGCCCGACCTTGACCGTTTGCGTCAGCCTCGCTCCCTGCACGAGCGGGGCGAGCAGGCGGATGCGGTCGCTGCCCTGAAACAGCATGGTGTCGACGTTACGTATCTCGACCAGATCGAAGAACAGTTTTGGAAACAGCGCCGCCGCCATCATGCCCGGCGCAATCGTCGTGCCGAAGGGCGAGGCCTTGCAGCGCTCCTCGTCCCAATGGATCCATTCGGTGTTCTCGGTCGAGCGGCAGAACTGGTCGATCCGGTCCTGGGTGATTTCGATCGGCCCGGCCGTGCCAAGCGTCGTTCCCTCAAGCGGGGCGAATCCGGACAGGCCGTCGATGACGATGCTTGCGGTCATGGTCTTGCGTTCCTTTGAAAGTTGCCCGCCGGAGCCGGAGGCTGTGAACTGGTCCGCTATCGGTGCCAAGCCGTTCTGCGAGTTTTGGGCGACATTGCACCTGCCGCGACCGCAAAGACGGTCAAGGGACGTATCGTCGTCGGTGTCTGAGGTTCTGGCTCTTTCGGCCACGGTCAACCGCTGGAAGTAATCCATTGCGGTTGGCGGCAGCTTGCCGGACCACTTCACCCAGTTGAAGATGGTCCGGCACGTCCTGCACTCGAACATCACTTCCGAGATGCTGCTTCCGAATAGTGACAGAAGCTCCACGTTGCCGCCGTGACATTCGGGGCAGCGGACATCCTTGAAGTCGTCGTCGCGCATCAATTGTAGGCCGCGGCCGGGTCTTTCAGTTGAACGATGCCGAACAGACGGTCCGGGATATTGCCGGCGCGGCGCCGTTCGATCGTCCAGTCGGCTGCCGGCGGGACCGGATCGGGCAGCTTTGCGTCGATTTGCGACGCCTGAAGCGCGGCCGAAACCTCATTGAGGAATGCCTCCCGCAGCTTCGTGGCCGGCAGCGCGCGCAGCCCCGCATCGTACAGGACGTCGTTCTGGCTGCTGTCGCCGAACCACGCCGCCGCCTGCGGCAGCCGCTGCGCCACCGCCTGGCCGAACTCCACATTCTCAGTGCCGGCGAAAATGCCGCGCCAGCCTTCGCAATACTTCAGGTGGAAGTAGGATTCCTGGCCGATTTTATGGACCAGACCGGACAATGCGCGATCCGGATGCGACAGGAAGCCGGAGGCGAAAGTCCACATCGCCTGCTCGGCGAGATAGACCGATGCAACAAAGTCCTCCCAGGACTCCGGCGGGCTGTCGAGAAGGTTCATCGAGTTGATGCCGGTCGCATCGCGACGCCGCTCCAGATCGGTGTACGGGATGCCGAAATTGACCAGATACAGATACAGCCCGCGCGTATGGCCGAACGTTGCAGTCGCCATGCCGAGGATGGCGGCGAAGTCGGGCAGGGATCGGCCGTTGTGCACGCACATCGTATACCAGTTGGCCAGCACAAGCTTGCTGTCGGCCAGCGCCAGCACGTCGGACTTGAGGCGATCGCGAGCCTCGGGGGCGAGCGTTGCCAGATCGAAACGGTTCATGATCCTAAGCCTCTTTGATTTTGCCGCGGGCACCTTTGTCGGTCACCGAGATGACCGCATCGGTAGGAACCACGCACATTTCGCGCCAACGCTGCTGGTCGTAGACGTACCAGGCGCGAACCTGAGCCAACTCGTCGTTGGGCGCCTCGATACTGCCGACGTGAGCCAGTACGTCGTTTGAGTCGATTCGCGCGAACACTTCGTAGAACTTGGTGCTGTTGCCGCCGAGTTCCGCGCGATTGATCTTCTTCGGCTTGATCATATCTGGATTCCGTTTGTTCGCATCAACGTCTTGGTCTCGTCGTCCAGCAGGTCGCGCGACCACGGCAGGAAAAAGCCGTTTTCGATAACGACGCTGCGAACGCCGGGAAGATCGAGCAACGCGCGTTCGATATCGCCGTGGAGCATACTGACGCCGGGACAGCCGAGGCAGGGAATGCACAGTTGCACATGCACCACGCCATCCTCGATGGAGATGTCCCGGAGCATGCCCATGCGCCGGATGCTGACCGGAACATGGGGATCGTTGACCTTCTCCAGGGCCTCGCGGATATCGTCGACGGTTACCACAGAGCGCTGCCCCAGTGCTCTTCCTGAAGCCGCTTGAACCCCGAAACCTTTGTGGGACCGCCCTTGCGCCACTGCTCGAACTGCTCTTCCCAGGTCGTGGTCTTGTAGTCCCACTTGCCGGTTTCCTCGTTGAGAAGGATCGGCATTTCGTAGTCCAGGACGTAGCAGCCCTTGTCCGCATCGAAGTGCGCCGGAACACGAATGCCGATCGACTCGCAGAACGGCACAACCTCGTTGAGCCAGCGCTGCCGCAGCTCGTCGTTGCTCTGGCCGCGGATCTTATAGGACAGCTGGTCGACCCGCTTCTTCATGGTGTCGGGAGTACCGAACCACATCACGGCGTTCGGAAATACGAAGTCGATCGCCTCCTGCACGCGCTTGCGCGTTTCCGGCGACAGGTTCCAGTAGAACTTGGTCCACTTCTCGCCGTGAGCGACGTGAAACTGCTCCTCGAAATTGACCTTGCGGAGTGAGCGCGCGTAGGGGCCGTAGGAACACGATTCCTCGAGGTCGCGGGTGGTGGTGTAGCCGGCGCGATCGCCCAGCAGCATGTACACCACGCACTGGATGTAATCGGGAATATCGTGCTGCGTGAGGTAGAACGTCTTGAACTCGGTCGGATCGCGCTCGAAGATCAGCTCGTGGGTGTTGTAGCCGAAATCCTCGAGCATCCGATACATCACCTGAGCGTGGCCTAGCTCGTCCTGCATGGCAGATGCGACCGCCATTTTTGCTTCCAGCGTCGGCGCCTTCACAAGTGGCGTGTAGTACATGGTGATGGTCGAGACCTCGAGGTCCGCGGCGATCAACATGGTCTGCACCAGCACGTTGCGATAGCGCGGCGTCATCTCGCGGTCGTCTTCGAGCTTGCGGCCGCTTTTGACCCATATCTGGAGCGCTGTCTCGCGATCCTCGTCTTTCAACCCGGATACCGGAGGCATCCTGTTTTCGTGGTTGGCGACGGCTGCATCAGGCATTCTTTTTCTCCATGGGTGCTACCAAAATCGTGGCCCCGTCCCTCTGAACGGTCCTGATGTCAGGCCCTCGGAAAGGGGCGGGGCGTCTCCTGCACCGCTTGCAAACATACCGACTACTTAGTAATGTTATCAGACGGAGATTTTGTCAAGTTTGGATGTTCACAGGGATGCGCAAGCTTCAGCTTTTCATTGGTGGTGAGTTCGTCGAGGCGGAAAACGGCGAGACTTATTTTTCGATAAATCCGGCCAACGGCGAGGCGATCGCCGAATGCGCCTGGGCGGGCGCGGGCGACGCGGAGCGGGCGATTGCCGCCGCCCGGACGGCGTTCGACAGGGGGCCGTGGCGCGACTTTTCGGCCTCGGACCGCAAGAGCGTGCTGCTGAAGCTCGCCGCCCTGTTGAAGGACCGCCAGAACGACGTCGCGCTGATGGAGGTGCAGGACGCCGGCGCGCTGATCGGCAAGGCGACGACCGATGTCGCGCTTTGCGTCAAGCAGCTTCGCTATTTTGCCGAGATGGCGGACAAGTTCACCGGCGAGCCGGTGCCGATCGAGGGCCTGTCCCGGCCGGGACGCTCGCACTACTATACGGTGAGGGAGCCGTTCGGCGTTTGCGGCGCCATCATCCCCTGGAATTTTCCATTGACGATGGCGGTGTGGAAGATCGCCTCCGCGCTGGCGACGGGCAATGCGATCGTTCTCAAATGTGCGGCGGAAACGCCTTTAAGCGCCATGGAGCTGGCGCGATTGTGCAACGAGGCGGGCGTGCCGCCGGGCGTGGTCAATGTGATCACCGGTGAGGTGGAGGCCGGGCAGGCGCTGGTCAAAAGCTCCTCTGTCGACAAAATCTCCTTTACCGGCTCGACCGAAGTCGGCCGCGAGATCATGCGCGAGGCGGCCGCGACGTTGAAGAACGTGACGCTCGAATGCGGAGGAAAATCGGCCAACATCGTCATGGACGACGCCGACCTTGAGACCGCCGTGGATGGCTCGCTGTATGCGACCTTCTTCCATAGCGGGCAGGTCTGCGAGTCGGGCACCCGTCTTCTGTTGAGCAAGAAGCTTCATGATTCGTTCGTCGAGCGAATGATTGCGCGTGTCGAAGCCATGCGGATCGGAGACCCCATGGATCCGGAGACGACGGTGGGTCCGGTCGTCTCCGAACGGCAGATGGATCGCGTCCTCGACTATATCGAAGTTGGCAAGCGCGAGGGCGCCAGGCTGAGCGTCGGCGGTTCGCGTGCGACCGAGGGGCCTCTTGCCAGGGGGTTTTTCGTCAAGCCGACGATCTTTACCGACGTCAGCAACGACATGCGGATTGCCCGTGAGGAAATTTTTGGCCCGGTTCTATGCGTTCTTCGCTATGGCGACGTTGATGAGGCGGTCGGGATCGCGAACGATAGCATTTTTGGCCTCGCCGCCGGTGTCTGGAGCAAAGATATCCCGCGGGCGACGGACGTTGCGCGAAAACTCCAGGCGGGCTGGGTCTGGCTCAATGAATGGCATGTGCTATCGGAGCGCGCTCCGTTCGGCGGCTACAAGCAGTCCGGGATCGGCCGCGAACTGGGTGAAGAAGGCTTGAATGCGTATACACAGCTCAAGACGCTCTATCGGGACGACTCGACGGGCCGTCAGGCGAAGCCGTGGTACGACATTCTCGTTCGTCAGTAGCCCCCGGCTGAAACTCCACATCCGCAAATCGAGGACGACGGCATGAAGGACGGCGAACGCGCGCCTGTTGTATTTCAGGTGCAGGACGGGGTCGCAACGTTGACGCTTAACGACCCGGACAACCGCAATCCGATTTCGGCGCCGGACATGGTTGACGCCATTATTTCCGCGATCGAGAGCGTCAATGTCCGCGACGACATTTCGGTGCTGGTGCTAACCGGCAACGGCTCGGCTTTCTCGGCGGGTGGCGACATCAAGGCAATGCGGGAGCGCACCGGCATTTCCGGCGGCTCGCCGATGGAGGTCGACCGCAACTATCGCCGGACAATCCAGCGCATCCCCCTGTGTCTTTACAATGTTGAGGTTCCGACCGTCGCCGCGGTTAATGGCCCCGCCATCGGGGCGGGCTGTGACCTGGCGTTGATGTGCGACATCCGGATCGCGTCGACGACGGCGCGCTTCGGCGAAACGTTCGTCAATCTCGGTATCATTCCCGGCGACGGCGGCGCGTGGTTTTTGCCCCGGCGGATCGGATACGAGCGCGCGGCGGAGATGATCTTCACCGGGCGTATTGTCGACGCGCAGGAAGCGCACGAGATCGGCATGGTGCTTAAGGTGGTTGATCCCGCCAGCCTGATGCAGGAGAGCTACGAACTGGCGCGGAAAATTGCCGCCAAGCCGCCGGCCGCCATTCGCATGGCCAAGCGGCTCCTGCGCCAGAGCGCCTCGGCGCAGTTGCGCGATTTTCTCGACACCTGTGCCGCCTATCAGGCGCTGGCGCATCATATGGACGACCACATGGAAGCGATCGAGGCGTTCTTCGAGAAGCGGCCCGCAACGTTCCGGGGAGCCTAGTCGGCGAAGCTCGATGACGAGTCCCGGGCACGCGGCGCGACCGGGCACGGATCAAGGAAGGAACGCGATGGCGCTGATCGAGGAAAGATCGCAAGACGTTGTTGTTTTGACGATCGACCAGCCGGAGCGGCGCAACGCGCTGTCCTCTGCCGTCAAGCAGCGCCTTGCCGAGGTGATGGATCGTCTGGAGACCGACACCACGGTGCGCGCGATTGTCATCACGGGGACCGGCGGAAATTTCAGTTCCGGCGGCGATCTGGCCGAGATGGGCACGCCGACACTGGCCGAGGCGCGCGACCGGTTCATCGAGTCGCACCGGCTCGTGCGCGCCATCGTGCGCTCCAGCAAGGTTGTCATTGCCGCGGTCGAAGGCTGGGCGGTCGGCGCGGGCATGTCGCTGGCGCTCGTTTGCGATTCCGTGGTCGCCGCTGAGGATGCGAGGTTTTCCGCCGGCTTCGGCAAGGTCGGTCTGATCGGCGACCTCGGCATTGTCTATTCGCTTGCGCGGCGGGTAGGGGAGGCGCGGGCAAAGCAGATCTTGCTCTATGCGCAGACGATCGGGGTTGAGGAAGCGAAGCGGATCGGGCTGATCGATGACGTCGCCGGCAAGGGGAATGCGCTTGCCGGGGCCATGGAGATGGCGCACCGGGTGAGGTCGGTGGCGCCGCTCTCGATCAGCGCGACCAAGGCCATGCTGGTCGGACAACTGGATATCTTTCTGGACCGGGAACGGGAGATACAAGCCTCGCTTCTGACCTCTCAGGATTTTCTTGAGGGAAAACTGGCTTTCCGGGAAAAGCGTGCGCCGAACTTCCGCAATCAGTAGAGGCCGGCACCTGCTGCAAGCAATCAAATCAGCGACGAAGCCGCTCTTAATACCTCATACTTTCTAAGTGGGAGACTGTGTCCGGCCAGTTTGAGGGTTATCTCAGTACGACGTCAGCGCACTGGCCGATGGCACGCACGCTGCAGATCTTGCCGTGCCGACCGCGTAGGTCACCGGATTCGATCAGTCGCCGCCTGACCGCCGTGGTCTCTGCAGTGATGATCATTGCCCCTGTTATTGGAATCCAGCCCTTGCTCCTCCTTTCGAGGAGGCGGCCACATGGCGCGAGCGCTTCAAGGCACTGGCGGAAACCCGGCAGTCGCCGGTCCTGATCCTGATCGTCATTGTTGCGCTTTATAGTGGCATTTCCACCACGACAGAGACAGCCGCTGTCGGCGCGCTGGCGGCATTGGTCATGGCGGCAAGCAATTGGTCGGGCGCCATTTCAGGAAGCAAAGTTTCTATAGGCCGCCGACGCTCTCCTCGCCGAAATCGGCTGACATCGACTCGTGCCGATGCTGGGCGGCATTAAGCCGCTCGCGGGCTGGCGCCACCTATCGTCATACGGCGACGCATGACCAGGATGCCGATCAGCGTGGCATGCGCGGCGTTCACCGCCAGTCCAGCGGCGAAGGCCGGCGCATAATAGCCAAAGTAATCGTAGATATATCCGGCGAGCCAGCCGCCGGTCGCCATGCCGCTACCGGAGCACAATAGCAACAGCGGGATGCGCCACGCTGCTTCGCGCGCCGGAAACATCTCGCGCACGACCAGGATGGTCGCCGGGATCAGGCCGCTGAAACCGAGGCCGAAGATCGCGGAGGCGGTGAACAGGCCGTATTCGTCCTGGACGATCAGGAAGGCGCTGATGGTAACGAGCTGGGTCACCGAGCCGAGCATGACGGTACGCAGGCCGCCGATCCTGTCGGAGATTCTGCCCCAGACCTGGCGAAAAACGAAGGCGCTGCCGAGCAACACCGATAGCATCAGGGCGCCGTGCGCGGCGCTGATGCCGAGATCACCACAGAAGGCGACGATGTGCTGCTGCGGCATCGCCATTGGCACGCAGCACATGAAGATCGCCGCCATTAACATCGCAAATACCAGGTTCGGCGGCCAGCCGAGGACCGCCCTGCGCATCGGCACAGTCCCCACCTTAAGGGAGGGATCGGTCCGCTCGGGTGCCTTGGCCAGAAAGACAAAGGCGAGCGGCACGATCACCAGCACCTCGATGATCCCGTAGGCCATCATGCTGTCGCGCCAGCCATAGAGGCTGATGGCACGCTCGAAGAACGGAGGCCACACTGCGCCGGCGACGTAGATGCCGCTGGAAATCAGCGCCAGTGCAGAGCCGCGGCGGTGATCGAACCAGCGGCTGACATAGACATAGAGCGGCGCATTGATACCGGCGAGGCCGAGCAGTCCGATAAACAGGCCATGCCCGACATACAATGGCCAGCCCGGACCAGCACTTGACAGCATCAGCCCGCAGGCGATCATCAACGCGCCGCCGCTCACGGTCCAGCGCACCCCGATGCGCTCGGCGACGTAACCCATCGCAATCCCGCCGAAGCCGGACCCGAACCATGCCAGCGCTCCGGCGAGCGCCGGCACCGCCCGCACCCCGCCTGCTTCCTCAGCGATCGGCTGCAGTGCCACCGTGGTCAGCCAAGGCGCCCCGAACGAGAACGCCAAGATGCCGAGGGTGACGAAGGCCACCGTCCACGAGCGGCGCGATTCGATCGAAGCTGGGGCAGGAGAGGTTTGCAGCATGCGGGCCGAGCTTCTGGGCGGAATGCGCGCTGCTCCACTCGACGGAGCATGGTTGAGGGTGCTGATGATCGGGCGGCCCAGGGCGCGCTATCTCGACGTCAGCGGATTGACTCGGATATTGACGGCTGAAGGTGAGGCCGCGTTGCGAGGCGCCGCACCAGCCGCATCGGCGGTTAGACGAAGGTGATCGTTTCGGTCATTTCCAGAATTCTCCGCAGCTCGATCAACGCGCGCTCGAGATCGCTCTCTGCCGGATGGCCAAGGCATAGTCGCACGCCAAGCGTGCTGCGGTCGATCTGCTGCAAAGCGCCCGGCGGCGCCAAGGTGATGCCGGCATGCGACGCCTGGGTGATCAGGCTGTTGAGCATGCGTCCGGCCGGCAGCGGCAACCAGCGATGGAAGCCGGGCTGCGACAACAGCGGCGGCAGCCAGTCCCCCAAAGTGCGATCGGCGATAGCGTTGCGAACCATCGCCTTGTCGCGCTTGCGACGGACCTGCTCGGTCAGCGCGCCGTTGTGGATCAGGCGCGCGACCACCTCGGCCATCAACGGCGTCGCCATCCACCCCGTCGCGCGGATACCGTTGTTGCAGCGGTCGCGATAGGCGGCAGGCGCGATCATGGCCGCAATCCGCAGGCCCGGCGCCAAGCATTTGGCGAGGCTGACCACATAGAAGCTGCGGTCCGGGATACGCAAGGAGATCGGACGTGGCGGCGCCGCAAACAAGGAGGCGTAAGCGTCGTCCTCGATCAGGTAGGCGCCGTGCTTGCGGACGATCTCGGCCACGACATCGCGCCGCTCTTCAGACATCACCGTGCCTGTCGGGGTCTGCAGCGTCGGCATGCAGAACAGCACGCGCGCGCCGGTCTCGTGAAAGGCGCGGTCGAGCGCATCCGGAACCAGGCCGTGCGCGTCGGTTGCAACGCCGCGTAAACGGTAGCCGTTCTGCGCAGCAAGCGCGATCATGCCGGAATAAGTGAACATTTCGGACAGGATGGTGTCGCCGTTCGCCGCCACCATGCCGAATGCCACCGCCAGCCCGTGCTGGCCGCCATGGGTAATGAACAGATGGTCGGCGTCGGCAGCGATGCCGAGCGATGCCATCCACGCGGCAATCGCCGCACGGTGCCGCGGCAGGCCCTGGTGCGGCAGATAGCCAAGCAGGTTGGCCATCTCTCCCTCGGCGGCGATGTCCGACAGAACGTTGGCGATGACCGTGTCCTCGCCGGTGTAAGGCGGGACGTTAAGCGCAAGATTGACCGTCAGGCTTGCGGCGTCGTGGCCGTTGTGGCGTTGCGGCTGGCGGCGCTGGACGAATGTGCCACGGCCGACCTCGCCAGAAATCAGGCCGCGCAACTCGGCCTCGGCATAAGCCTTCGAGATGGTGCCGACGCTGAGCGACAGCCGTTGTGCCATCTCCCGCTGCGGCAACAGCCGCATGCCCGGCTTGACGCGCCCGCTGCTGATGTCCGCTTCCAGCGCCGCAACAAAGGCTGCGTAGCGCGGACTATTATCCCGTGGAAGGGTCGGCACCCAGTCGGTCATATCAGTTTGCGCCTGCTTGTTCGCCCGACGGATGGACAAAAGTCGATTGGTTCAATCTCGGGATTGCCGCAAGATAACTGTGACAATTCTGAAAATCCATGGATAGCCGAACGACGACGGCCTTTGAGTAGTGGACAGTACAGGTTAATCACAGTGCATTGCACCTATTGAACCGGTTCAAATCAACATAAAAAATCTTATTGCATCGTTTTTTGTTTGACAATCTCTCATTTATTTCCTTACTTGCACTGGAACATAATAATGAACCGCTCAGGAGGAGCGCGCCTTGATCTATGAAATCCGCATCTATGAGGCCTCCGAGAGCAACGCGCCGGCTATGCGCGCCCGGTTCTATAACCACGTCGCAAAAACCTTCTTTCCGCGTCACGGTATCGAGTTGGTTGGTGCATTCACGGCGCCGGTCGAGGATGGCCGCCTGGTCTACATGACCCGCTTTGCCAGCGATGAGGCACGCAAGACGGCGTGGGCTGCGTTCGCCGCCGACCCGGAGTGGGGCACCCTGAAGAAAGCCAGCGAGGTCAATGGGCCGCTGCTTAAGAGCCAGACCATTACGGTATTAACCCCTGCCATGGCCGGCCTGCCGCTCGCCTGAGAGATATTTGGGCAATCGATCGTCGGCGGGGCTGGCGGTCGGATCCAGATTGAAAGAAAGGTCGTCATGAAGCCCGCTCCCTTCGATTATGTTCGTCCTGAAACGCTGGCGCAGACCTGCCAGCTGCTGGCGGCGGACGAGAATGCGCGGGTTATTGCCGGTGGGCAGACGCTGGTGCCGATGCTAGCAATGCGTCTCGCCCGCCCAACGCAACTGATTGATATTTTGCGCATTCCCGGCCTGTCCGGAATTCGGGCCGAGGGCGGGACTGTGGTCGTCGGCGCTACCACGCGACAGGTCGAGGCCTTGCACAGTCCAGTGATCCATGCATCCGTGCCGCTGCTGGCGCAGGCTCTGCCGTGGGTCGGACATCCGCCGACCCGCAACCGCGGCACGGTCGGCGGCTCGCTTGCCAATGGCGATCCGTCCGCCGAGATCCCGCTGGTGGCGGTGACACTCAATGCCGACATCGTGCTGGCGACGACGGCGGGCGAAACGGCGATATCGGCCGATGACTTCTATATCGGGCCGATGCTGACGGCGATCGACGTCGGCCAGTGCGTCAGCGCCGTGCGTTTCCCGGTCTGGAGCGAACGCCGGATCGGCGTCGGCTTCCAGGAGATCAGCGCCCGCAAATCCGACTTTGCATTCGTCTCGGCCGCCGCCCAGGTCGCGCTCGACGACGGGGGCCGCTGCACGGCGATCGTCGCCGGTATCGGCGGCGCCGCCGAACGGCCGACACGGCTCGACCTGTCGCAGCTTATCGGCATGCACCTCGAGGAGGCGACAGTGACCGAGGCTGTCGCCGCAGCGACAGCGGACATGGAGACGATGACCGACCTGCACGCCAGCGCCGCCTATCGCCGCCGCGTGGCGACCGCAATGGGCGCGCGTGCGGTGCTCGACGCCGCCCGCGACGCCGGCGAGAACGACAAGGGCATTGGACGATGAGGGTTGAACTCCGGGTCAATGGGCTGCCGCGCAGCGCCGACGTCGAGCCGCGCAAGACGCTGCTCGACGTGCTGCGCGACGATTTTCGTCTGACCGGCGCCCATGCCGGCTGCGAGCACGGCGTTTGCGGCGCATGCACCGTGCTGCTCAACGGCGATGCGGTGCGCTCGTGCCTGATCTTTGCGGTGCAGGCCGACGGCTATGATATCACCACGATCGAGGGACTGGCGCCATCGCCGGGCGAACTCAGCGTCATTCAGGATGCGTTCTGCGAAGCGCATGGCCTGCAGTGCGGCTATTGCACGCCGGGCATGATCTTGAGTGCGCATACGCTGTTGCAGCGGACGCTGACGCCAACACGCGAAGATATCGTTGAAGCGATTTCCGGAAACATCTGCCGCTGCACCGGCTACGGCCAGATCGTCGAGGCTGTCGAGATCGCCGCCGAGCGGCTGAGGCAATCCAATACGCAGGGGATCTCGCGCGAGGTTGCGAAATGAGTGCGCCGGTTAACTTGCGCTTTGTCTCGCGTAACCGCCGCGTCCGTGAGGACCGCCGCTTCGTCACCGGCAATGGCTGCTACGTTGCCGACGTCGCGCTGGCCGACGTTCTGCACGTCGCGCTGGTGCCATCGCAGTACCCGGCAGCGCGCATCGAGGCGATCGACATCAGCGCCGCACAGGCAATGCCAGGAGTACATTACGTCCTGCTCGGCGAGGAACTGGCGGCCGCTACCGATCCGCTAATGAACGGTCTTCACACGCCCGAGGTGAAGCGCTATCCGCTCGCCGTCGGCCAGGTCCGCTACGCCGGCGAGTGGGTCGCCGCCGTGGTGGCCGACAGCCGCGCGCAGGCCGAAGACGCGGCGGAGCGGGTCCGCGTAACCTACCAGCCGCTGCCGTTTGTCATCGATCCAGAAGAAGCGCTCAAGCCGGACAGCCCGGCCGTCCATTCGGCTCACGGCTCGAATGTCCTGCTCAACAAAACTTTTGTCTGGGGTGATGTCGACAAGCATTTCGCCGAGGCCGAACGCACGCTGTCATTCCGCGTCACCTGGGGCCGCAGTTCGACCGTGCCGATCGAGACTTTCGGCGTCGTCGCGTCGTGGAATCCGTGGCGCGAGGTTCTCGATGTCTGGGCCTCGATCCAGATGCCGAAATACCCCGAGCAGGTCGCCCGCTCGTTGCGAATTCCGGCCAACAATGTTCGCGTCAATCAGGATATCGATGTCGGCGGCGCTTATGGCGTCAAGCGCGGCATCAAGCACACCATTCTGGTCGCGTACCTGTCGCGCCGACTCGGACGCCCGGTTCGCCTGATCGAGGATCGCCTCGAGAATATGCGCGCGGGCGACGCGCAGGGGCCGGAGCGTATCTTCGATGTCGATCTCGCCTTCAATACCGACGGCCTGATCAAATCGATGAAGATGCGGGCGCTCGACAATGCCGGAGCCTATGCCGGCCGCGCGCCATTCCAGCTCGGCAAGCCGATCGGTGCCATCGTCGGGCCTTATCGTATCGAGAGCGTCAAATACGTCGCCCAGTCCGTCACCACCAACAAGGGTGTCGAGGAGGCGGTGAAGGGTTTTGGCCAGTCGCCAACCAACTACGCAATTGAGACGGCAATCGAGAAGGTCGCGCAAGCCACCGGCCTCGACCGCATCGAAGTGCGCCGGCGCAACTTCATCCGTAAGGAAGAGTTTCCTTACCTCATTCCCAGCGGCACCCGCTACGACAGCGGCGACTATCACGGCATGGTCGACAAGGTGCTAACCCACGTCGATTACCCGGCGCTGGTGCGCGAGCGTGACCGGCTGCGTGCCTCGGGCCTGCTCGCCGGCATCGGGCTTGCGGCCTGCCTTGAGCCGAGCGGCGGTAACTCCGCGTTCGAGCCGTTGCTCAATGAAAGGAACAAAACCTCGACCTGGATGGACTCCTGCCGCATCAATGTCGACGGTGCCGGCTATCTCAGCGCGACCATCCACACGCTGTCGTCCGGCCAGGGTCACGAGACGCTCGCCGCCACGGTGATCGGCGAAGTTCTGGAGATCAATCCCGACCTGATCCGCATCGTGCGACCCGACTCGCTCGCCTGCCTGCCGTCCAACGCTCCGGTCGGCAGCCGCATGGCGATCATGCTCGGCGGAGCGGCATTCCATGCCGCGCGCAAGCTCAAGGAAAAGCTCGTTGCTATTGCCGCGCAACAATTCGGCGTTGCCGCTGGGGAACTGACCTACGCGAACGGCGGCGTATCGCATGCGGCAAGCAGCAAGCGGCTGGATTGGGCCGACCTCGTCAACATCGCCCATCGCAACTACCACCTTCTGCCACCAGGTATGGAGCCGGGCCTCGAAACCACGCATGTGATGCAGGTGCCGACCGGCACCAAGCTGCCCGAGAACGGCCGCGTGCAGATGTATCCGTGCCACTCGTTCGAGTTTCACGTCGTACTGGTGGCGATAGATCCGATCCTCGGTAAGCCGGAGATCCGTCGCTATGTCATCGGCCATGATTGCGGCACGATTATCAATCCGCACATCGTCAAGGGCATGACCCTCGGCGGCATCGCCCACGGCATCGGCGCGGCGCTGTTTGAGGAATTCGTCTACGACGAGCAGGGCCAGATGACGACGCAGAGTCTAATGGATTATCTGCTGCCCTCATCGCATGAGGTGCCACAGGTCGAGATCGTGCACCAATGCACGCCTTCGCCGCATACCGTCTTCGGCCAGAAGGGCGCTGGCGAGAGCGGCTATATGGGAGCACCGGCGGCGATGTCGGGCGCCATCAACGACGCCGTCAGTGCGCTCGGCATTTCCTTCGTCAAACTGCCCATCCGCATTTCAGCCATCGGCGATGCCATCGCCGAGGCGCAATCAACCAAGGCATAAGAGTTACGCTTATGATTATCGACTGCCACGCCCACCTCGTCCCGCCCAGCCTGCTTGATGCGATGCGTGCGCAGGCGGCGCAGTTTCCCTCGGTCCGCCTGATCGAGGACGGCGGTAGCCTCGCCTTCTCGTTTGCCGGTGGCAAGCCGACGCGGCCGGTCTCCAAAGGGTTGAGCGACATTCCAGCACGGCTGCGCTGGATGGATGAGCAGACTATCGATCGCCAAGTCAATGGCGCATGGCTTGATATGTTCGGCTATGAAATTCCCGCCGCGGAAGGTGCGCGCTGGTCGCGGCTGATTAACGAGCATCTTGCCCGTACCGCCAAGGCCGAGCCGCGGCTGCTGGCGCTGGCGACCGTGCCGCTGCAGGATGGCGCGGTGGCAGCCGAGGTGCTGCGCGAGGCGCACGGCAACGGCTTCAAAGGCGTGATGATCGGCACCCAGCCCAAGGGCGTCGGCGGCGTGCTCGACGATCCGTCGCTGATACCATTCTGGGAGACCGCCAACGAGCTTGGCTCGGTCGTCTTCATCCATCCGGTGTTCGAAAGCGGCGACAACCGCGTCCACGACTATGGCATGGCCAACGCCGTCGGCCGCATCACGGATACGCTGATCGCGGTGTCGCGCCTGATCTATGCCGGCCACGTCACGCGCTACGCCAACACACGAATAGTTGTCGGCATCGGCGGCGCGGCGCTGCCTTACGTCGTCGGCCGGCTGCGGCGCAACTTCACCGTCAGCAAGGACAAGCTCGGCGACCCCGATGCGGCGCTGGCGGTGCTCTATTACGACACTATCGTTCAGGATCGGCGTTCGCTGCGTTTTCTCGCCGACGTCGTCGGCGCCGAGCGCATCATGATGGGTTCGGACATGCCATTCCCGATCGGCGATCTCGCGCCGCTTCAGATCGTTGCCGACACTGGCTTCTCCGAAGCGGAGTGTCGCGCCATCAATGGCGGACTCGCCGCCCGGCTGTTGGCCTGACCGGCGGAGATACGCATGAAGCTCGATATTAGCGGAACAGAAACGATCGCGTCTCCGGTCGAAGTGGTTTGGCAGGCGCTCAACGATCCACAAGTGCTGACCCGCTGCGTTCCCGGCTGCAAGGCAATGACCGAAATCGCTCCCGATACTTATAAGCTTGATATGCAGTTGCGAGTTGCCGCGGTGTCCGGTTCGTTCGAGGGCGAAATCAGCCTGTTCGACAAGGCGCCGCCGACCGTCTGCAACATCAAGGTGTCCGGAGCCGGAACGCTCGGTCATGGCAACGGCACAGCGCGTTTTGAACTGACCGCCGACGGCGACGCCGCCGCGCGCCTCACCTATCAGGGCAGTGGCGAGATCGGCGGCCTTGTCGCCGGCGTCGGCCAGCGCATTCTCAGTAGCGTTTCCAAGCATCTGATCGGCCGGTTCTTCACCGCCCTGCGCAAGGAGTTCGAACCGTCGATGGACAAGACCGCGACCTAACGCGGCGGACGATCCGCCGCGACGATAGGAGGCCGGTGAGACGTAACGACACTGCAGTCATAATGAACTGAACAAAGGGAGGGCTATCATGAAGAAAATTCTATTCGGTCTTGCTGGATTCGCGACGGTATTGTCGCTGTCTCCTGCGTACGCGCAAACACCGGTTCCGCTGTCGATCGTCGTATTCGGTCCGCCGTCGCTCGGCGCATTCCTGCCGCCGGTTATCAAAGCCCATAAGCTCGATGAGAAACACGGCCTTGCCATCAAGTTCGAGGAGCGGACGCCGGACGCTTACGCCGCACAGTTCAACTCCGGTGAGTTTAAGCTCGGCGGTAGCGCGGCGCTGCTCACCGTCGGGCTTGCCGATACGCGCGGCATCAAGGTGACCTACCTGTTCAACCTGTTCGACTTCTGGGGCGCGGTGGTGACGTCGCGGTCGGACATCAAGACGGTGAAGGACCTCGAAGGCAAGGATATCGCTGCGGCGAAGGGGACCACCAACTATGTGATGTTCGAGTGGTTCGCGCGCCAGCTCGGCGCCGATCCGTCGAAGTTCTCGGTGGTCAACACGGCAACGCCGGGTCTCGTCGGCTACGCGATGGCCGACCGCGCCACTGCCATCCAGCTCTGGGAGCCAGCCTACACCACGTTGATCACGCGCAAGCCGGACATCCGCACCATCGATCTGCATATCGCCGATCGCTGGAAAAAGTTCACCGGCAGCACCAACATTCCCTATCTCGGCGTCGCCGCGCATATCGACTGGGTTAAGAAGAATCCTACCCTGGTGTCCAAGTTGTACGCTGCCTACAAGGACGCCGCCGAGTGGGTCGCGGCCAATCCCGATGAGGCAGCAAAGCTGATTGCCGCCAAGGGCACGGACGAACAGCGCCAGGCCATCGCCACGCTCATTCGCGCTAATAACCGGCTCGGTATGAACGTCAAGTGGGCGTCGGACGTGAAGAAGGAAATCACGCAGGTTTACGCGGCGGGCAAATCGTCGTCGTTCCTTGCCTCTGATCCCGACAGTTCGACCATCTACCAGGCTTCCGGAAAATGACCGGTTCCACGCAGACGATGCCGTCGCCGCAGCTTGCTACGCTGGCTGCGACGGCCAAGCGGGTGGGGTCGCTGGCGCTGCCGTTTATCGCTGTCGCCGTGGTCTGGCAGATTGCCGGGCTGTTTTTCCCGCGGTTCCTGTTTCCGTCGCTGATCGACGTCTTCTGGCGCTGCGTCGAAATCCTGGTGACCGGCTCCATGCTGAGCGACGTCATTGCTACCGTGCTGCGCATTCTTGGCGGCCTGGTCGGCGCGTTCGTCTGCGGCAGCCTGGTCGCGCTGGTAATGGCGCGATCGGCGGCCGCCGATCGCTTCCTGGCGCCGATCCTATCGTTACTTCAGGGCATTCCTGCGCTGTCCTGGGTGGTGTTCGCCATCATCTGGTTTCATGGCATCGAGTTCCGCATCTTCTTCATCATGGTGGTGACGACGCTGCCGGCATTCACGTTCCAGGTGCTAGGCGCGCTGCGGGCGATGTCCAAGGACCTGACCGAGATGGTGCTCAGCTTCCGGCCGACACGCATGAAGCTGTTCCGTGCGATGATTCTGCCGGCAGTGCTGCCGGACATCCTGACTGCCTGGAAGGTCAACCTTGGTAATGCGTCGCGCGTCGTCGTCGTCGCCGAACTGGTCGGCGCCACCGGCGGCATCGGCTATGAGCTTCTTCAGCAGCAACAACTCTTTGATATGGCGGGAGCACTCGCATGGACGCTGCAAATCGTGTTTTTTGTGCTGATTATGCAGACGGTGTTGACCCTGATCGAGAACACGGCCTTCCGCTATCGCGCGGTGTCGGAGCGCTCGATGTGAGCTACACCCTCAACGATGCAGGCGTGGCGATCCATCTTGGCGGGGTGTCCAAGATCTTTGGCAAGGCCGGCAGCTCGACGGCATTCCGCGCCGTCGATGATCTCGATCTCGATGTGCGCTCCGGCGAAATGCTGGCGGTGCTTGGCAAGACCGGCTGCGGCAAGTCGACCATCTTCAATATGGTTGCCGGCCTGACCGAGCCGACGAGCGGCACCGTTCGCGTCAACGGCCACGACCCGTTCAAGAACTTCAACGCCTTTCGCGGCGAAATCGCTATCGTATTTCAGGGCGATCGGCTGTTGCCATGGCGGACCGCGCTCGCCAATGTCGAGCTTGGGCTTGAGATTCTCGACATGCCGGCCAAGGAGCGGCGCGACATCGCGCAGCTCTGGCTGACCAAGCTCGGACTAGATGGCCATGAACGCGATTTCCCGCACGCGCTGTCCGGCGGCATGCGCCAGCGCGTCTCGATCGCCCGCGCCTTCGCTACCAATGCGAGTATCCTGTTGTGCGACGAGCCATTCTCGGCGCTCGATGAGATTACCGCCAACCGTCTGCGCGGCGAGTTTCTCAAGCTCGTCAAGGAAAACGGCAAGACCGCTGTTTTCATCACGCACTCCATCAACGAGGCGCTGCAGATCGGCGATCGCATCGTCGTGCTGAAACGGCCGGCCAAGATCGCCTACGACGTCAATCTCGCCAATGCCACAGCGGCCGACAAGCAGGCGATCCGTGAGCGGATCGAGGAAATCCTGTCAGCGTGATTGATCCGCTCCTTTCTGAGTGGCCCATGGACTATCATCGTCTGGGCCGGGAAGGACGTTGACCGGGATCACGAAAGTCGATGCCGGTGGCGGCAACGACACTGTCTATTCGGCAACCAGCATAAGCGGTCATGTCGTCTACGACGGCAATGCCGGTACGGACAGGCGGAAGGTCTCATAGGCGCCCATGATCCGGTCGAAGCCGAAGCGATGCGTGATCGGGCGCAACGGGTCGATTTTCTTCGCCTGCACGGTTTTCAAAAGCATCGGCGTGTATCGCAACAGCCGTAACTATAGCGCACGACCGTGGCGACCAGTTATGGAGGGCGGAGGCAGGCAGTCGCTATCCGGTTGAGATCGGCTGCCGCTTCATCCGGTCAGACGGAACCGGGCGTGCCTAACGCATGAGCGGCGGCGGACTGGCTGCAAATGGTGTCCGGCAGGGCTTGTGCGTGGTGGATACCGGTCACGCAACACCAGTTCGCGCCGGACATCATCAGAAGGCCGATCACCGCCGAGGTTCCGGTAAGTTTCGCAAGCCACCCCGCCTTACCCTGTTGCTGCGGCTGAGCCGTCGTGCCGGAGACTTTCTCCGCAAAGGAGTCAAAGAACTGGCCGGCAAGTTTTTTGGCCGTCGAATCGATCAGCCGCCCGCCGAGTTGCGCGATCTTGCCGCCGACCTGGGCGTCGACGGTATAGTGCAGGATGGTGACATCGTCGCTTTCGGCCTCCAGCCGCACGACAGCCCCGCCTTTGGCGAATCCCGCGACGCCGCCGGACCCTTCGCCAGAAATCCGGTAGCCGTTCGGCGCATCGATCTCCGATAGCGTCACCTTGCCGCCGAAGCTCGCTTTCACCGGCCCGACCTTGAGGACAACCGTTGCGGTCATCTCGTTCGGGGCGGTCATGTCGAGGCTTTGGCAGCCGGGAATGCAGGCTTTCAACACCTCGGGATCGTTGAGGGCCGCCCACACCTTGTCTTGCGATGCGGGAATCCGTTGGCTGTCGTTCATCTGCATGGTGCGATCCTCAGTGGTCCGAAGGAGAGGCGGGATTGCGCTGGCCGCGCCGGCGCTCAGTCGTGATCTCCGCAAGGATCGACATCGCGATTTCTTCCGGCGTGATGGCGCCGAGGTCGAGGCCGGCCGGCGCCTTGATGCGGTCGAGCGCCGCCGCCGCAATGCCCGTGTCGATCAGCTTGTCGCGCAGCGCCGTCATCTTGCGGCGACTGCCGACAAAGGCGTGGTAAGCGGCGTCGATGGTCAGCGCGGTTTTCAGCGCCGCCTCGTCGCCCTTGCCCTGGGTCGAGACGACGACGAAGCGTTTCGCTTCGTTGAGGTAGCCCGGCTCGAAGCCGTCGACGCGAACATCGGCGTCGGGCGTCTCGGCGAAATCGGACGATGGCGCCGCGATCGTCACATGATAGCCCAGCGCCCGCGCCTGCGTCGCAAGCGACAGGGCCACCGGGCTGGCACCGAGGATGACCAGCGAGGGATGAGGCAAGACCGGCTCCACGAAGATATCCATGGTGCCCTTGCTAGGGCACATGTTGTTGGCAAAACGGATACCGTCGCGGCTTTCGCCCGGCCTGACCCCGAGTTCGGCCAGCAGGTTCTCCGGTTGCACCGAGATCATGCGCGGCTCGCCGTCGCTCAACGCTTCCCGTGCCGCCCTGAGCACCGCGCCACGCGCGCAGCCGCCGCCGATCCAGCCGGCGACGATGGTGCCGTCGGGGCGGATCACCGCCTTGGCGCCGGCCTTGGCGGCGGTCACCGAGACGGTGCGAACCACGGTGGCAAGTGCAAACGGCTGTTCGTCCGCCTTCAGTTGCGCAACGAGATCGATCACTTCGACGTGCGCGGTCATGATCGCTCCTATAACTTCGCCAGATATGGCTCCAGCGCCTGTAAGCTCCTCAACGTGTGCGCCGGCGCGTAGAGATCAATGTGCGGCAGCGCCGCCTTGATGCCGGCGGCTTCTGGCGCGTAGCCCTCCCAACCCATCATTGGGTTGAGCCAGACGATGCGGCGGCAGCGTTTGGCGAGTTGCGCCATCTCGCGGCCGAGCAGCTTTGCATCGCCCGTTTCGTAGCCGTCGGAGACGATCATCACGCAGGTGCGCGAATGAATGACGCGCGCGGCGTGCCAGCGGTTGAAGGTCTGTAACGAAAGCCCGATGCGGGTGCCGCCGCCGGCGCCTTGCGCCATCATTGCGAGGCGATCGAGGGCGCGCGCCGGGTCGCGTTCGGCCATTGCGTCCGACACATGCGCAAGCTGGGTGTGAAACAGGAATGCCTCGGCCTCGCGAAACTCGTCGAGCACGCCGTGGATGAAGCGAACGAACACGCCGGTGTACAGGCTCATCGAGCCGGAGGCGTCGAGCAGCACCACGAGCCGCAGCGGCTTGTCCTTGCGCCGCCGCCGCATCAGTTCGATCGGCACGCCGCCGCGGCTGATATTGGCATGGATGGTGCGGCGCAGATCGAGCCGGGAGCCACGGTGGCACGCGAGGTCGCGGCGCGTGAGCCGGGTGCGCATGGCCTTGGCAAGCCGCGCCGCTGCTGCGTGCGCCTGCGCGACCTGCTCGGGATCGTTGAGCTTGCGGAAATCGACATCGGCGAGGTTTTCGGCTTGCGAGGCGCCTTCCATGCGCCCTTCGCCGCCACCGCTCTCGGGCGCGTCGTCGAGCGAGGGCACCTGGTCCAGGATCTGCGCGCCGCCGCGCTCCACGCGACCATCTCGTAAGGTCTTGAGCGAGGGACTGTCGGCCGGCTTCTGCGCGCCGGCGATCATCGACCGCGACCGTACCCGCTTGCCGAGCCAGAAGGCGTCGAAAATACCGTCGAACCTGTCCCACTCCGCCTTGCGGCTCGAGAACAGATGCTTGAACGCCGAGCGCAACAGTGCTGGATGTCTGGCATGGCCGGACGCGATCAGCGTTGCCGCATCCTCGCCCTCGCGGGGGCCGACCACAAAGCCGTTATCGCGCAGCGTAGCAAGAAAGCCCGCGAGCCGCAGCGCGATCAGGCTGTCCGGGCCGGTGCCGGAATCATCGACGCGGAATGGGGCATGCGCGCTCATGCCACCTTCCCCAACAGCTTCGCGGTGACCTCAGGCTTGAAGCGTGCCTTGTCCTCGCGGGTCTTGATGAGGCACATCAGCGTTTCGTGAACGAGGTCCGGTGCGTCGTGCAGATCGCGCACGTCAAGGCCGACGAGCGCCGCAGCCCAGTCCAGCGTTTCGGCGACGCCTGGCACCTTGCGCAGGTCTTCCTTGCGGATGCTGTCCACCATCCGCGCGATCTGTACGGCGAGCGAGGCGCCGATGCCGGCGATGCGCGCCATGATGATGCGCGCTTCACGATCGACGTCCGGGTAATCGACATAATGATAGAGGCAGCGGCGGCGTAGTGCGTCGGACAGTTCGCGCGTGCCGTTCGATGTCAGCACGACATAGGGGATGGAGTCCGCCGTGACCGTGCCAAGTTCGGGAATCGACACCTGGAAATCCGACAGCAGTTCCAGCAAAAAGGCTTCGAACTCGTCGTCGGCGCGGTCGATCTCGTCGATCAGCAGCACCGGTGGCGTTGCACGGCGGATCGCGGCGAGCAGCGGCCGTTCCAGCAGATACTTCTCCGAAAAGATACGATTCTCGATGTCAGCGCCGCTTTGGCCCTGATGCGCCTGGATGGCCAGCAACTGGCGCTGGTAGTTCCACTCGTACAGCGCTGCCGGCTGGTCGAGGCCCTCGTAGCATTGCAGGCGGATCAACTCGGTACCATAAAGCGCGGCCAGCGCCTTCGCCACCTCGGTCTTGCCGACGCCCGCCTCGCCTTCAAGCAGCAGCGGGCGCCGCAGCATCTGCATCAGCGAGAGCGCCGTCGCGAGTTCCCCGTCGGCGATATAGCCGACGGCGGCCAGACGTTCGGCGATCTCGTTACGTGTCATGGTCACGCGGCCGTCGCCTCCCTGATGAGGCCCAGCTCCTTTGCGGCCTGCCAGTTACGCCAGAAGTCGTGCGGCATCTGGATATGGGTCGCGCCCAGGAATGAGAAGGCGTCGTTGACGGCATTGGAGAATGCCGGCACGCCGCCGACATTCGGGCTTTCGCCGACGCCCTTGGCGCCGATCGGATGATGCGGCGACGGCGTCACCGTGAAGTCCGTCTCCCAGTGCGGAGTCTCGACCGCGGTTGGCAGGAAGAAGTCCATGAACGAGCCGCCGAGCACGTTGCCTGCCTCGTCGTAGTGGATTTCCTGCCCCATCGCGATGGCGAAGGCCTCGGTCAAGCCGCCATGCACCTGGCCCTCGATGATCATCGGGTTGATGCGGGTGCCACAGTCGTCGAGCGCATAGAAGCGCCGCACCTTGTAGACGCCGGTATCGACGTCGATATCCATCACGCAGATATAGGCGCCGAACGGGTAGGTCATGTTCGGTGGGTCGTAGTAGCTCACCGCCTCAAGCCCCGGCTCCATGCCCGGCGGCGGCGAATTGTAGGCCAGCCAGCAGATATCCTTCATGCCGAGGAATTTTTCCGGCAGGCCCTTCACCCGGAAGCCGTCGATATCCCATTCGAGGTCGTCCTCGTGGACTTCGAGCTTGTAGGCGGCGATCATCTGCGCCTTGGCCTTGATCTTGCGCGCGGCCATGGCGATCGCCGCTCCCGCCACCGGCGTCGAGCGCGAGCCGTAGGTGCCGAGGCCGTAAGGGGCGGTGTCGGTGTTGCCTTCCTCGACCATGATGTTGTCGGCGGGAATGCCGATCTCGGTGGCGATGATCTGCGCCCAGGTCGTCTCGTGGCCTTGGCCCTGGCTCTTGGTGCCCATGCGCGCGATACCGGCCCCGGTCGGGTGCAGGCGGATCTCGCAGGAGTCGAACATGGCGATGCCGAGAATGTCGCAGTTCTTCGAGGGGCCGGCGCCGACGATCTCGGTGAAGAACGACAAGCCGATGCCCATGATCTCGCGCGTCTCGCCGCGCTTGAACGCTTCGCGCCTGGCCGCCTGCTCGCGGCGCAGCCCTGCATAGTCCACCGTCTCCATCGCCTTTGTCATGGCGGTGTGATAGTCGCCGGAATCGTATTCCCAGCCGAGTGCCGAGTGATACGGAAACTGCTCCGGCCGGACGAAATTCTTCAGCCGCAGTTCGGCCGGGTCCATGTTCAGCTTCTGCGCCAGAATATCCATCCCCCGTTCAATGCAGTAGGCGGCTTCCGTAACGCGGAACGAACAGCGGTAGGCGACGCCGCCCGGCGCCTTGTTGGTATAGACGCCATCGACGGAAAGATGGGCGGTCGGGAAGTCGTAAGAGCCGGTGACGATGTTGAAGAACCCCGCCGGCCATTTCGACGGGTCGGCGCAGGCGTCGAACGCGCCGTGGTCGGCCAGCACATGCACGCGCAGGCCCGTCACCTTGCCCTCCTTTGTGGCGGCGATTTCCGTGGTCATGTGGTAGTCGCGGGCAAAGGAGGTGCTGGTCAGGTTTTCCATGCGGTCCTCGACCCACTTCACCGGCTTGCCGGTGACGATGGAGGCGACGGCCGCGCAGATGTAGCCCGGATAGGCGCCGACCTTGTTGCCGAAGCCGCCACCGATATCGGGCGAGATCACATGGATCTTCTGCTCCGGCAGTTTTGCGATCAGCGCCACCACCGTACGGATGACGTGCGGAGCCTGAAAGGTGCCCCAGATGGTCAGTTCGCCCTTGATCTTGTCGAACGAGCAGACGCACTGGCAGGTTTCGAGCGGGGAAGGGTGTACGCGCTGATAGGAGATCAACTCCTTGATCGTCACCTCCGCCTTCTTGAAAGCGGCGTCGGTCAGGTCCTTGTCACCGACCGTCCACTCGAAGATGTGGTTATAGTGTTTGCGCGGGCCATGCGCGCCGTCGCTCTTGTCCTTGATGTCCTCGCGCAGCACCGGTGCGTCCGGCGCCATCGCCTTGAACGGATCGACCAGCGGCGGCAGCGGTTCGTACTCGACCTCGACGGCGTTGATGCCATCGTCGGCGGCATAGCGGTCGGTGGCGACGACGAAGGCCACCTCCTGGTTCTGGAACAGCACCTTGCCGTCAGCCAGCACCATCTGTACGTCGCCGGCCAGCGTCGGCATCCAGGCGAGGTTGACGGTCTTCAGCGTCTCGGCGGTGATGACCGCGAGCACGCCGGGCACTTTCAGCGCTGCCTCGGTGTTGATGGCTTTGACGCGCGCGTGGGCGTGCGGCGAGCGCACGAAATCGCCGTGCAGCATGCCGGGCAGCTTGACGTCATCGACGTAATTGCCCTTGCCTTGCGTGAAGCGGATGTCCTCGACGCGCTTTCTCTTGCAGCCCATGCCTTCAAGGCGGGCCTCGCGTTCTTCCCGCGTGGGTGTCATATCGTTCATTCCGCGGCCTCCTTGAATTCGACGCCGTTCCGCTTGGCGGCGGCGTACTGGATCGCCTTGACGATGTTCTGATAGCCGGTGCAGCGGCACAGGTTGCCGGCGATGCCGGAGCGGATCTCTACTTCAGTCGGGTTGGGGTTTTCCTGGAGCAGCCGGTGGGCGCGTACGATCATGCCCGGCGTGCAATAGCCGCACTGCAGGCCGTGCATCATGCGAAAGCCTTCCTGCAGTGCCGACAGCGTGCCGTCGGCGTTCGCCATGCCCTCGATCGTGGTGATCTCGGCGCCGTCGGCCTGCACCGCGAACACCGTGCAGCTTTTCACCGACATGCCGTTGAGATCGACGGTGCAGGCGCCGCAATGGGTGGTGTCGCAGCCGATATGGGTGCCGGTCATCTGCAAATTCTCGCGGATGAAATGCACGAGCAGCGTGCGCGGCTCGACGAGGCCTTCGACCTCTGTGCCGTTGACGGTCATGGTGACGTGGGTTTTTGCCATAGACGCCTCCCTTACCTGGCGCGGGCCGCGGCGCGCTTCAGCGCCCGCTGCACCATGATGCCGCCGACGTGGCGGCGGTATTCCGGCGAGCCGCGACCATCGGCCGCCGGCTGCATGATGGCCATCGCGGCGGCCGCTGCGCGTTGCAGCACTGTGTCGTCGAGGTCGGTGCCGATCACGGCTTGCGCGGCCGCGTCGGCAAGGAGCGGCGCCTCGGCGAGATTGGTCAGGCCGATGCGGCAGGTCGCCACCCGCCCGCCGGCCATCGTCAGCACGACCGCTGCCGCGGCAGTGGCGTAATCGCCGACCTTGCGCTTGAGTTTCTCGTAGGCCGAGCCGTGGCCGGCCGGCGGCACCGGGATCGCAACGGCGGTCAGAAGCTCGCCGGGTTCCAGAGCGGTGAAATAGGCGCCCTGATAAAACTCCGTAGCCGGGACCTCGCGGGCGCCGCCTTCGCCTTCCAACCGGTAGGCTGCGCCCAGCGCCATCATCACCGCCGGCATGTCGTTGCCGGGGTCGCCGTTGGCGACGTTGCCGCCGATGGTGCCCATGTAGCGCACCTGCGGATCGGCGATCAGCACCGCCGCCTCGTGCAGCACCGGCAGCGTTTCGGCAATGAGGTTTGAGGCCAGCAGGTCGTGCTGGGTGGTGGTGGCGCCGATGACAATGTGATCGCCGTCGCGGCGGATACCCCTGAGCGCGCCGATGCCGCCGAGGTCGACGAGGTGGGCGGGCGCGGCCAGCCGCAGCTTCATCATCGGGATCAGGCTGTGGCCACCGGCGAGCGCGCGTGCGTCTTCGCCCAGCGTCGCCATCAGATGGACCGCCTCGGCCAGGCTCGCCGGCCGGTGATAGTCGAACTGGCCAGGAATCATCGTGTCCTCCCTCGTTTGTTGCGCATCCGGAGTGTCCTGGGGCTGGCGCCTTCGGCACATGAGTGAATGCACACTTGAGGGAATGGATGGCTTCGCGGTCCGGTGTAAGCAAGACAGCGCGGTGCGGTCCGGTCACGAGGCGCGGGAATTCGCACCAAATGCGCGCCTGCCCGCACGAAATGCGTCAGCAGCGCTGACTTACCGCGGAGCGTTGGAGTGGAGTGGGGCGTCGGACGAGACCGAGGCGTGCTCTGACCTCGGCGATCCGCGCGCGGCTCACGGGAATACGATGCGGTTCTGCGCCATCCAGTTCGATGATCGCGCCATCACCTTCGCGGCGCACAAACGTGATGTGGCGAATGGCGACGATATGGCTGCGGTGGACCCGCAGGAACAAAGCGGGGTCGAGCTGGGCTTCGGCTTCGGAAATCGACCACGGGCACATCCGCTCGCGGGTACCGTCGTGAACGTGGGTGTAATGGGCGTCGGCACGGATGCTGCGCACGTCCGCGGCCTCGATGAAATGCGTGCCGTCGGCGCCGGTAACCGGCAGGCGCGGCGCCGGCTGAGACCGTGGCTGCCCAAGCCCGCCGAGCGGCAGCCCGCCGAGCGATGAGACGTTTGCCGGTGCGGCCCTCGGGCCGGCCGCTTCGGCCTTGCCGGCGATGGCGATCTCAACGTCATCCGGGTCGGTATCCGCTACGGCAGGACCGGCCGCCGCCACAACGCGCGGGTGCCGATCCGGAACCAGCGACAGCAGGAAGCCGGCGGCAACGACGAAGCAGAACAGCGCGACGATCAGCGCCAGCATCTGCTGCGACGCAACGAGGCCGCCCAGATCGTGATGGGCCGCATCCGGCGTTCCGGGTGCGAAGTGCGTGCCGGCCATCGCCGTGTAGTGCATGCCCGAGACCGCGATGCCGAACGCCGTTGCGCTGAAGATGAGCTGTGCGCCGTGCTGCCCTGCAAGGAACACGCGCAGGCCGCCATAGGCGGCGCCGATCGCGATCAGCACCGAAAGCGCGATGAAAAGCGGGTCGTGCCGCATCTCGAACGGCCCCGACAGGCCGTGCATGCCGACATAGTGCATGCTCGAAATGCCGACGCCGAGCAGCGTCGCGGCGCCCGCGAGCCGCTGCCAGGACGGCGGGCCGATGCTGACGAGGAACAGCGATACCCCAACCACCAGCACGCAGATGAGAAACGATACGATCGTCGGCAGGACGAGGTAGACGGTGCCGGAGGGCAGGGGAGCCGCCAGCATGCCGATGAAATGCATGGTCCAGATGCCGATCGCGAGGAATGCCGCGGCGCCAGCAAGCAGCACGCGATAGTTCGCATCAAGCCGCCCACGGATGCGCGCGGCGAGCGCAAATCCGGTGTAGCCGCCAAGAATTGCAATCGCCACGGACAGGGCGACCAGATAGAGATCGTGTCCTTCGAACATGACCTTTCGGCACGCCTGTCTCCACGGGCGCGCCTCCTCCAAAGAACGACTCTAATCTGTTTCTCAACGGGATGACAACGGGTGCCGTACCGGCGGGGCCGGTATCGGGCTATCCTGCTGAAATGTGCCCGCAGCCCGATATCCGCCGCGCGGACAGGGCTTTCAGTAGCCGGTCAACTCGGAACTTGCCCAGCCGCATCACCTCGCGAACCACCTTGCGAGAGATCCCCCAACTCCCCGCAGATCGCCTCGCACCGCCAACGATATTCACATCGGCACGCGCGTCGCCGCTCACCACCGGCAATCTGACATTCGAGATCGCTTGGCAGGGAGTAGTTTTGCAGGATGCGGTTCTTGAGCGTCTGATGCCGGCGCTCCGGTGATCAGGGTGGCGATGTCCGAAAGGTTCGTGAAGATCTTACCCTCATAGGGGTCGACGCCGGCTGCGAAGCTGTCGTCCGGGCCATTGCAGGGCGGGGCCGGTAATTTGCTCCCGCCCGTCTTTTTGGTCAGATGTTCAGCCAGCTTACGCTTAGCTAAATCGGCCCGTTCGGATCAGACATAATTAAGTTGCTGCGGTCCAAGTTGGCTGTGCGCGGCGGCCTGACATAACAACCTTGTTGGGTCGGAGCATCCATTAACTCAGCGCGCGGTGGTCCCAAAATCCCTGACGGCGGATGGTTGTAGTGCCGGTTAAGAGGCCCGTTGCGCCTCGCTGCAATCAAATTTGTTATCGTGGAGGTCCAAACGAGCCAAGAATTAGTTCTTGACAAAGATGTGTCCACTGTCGACAGTTGGCGCGGCATACGAGGAGAGTGGACATGTTGGACAGACGAGCCTTGCTGGTTTCGAGCGCAACTGCCCTGTTGGCCGGTGCCTCGCGGAGTGCTTGGGGGCAGGGGGCGGACGAAGTAAAAATCGGCGTCTTGTATCCGTTCACCGGAGCGGGCGCACAGGTGGGGGTGGAAGCGCGTTACGCGCTTGAAGTCGCGGCCGATGTCATCAATGAATCGCATGACGTCGACTTGCCTCTTGCCAAGGAAAAGGGGCTGCCGGGTCTCGGCGGTGCCAAAATCAACCTGGTCTTTGCCGATCATCAGGCCGACCCTCAGAAGGGGCGTTCGGAAGCCGAGCGATTGATCACCCAGGATCGCGTCTGCGCGCTGCTCGGCACATATTACAGCTCGGTGGCGGCCGTTGTGTCCCAGGTAGCTGAGCGGTATCAGGTTCCATTTGTTGCGGCCGAATCGTCGTCGCCCTCATTGCATACGAAGGGCCTGAAATACTTCTTCCGTCCCGGCCCGCACGACGAAATGTACTCGATCGCGATGTTCGATTTCATCAAGGATCTGAAGAAGAAGTATCCGGATTCGAGCAAGACGATCGCGCTGTTCTACGAGGACACGTTGTTCGGCAACGATACTGGTCGTGTGCAGAAACGGCTCGCCCAGGAACAGAACGTGGAGATCGTTGCCGACGTCAAGTATCGGGCCAATTCTCCGTCGCTGAGCACGGAGGTCCAGCTTCTGAAGTCCAAGAACCCGGACATCATTCTGGCGACCTCCTATACGACCGACGCGATCCTGTTCGTGCGGACCATGCGCGAGCTTGGCTTCAAGCCGCACGGGCTGATCAGCCAGAACGGGGGCTTCATCGAGCCGGCATTCCTGAGCGCCGTCGGCAATCAGGCCGATGGCATCATCAGTCGCGCGAGCTTCGTTCTCGATCTGGCTTTGAAGCGGCCGTCGCTCGAATATGTAAATGGGTTGTTCAAGAAGCGAGCCGGCAAGGATCTCAACGACAACACGGCTCGCGAGTTCATGGCGCTGATTATCCTTGCAGATGCGATCAACCGTGCCGCGAGCAACAAGGGGCCAGCCATCGAGGCAGCACTGCGTGCCACGAAAATCCCCGGCGCGTCCACGATCATGCCGTGGGAGGAGGTGGCGTTTGGTGCCGATGGTCAGAACAATTCGATCCGTCCGGTGATGATGCAGTACGGGGCTGGAGAATACCGGACTGTTTGGCCGGACAGCCTTGCGACAAGGCAGCTTCAGTGGCCGCTTGGTTGATACGTCGCTCCGGAGCTGACGTTCCAATTTCAAGTGATTGAGTAAATTGCCGCCCATATCGTGCATGGGCGGCAATTCAAGTTGCCTTTAGGGAGGGCGCTAATGGCGCTTGAAGTGATCGCTCAGATCCTCGTCAGCGGTCTGCTTATGGGATTGATTTATGCGTTGATGGCGTCCGGGCTTGCCCTCATTTTCGGCCTCATGGACGTTGTCAACTTTGCGCATGGGGAATTCCTCATGATCGCAATGTACCTGATGTTCGGGCTGGTGGTGGTGACCGGCTTCGATCCCCTGCTGCTGTGGCCTGTTGTCGTCTGCTGCCTATTCTTCATCGGGGCGGGCGTCTATCTCGGCATCGTGCGGTATGCGCTCAGGGTGCAGACTAACCGCGGTATGGTGCAGGTCTTTACGACCTTCGGCCTCGGGTTGATCCTGGTCGGTCTGGCACAATCGTTGCTTTCGCCAGACTACCGGAGCATCGGCGATAGCTGGATCGGCGGAAAGACCGTTTCCCTGTTCGGTATCTATCTGCCGCTCCCTCAGCTTGTCGGCGGTGGCGCGTCACTTCTGACGTTCGTGCTGATCTGGTTTCTGATCAACAGGACGGATTTTGGTAAGGCGCTCGAGGCGACGCGCGAGGACGCCGGAGCGGTGTCCCTGGTCGGGATCGATAAGGATCTCGTCTTTACGTTCGGCTGGGGTATCGGCGCGGCGCTGGTGGGACTGGCCGGCTCCATCATCGCGATTTTCTTCTATGTGTATCCCAGCGTCGGCAGCTCATTCATCCTGACCGCGTTCGTCGTGGTCGCGCTGGGTGGCTTCGGGAGTGTCTACGGCGCGCTCGCGGCCGGATTGATCGTCGGTCTTGTTGAGGCGGGCACGGCCGCGTTCCTGTCGCCTGCGCTTAAATCGCTGGGCGTGTTCGCCATATATCTTCTCGTCGTTATGTTCAGGCCACGCGGCCTTTTCGGGTCGATGTGATCGGGGTGCCTTGAATTGAGCAATCCATCCTTGCTTGCCGATACCAACCTCGCCGACGAACGCAATCGGCGCGCGCGACAGGTGGCTACCGCTCTGATTGTCGCTGCCATAGCCGGAATGATTCCGCTCGTGGTGAGCGATGTCTACACGATGAACGTGTTGATCCTGACGCTGATGTATGTCGCGCTGTCGCAAAGCTGGAATATTCTGGGTGGATACTGCGGTCAGATATCGCTCGGTCATGCGATCTATTTCGGCATAGGCGCGTATGTGACCACGGCAGCGCTGCTGGTGGCCGGCATCCTGCCGTGGTTCGGCATGCTGGCGGGAGGTATGACTGCTGCCGTCATCGCGCTTTTCCTCGGCTACTTCTGCTTTCGCCTCGGCGGGCACTATTACACGATTGCAACCATTGTGATCGCCGAGGCTGCCCTTCTTATATTTCTCAACTGGGAGTTCGTCGGCGCTGCGCTCGGCCTGCAGCTTCCCTATACTGGTGACAGTTGGGCGACGTTGCAGTTCGGGCAAAGCAAGCTGCCGTATTTCTATCTTGCGCTTGGCTTTTCGCTGATCACCTGGCTGATCGCCTGGACTATCGAAGGCAGTCGGTGGGGCTACTGGTGGCGGGCGGTCAAGGACGACGCCGAGGCGGCCGAAAGCCTGGGCGTCAACATCTTCAGTTCGAAGATGGCCGCGTCCGGGATATCCGCGTTTCTCACAGCGGTCGGTGGCGGTTTTTACGCGCTGTTCGTCTCCTATATCGAACCGCAGAGCGTTCTTGGATTTCAGATATCGCTCCTGATCGCACTGCCGGCGGTCCTCGGTGGCATCGGCACCCTGTGGGGGCCGGCAGTGGGGGCCATCATCCTCATCCCGATCGGAGAGCTGACGCGCAGTTATATCGGCGGCTCCGGCAGCGGCGCCCACCTCGTGATCTACGGAACGCTGATCGTGATTGTCTCGCTCCTACGGCCGGAAGGGTTGAGCAGCGTGCTGTCGGTGAGCAAGCGTGCCAATGGGGTGACCCGATGACAAAAGCTGCTCTTTTGGAGGCGCGCGGCATTACCAAATATTTTGGAGCGCTCAGAGCCAACAAAGACGTCTCCCTTCAGGTGGAGGAAGGCGAGATCGTAGGTCTGATTGGCCCGAACGGCGCCGGCAAATCCACATTCTTCAACATCATCGCCGGGGCGTTCCTGCCGACGTCCGGGACGATCGCGTTCCAGGGAAACGACGTTACTTCGCTTGGACCGGCCGTGCGTTGCGCGCGCGGTATCGCCCGCACATTCCAGGTCGTGCGTAGCTTCGATTCCATGAATGTCGTCGACAATGTCATCGTCGGCTCGCTTTTGCGCACGTTCAAACCGAAGGAGGCCCGTCGCGCGGCTTGCGATGTGCTGGAATTCGTCGAGCTGGACGCACGGGCCGGAACGCGGGCGGGCGACCTGACCTCGCCCGAGAAACGACGGCTTGAGTTGGCGAGGGCGCTTGCGACTGCGCCGAAGCTTCTGTTGCTCGACGAGGTCATGGCTGGTCTGACGCCGACCGAAGCCCAGCGTGGCGTCGAGCTGATCAAGCGGATCAGGGCCAAGGGAGTTACCATCATCATGGTCGAGCATGTGATGGAGATCGTGATGCCGCTCGTCGATCGGGCGGTTGTTCTCGACCTCGGCGAACTCATCGCTGCCGGCTCGCCGCAGGACGTGATCAACGATCCGAAGGTGATCACGGCGTACCTCGGAGACCGCAAATATGCTTGAGGTCTCCAATCTGACGACAGCTTATCAGGGGCTGATTGCGATATCGGGCGTGTCGTTCCGCGTTGGCGAAGGAGAGATCGTTACGATTGCCGGCGCGAACGGGGCGGGGAAGTCGACTCTGTTGAAAACCGTTGCCGGGATGGAGCGTGCGCGTGAGGGAACGATCACCTTTCGCGGCGAGGTGATCACCGGCGAGAAAGCTTACCGGATTACCGCGCGCGGAATTGCTTTTGTGCCCGAGAACCGGCGGCTTTTCCCGCGGCTTTCAGTGCGGACGAATCTCGAGCTTGGCAGCTTTCTGTTCCGTAAAGAGGCGGATCGAAATGCACCGCTGGACGAGGTTTTCAGGCTGTTTCCCGTCTTGCGTTCCCGTCTCGACCAATTGGCGGGAACGCTGTCGGGAGGCGAGCAGCAGATGCTGGCGATCGGACGCGCGCTGATGACGCGCCCCATCTTGCTGATGCTGGATGAGCCGTCTCAGGGTATCATGCCGAAGTTGGTAGATCAGATTTTTGAGGCCGTTAAAGCAATACGCGAAACGGGCGTTACGGTTCTCCTGGTCGAACAGCGGCTTGCTGAAAGCCTGAGTATTGCCGACAATGCCGTGGTCCTTCAAACCGGAAAAGTCGTCCTCGAAGGAGATGCCGCAACGGTCAGGAACCACCCCGATATCCAGAAAGCCTATCTCGGCGGCTAAGATATGCGGAATGCCGCCTCAGGAAGCCTGACGCTTGCGTTGTGAGGGGGAATTGTTCGACGGGGCATCGAGTGACGACAGGATGTGGGCTTCGATCAGCATGCGCGCCTTGCCGGCATCCCCCTTCTTGATCGCGTCAAGAACGGGTTCGTGTTCGTCGGCGGCATCAACGAGGTTTTCATAATAGGAATTGTCGATAGTAAGCGCCATCCTGATTTGGGCATTGAGCATATCGCTCACCTTCATCACATAAGGGTTGCCTGAAAGCTCGCAGAGAATACGGTGAAACTCCAACTCGGCGCCTACGAATTTATCGAGTTCTTTCTTGCGGGCGTGACGCTTCATAACCGTGATGCATGAGTCCAGAGGTGACAAGTCGAGGCTCTTCCGGTTGCGGGTGACCTCACGAATGGCAAGGCCCTCGATCGCTGCGCGTAGTTCATAGAGCGAACGGATCTTCGACATCGTCATCCGAATGACCGAAGTGCCGAAATGGGTCTTGCTTTCCAGCAGGCCGTCCTGGAGCAGGCGGTTCACGGCCTCTCGAACCGGCGCCCGGCTGATTTGGAGGTTCTTGGCAATCTGCGCCTCCACCACACGCGATCCCTGTTCAAGTTCACCCGACAGGATGGCGGCGCGGAGATGTTCATAGACCTGCTCCGCAATCGAAAGCCGATCAATCTGCATCCCCGAGGTTGTAGCCATTTCGATTTCTCCGATTCCGCAAGTTCTGACCTCCGTCGCTCTTGACATCGCGGCGGAAAGAGTGTGATCTGTCCACTGTCGACAATCTCTAGGCGACGAGAGTCATTGTTCCTGATGGTGCTGAGGTAACATGCTGAGTCCTGCGGAGGAAGTGCACGATCGGCTAATTGACTACTTCGATGCGCTTTATCACGGTGATGTGCCGCTTTTTACGAAGCTATTTCACCCCAAGGCCTGTCTTTTTTCTCCGACGGGCGGTGAGCTTCTCGTCCTGGATGTGCCGAGCTACCTCGATATCGTCGCGGGACGACAGGCGCCGGCGGCACGGGGCGATCGCAGGGATGACCGGATCCTCAGCATCGATATTCCCACCCCGACCACGGCGCATGCGCGCGTTCAGGAACTATTTCTTCCCAAGCGATTCACCGACGAACTGACATTCATCCGCGTGCAGGACGAGTGGAAGATCATTTCCAAGGTCTGGCACTTCGAGATCGAGCCAGTCGACTGATCGTTAACGTTCTATCACCGTTCACCTTCGGTGGGCGGCAAGGAGAGTAATTGTGAACGACTTGCGGGATGCATCTTCACTCAAGACCAGTACGGAGGTTCTGTCCGCGTATGTCGAGCGGTCGTGGCGCTCGAATGCGCTTCGCCAGATCGAGAAGGGAATCGATTTTGTTATCGGCAAGCGCGAGGGTGTTCATCTTTGGAATCTTGAAGGCACCAAGAAGGTGATCGACTGCGGCACGGCTGGTGGCGTCCATGCCCTCGGCCACCGCCATCCAGCCGTTGTCCGCGCTCTGCGCGACGCAATCGACGACGGGCGCGACACGGGACTGTGGTCGCTGCCGAATGTCGAGTACCTCAAATTGCAGGATCGCCTCGCTGCGCTTGCGCCGGTCAAGGCCCTCAATCGCAGCGTCGTCACGTTGAGTTCGACCACATCGGTGGATGTGGCGACGATGTTCGCCTTCCGCGCCACCGGCCGCCAGAAGATTCTGGCATTCCGTCACGGCTATCACGGCCATTCCGGCTTCGCCGCGCTTGCCACCGGCTCTGCTGAAGAAGGGGTGATCGACTACTATAAGCTTCCTGATGGATACGTTCGTTTTTTCGAGACATATGGCGACCTTGAGGAGGCCGACCGGCTGCTTACTGATGATATCGCCGCATTAATCCTCGAACCGATCAATTATGAAACGTTCGAGCCGGCATCGAAGGCGTATTTTGAGGGGTTGAACAGGCTTTGCCATGCTCGGGGCATCCTGTTTGTTGTCGACGAGACACGGACCGGGCTTGGCCGCACCGGCTGCCTGTGGGCGTCGCAGCGGTATGATATCGAGCCTGACATGCTGATCACCGGAAAGGGGTTGTCGGGCGGGATGTATCCGGTCAGCGCGCTGATGCTCAGGGAGCCGATCTATGAGGAGTGCATGAATCAGCACAACTTCTCCTACATCAGCAGCCTGGGTGGCAACGAGATCAGTTGTCTTGTGGCGGGTGCCGTTCTCGACGTTGCAAGCCAGGAGTCTTTTCTTTCTCATGTGAGGACGATTTCCGAGGCTTTCGGTGGCATGCTGAGCGAGGTTTGCCGCAAGTACCACAATATGCTGTCGTTGGGCGTCGTTCACGGCGGGATATTCACGGTGAAGGTCAGCGACCCGGAGACGGCGCGACGCCTCTACAAGGCGATGTACGATCATGGCGTGCTGTGCCATTCCGTTTCCGTTATTGAACCCACGGTCCTGAAATTCCTGCCGCCTCTCATCCTCAGTGAGGATCAGGCCAAGGGCATTGCCTGTGCGCTGGAGAGCGCGGCAAGGGACGTGCTGTCGCCCTAGCCGCGCCCGTTAACATGACGTGGCTGTAGGTGAACGGAGCTTTTCTGTGGAGGCGGTATGCCTGGTTGGCAGGTAGGCATTGATATCGGCGGGACCTTCACGGATGTCGTCGCGATCGACGGGGTTTCCGGGAAGATTGCGTCGGCCAAGGTCCGGACATTCCGCAACGATCCGATCAAGAGTCTTTTGGGAGGACTGGAGGCGGTCGGGCTGCGCTGGGACGAGGTGGACGATCTGGTTCATGGGACCACCGCCGTCACCAATGCGATCGTGGAAGGGCGGACGGCCAAGGTGGCTCTCGTCACCACCGAGGGTTTCGCCGACGTCCTTGCCATCGGGCGCCAGAACCGTCGGGACCTCTACCGTCTGGATGTTCCTCCGAAGATCGAGCCGCAGGTACCATCCGAGCTTTGTTTCGAGGTGGAGGAGCGCACCGATTACAAGGGAAACGTCGTCTCTCCGCTCAATCACAGTTCGGTGGAACGGTTGGCTGGGGCGCTTGCGCAGGCGGGCGTCGATTCGATTGCGATCTCCCTGCTCCACTCCTATGCCAACCCTGTTCATGAGCGGAAACTGTTTGAGCGGCTGAAGAAGGTGGTGCCGCATGTTGCGCTGTCGCATCGGGTTAATCCCGAGGTGAGGGAGTTCGAGCGTGCGAGCACGACTGTTCTGAGTGCCAGCGTCATGCCGCTTGTATCTGGCTATATCGATCGCCTGGAGGCCAGCAAACCACCGGCAAGCCGTCTTCACTTCTTCCATTCGGCAAGCGGGCTGTGCGCGCCGGTGGTGTTGCGTGAGCTGCCGCTCGCGCTTGCATTGTCGGGGCCGGCGGCTGGCGTGGCGGCGGCCAGCCGGATCGCGCGCGAACTGGGGCTTAGTCGCGCGCTGACTTTCGACATGGGCGGCACGACGACCGATGTCTGCCTTATCGTCGATGGGGAGGCGGAGATCTCCGCCGACCGCAGTCTTGCCGGCCGGCCGCTGCGGGCGCCGGCGGTGGCGGTCGAGGCCGTCGGGGCCGGCGGCGGCTCTGTCGTGCGTTACGATGGACGGGTGATCCGCGTCGGACCGGATAGTGCAGGGGCCGATCCCGGCCCGGCTTGTTACGGATTGGGCGGTGTGGAGCCTACCCTTAGCGACGCCGATATTCTGCTTGGCTATCTGCAGGATGGTGCGACATTTGGCGGCAACATCGTGCTGAGTCGAAATCTGGCCGAGAAGGCGATTGCGCCTCTTGCTGGCCAACTGGCACTGTCGCCACAGGAAACGGCGCAGGGTATCGTCAAGGTCGCCAACAATGCGATGAGCAACGCGCTGCGCCGGGTGACGGTGGAACGCGGGATCGATGCACGCAGCTGTGCCTTGATTGCCTTTGGTGGCGCCGGCCCGATGCATGCCGTCGAGGTGGCAAGGCTGCTCGGCATCCGCAAGGTGATTGTGCCCGGTCATTCCAGTGCGCTGTCGGCGCTGGGATGCGTGTCTTCCGATATCAGCTACACGCTGCACCGGTCGATCTATCTGAGCAGCGTCAACTGGGACAAGGCGAACCTCGACCGGACCCGCGCGGACATCATCGCCGAGATCAGCCGGCTTCTGGGAAGCATCGATAAGACGCCGGAATTCAGATGGATCGCTGCTGTCCGTTATGCCGGCCAGAGTTATGCGGTCGAACTGCCGCAGCCGGACCTCGATTCCCCGTCCGATCTCGGCGACCGCTTTCGTGAACGCCACTCGCAGCTCTACGGTTTTGCCACCGACGAGCCGTGGGAAGTGGTCGCGCTGCGGTTGACAGCGACGGTGCCGAGGCGGATTCCGCGTGGCGGAGAGCCTGGTGCCGTTGTGACGGCGGGAGACACCGGGAAGCGGCCACAGGGAATGCGGCAGTGCTATTTTGCGGGCAGTGCGCCTGCGGATACGCCTGAATATGAGCGGACCCGCCTCGCGCAGGGGCGGACCATCACCGGCCCGGCGATCATTTCCGACAGCATGTCGACGCTGGTGCTGCCGCCGCACAGCCATGCAACCGTTCTGGGATCGGGGCATCTCGACGTCGATACCGGGCTAGGCTCATGAGCACAATCGATCCGTTTACCCTCGAAGTCGTGCGGCATGCGCTGAGCAGTACCGCTGAGGAGATGTCGCTCATCGTGATGCGGGCTGCCCGCTCGCCGCTGCTGCGCGAGGCCGGCGATCTGTCGTCGGCCCTGACCGATCACGATGGTCATCTCATCGCGCAGGGCAAGGATATCCCCATGCATATGGGGGTGATGAGCTTCACGGTTCGTGAGTTTCTCAAGCGGGTGCCCAAGGACAAGCTCAGGCCGGGCGATGTCTGGTTTCTGAATCTGCCTCATGTCGGGGGCAATCATCTGCCTGACGTAAAGGCGATCCGCCCCGTCTTCGTCGGTGGCGAGATCTTGGCCTTCGCCGTCAGCCTGGCGCACTGGGCGGATGTCGGCGGCGCGGTTCCGGGCAGCTATGTGCCCTTTGCACGCGATGCGTGGCAGGAGGGGCTACGCATCAGCCCGCTGCGTGTGTTCACCGCCGATGGCGTCGATCGGGAAAAGCTCGACATCATCCTTTCCAACGTGCGGGGGGCTGAGGAGCGGGAGGGCGACATTCTCGCCCAGATGGCGGCGACCCGCGCGGCCGAGCAGCAGCTTCTGCGGCTTTGCGATGAGCATGGTCATCAGGTCGTGCGTAAGAGCATCGCCGAATTGCACGACTGGGCCGAACAGATGATGGGCGACGCAATCGAGGCGCTGCCGGACGGTGAACTATTCGGTGAGGATTTTCTGGACGACGATGGCGCCGGCGGCGCGCCGATCCCCATCCGCGTGAAGGTGCGGATACAGGGTCGCAGGATTTCGTTCGACTTCTCCGGGAGTGGTGATGCCGCGCGTGGCCCGGTGAATACCACACCGTTCATCGCGGCGGCCTCGGTCTTCTACGTCATGAGGACTCTTTTCGCGCCTGACACGCCGCCCAACGGCGGTTGCTATCGGCCGTTCACCATCATCACCCGGCCGTCGTCGGTTCTTGATCCCGGCCCCGACAAGCCGGTCGTGGGCGGCAACCACGAGACGTCGCAGCGCATCGCCGACGCGCTGTTTCGGGCGTTCGAATCGATTGTACCGGAGCGGCTCAGCGCCGGTGGACCGACCACGTCCGGCCTCCTGCTTTTCGCCGGCCGCCGCGAGGATGGCCGCTGGGCCACGCTTTACGAGACGCATGGCGGCGGTGAAGGAGCGCGTTGCGACCGGGACGGCATGCCGGTGCTGCGCGTTCATATGTCGAACGTGATGAACACGCCGGCGGAGGTGATCGAGGCCGAGTATCCGCTCGAAGTGGTCTATCAGAAGGTCAGGCGGGGATCTGGCGGCAATGGTGTGCATCGAGGCGGCGACGGTCTCCACCGCTGCTACCGCGTCACCGGTGACGAGGTCTCGCTCACCAGCATGTTCGAGCGGGCCGTCGTTCCGCCCTATGGCCTGCGTGGCGGCGAGAACGGTGCCCCGTTCAAGGTCGATATCATGCGTGGAGGAGCCGCTGCGGAGCGTTTCGCCGGAAAACAGAACACCCGCCTCGGCAAAGGTGATCTGGTTGTTGTTCAGAGTTGCGGAGGGGGCGGATACGGCTCTCCTCGGATAAAGCATTGAGGAAAGGATAACGAGAATGAAACTGTCGGGTAGGAATGCAGTCGTCACCGGCGGCGCGAAGGGAATGGGATCGGCGATCACCGAGACGTTGGCGCGGGAAGGCGCCGATATCTTCCTTGCGGGGCGCGATACCGCCGCGCTGGACGAGGTGGCGGCGGTCGTGAAGGGAATGGGCCGCAAGGCTGGGGTTACGGCTTGCGATGTCGTCGATGAGAAGTCGGTGGCAGCTATGGCCGAGGCTGCCTCGAAGTTCTTTGATGGCCGGATCGATATTCTGGTCAACGTCGCCGGTGTGACGGGACCGATCGAGACGCCGATCCAGGACATCAAGCCCGACGATTTCAGCTATGTCATTGAGGCGAACATTCGCGGCTCGTACCTGCCGATCAAATACATTGTTCCGACGATGATCTCGCAGCGCGCCGGCAAAATCGTCAATATCGGCGGCACGTCCGGACTTCGCGGCTACAAGTATCGCGCCGCCTACAGTTCGTCGAAATGGGGCGTTCGCGGTTTGACACGGACCGTGGCCCTGGAGGTCGGCGAGTTCAACATCAACTGCAACGTGGTGTGCCCTGGGATCGTTCATACTCCACGGATGGAGAAGCTCTGCCGCGAGAAGGCGAAGGTGCGGGGATGGACATACGAGCAGGTCTATGAAGAGTATGTGCAGGACATGGCGTTGAAGCGCGTAACCATGCCGCAGGATATCGCAAATGCGGTCCTCTTTCTCGCGAGTGATGATGCCCGCAATATCACAGGGCAGGAGTTGGCAGTTGATGGTGGGTGGGACGTTTGATAGTCGAGCGGTCAGGTTACAGTAAATAAGCAAGGATGCCCGCCTGATGGCGGGCATCCTATATCGCTGTGTAAGCGCCGGCAGGCCCGACGTTAGCTGCTAAGCGCGCCGGGCGAAATGTTGCGCTTGGTGACGACGCGCATCGCGAAGCTGGAATGCAGGCGGATCACGCCCGGCAACCGCGACAGGTGCTGGTTGTGAATCCGTTCATAATCTTCCATGTCGCGCGCCTGCACTTCGACCAGATAGTCCTCGCTGCCGGACATCAGATAGCACGACATCACGTCTGGACATTTGCCGATGGCCTTTTCAAAAGCCGAGAGGGTGTTTTCATTCTGGCGGTCGAGCGTGATGCTGACGACGATCTGCATCCGATAGCCCAGCGTGGCGGCGTCGATCTCGGCGGAATAGCCACGAATGATGCCGGCCTTCTCAAGCTGCTGTACACGCCGTGCGCAGGCCGTTGGCGACAGTCCAATCCGCTTGGCCAGCATCACCTGACTGACGCGGGCATCGCGTACCAGCTCACGCATGATCTTCTGATCGATTTTGTCGATATCGGCGGGCACGGCGATAATCTAGGCCTGATTTGAGGATCTTGCGCAGAATATAACTGGAAAATTGAATAATCACGCACGATTTATGCGAGTTGTAGCAAAAACGATCGCATCTTCGCCCGGAATCTCCGGCGTTTCGATGGCAAAATCCATCACGCGGTTCAATGGGGAATTTGGGCGTGGCGATCCCGTCTGGCGAGCGGCAGGCAGCTTCAGTTCTCGCTGTCGATCTGGCGGCGGTGCGTGACAACTACCCTCGTCTGAAGGCGAGGGTAGGATTGGGCATCTCGATGGACAGCCTGATCGTCGATGTCACTGCGCTGCCCGAAGAAGCGATTATGCCGGGTACGATTGTGGAGGTCATCGGTAGCCGTCAGACAGTAGATGACCTTGCGGCTGCAATGAGTACGATCGGCTACGAGGTACTTACCTCGCTGGCCATCGCTTCACGCGGGTCTATCGCGATGCCGCTGCCCGATGCATCTTTGCCTCAGCTTTCCGAAGGTTTCGTGTCATGAGGGTCCTCATTCTCGGTGCCGGTGTGATCGGCGTGACCACAGCTTACTATCTGTCGAAACACGGTTTCGAGGTGACGGTGATCGACCGCCAGCCCGGGCCGGGGCTGGAAACCAGCTTCGCCAATGCCGGCGAGGTGTCGCCCGGCTATGCCTCGCCATGGGCGGGGCCGGGCGTTCCGGTGAAAGCAATCCGCTGGCTGCTGGATCGACATGGTCCGCTGGTGGTGCGGCCGCAAGCCGATCCCGCGATGTGGCGCTGGATGTGGCAGATGCTGCGCAACTGCACGGCGGCGCGCTATGCGGTGAACAAGGCGCGGATGGTCGGCATCGCCGAATATAGCCGCGACTGCCTGCGGGCGCTGCGTGCGGAGACGGGCATCCGCTACGACGAACGCAGCCAGGGCACGCTGCAGCTATTCCGCAAGCAGGCCCAGCTTGACCAGATCGGCGGCGATATCGAGGTGCTGCGTCAGTACAATGTACCTTATGAGGTGCTGGATCGCGAGGGATGCATCCGCGTCGAGCCGGGCCTTGCCACTGTGCGCGAGCGGTTCGTCGGCGGCTTGCGGCTACCCGATGACGAGACGGGCGATTGCCATATGTTTACGCAGCGATTGGAACAGCTTGCGGCGGCGCAGGGCGTCAACTTCCTCTACGATACGACGATCAATTCCGTGGATGTGGGTGACAGCCGCGTGGCGCAGGTGTCCACCAACCGTGGTGCGCTTACGGCTGATACCTATGTGATGGCGCTCGGCAGCTTCTCGCCGCTGCTGCTGCGGCCGATCGGGATCAGCATTCCAGTCTATCCCGTGAAGGGTTATTCGCTCACCGTGCCGATCGTGAACAGCAACATCGCGCCGGAATCCACCATCATGGACGAGACCTACAAGGTCGCCATCACGCGACTCGGCGATCGCATCCGCGTCGGCGGCACGGCGGAAGTCGGCGACTACGAGGTGCGTTTGAGTCAGCACCGGCGCGCCACGCTCGACCGTTCGTTGATGGATCTGTTTCCGGGCGCGGGCGACCTTGGACGTGCAACATTCTGGAGCGGGCTGCGGCCGATGACGCCGGACGGGCCGCCGATCATCGGTAGCACCCGCTACGCCAATCTGCACCTCAACACCGGCCACGGTACATTGGGTTGGACCATGGCCTGCGGTGCCGCGCGTGTCGTTGCGGATCAGGTCGCCGGCCTGCCGCCGGAGATCCCAGCCGACGAACTCTCGATCGCGCGTTATCAATAAACGCCGTTCACAGTCGGTGACGCTCACACTTAAGGCTCGGTCAGCAGGCGACGACCTTGACGGCAAGGCCGCCCTGCGACGTTTCCTTGTATTTCGAATTCATGTCTCGCCCGGTATCTCGCATCGTGCGAATGCACAGCCTTCACTGCCAACCCATTCCGCTCGATGCAAGGGATCTGCACCAGGCCTGCGATCGGATCGCACGTCATGCCGAGATGGTGTTCGAGTGCGATCTCTGCGGCATTCTCAATCTGTGCATAGCTCGTGCAGCATATCCTGCCGTTCCTGTCGGGGGATGCGGCGCCTGTCGTTACGCATCTTGTCCAGTCGCTGGCGCTTCCGGCGCGTGGGATGCTCATGGGCGACGAACTGGCCACAATGACAGACGCCGCATTGGCCGCCCGCGTGATTGAAGCGGACATGTCCGCCAAGCAGTTCTCCAAAAAATCCGTCCCACCCTTGGTATGTTTTGGCGATTGGGCTGGTCTTTCCAACCACGGTCCATGTTACGTCTTCCGCTACGATGCGTTTGAGAGCTTCGTGGTCGCCGGCGCTGTGTCCCTGCCAGAAAGCCTCAACGATAGTCCTCACGCTCGATGGCATGTGCATCTCCCCTCCGTCGGCGTCGCTGCCGACGCTATGGCATTGCGAATGGCAGCCGGCCGCTCGTCAATCGGCCGGCTTCCGGCGGGCAAGGTTGATGTCAGACGAAACGAATGCCGTGTTCCGGGCCGAGACGCACGACCTCCGCAGGGTCGGCCAGACCGCTGATCTTGGTCATGTAGTCGTAGAAGTCGCCGGTCGGCGATACCATCACCAATGCCTTCACGAGCTTGCCCGAGCGGTTGTGCAGCGAATGAGGAATGCCTTTCGGCAGCGTCACCGCGGTGCCGGGGCCAGCCTTGATTGTCTCGCCTTCCATGTCGAAATCCATTTCGCCTTCCAGGATGTAAAGAATTTCGTCCTGGGTCACATGGATATGCGTCGGCACGAAACTGTTCGGCCCGAATTCGGCATCCAACAGCAGCGACGACGGCGTCATGTGCAGCGGCACATACGGTTCGCCGAGAATGCTCCACTTCTGGCCCTGAAAGCCCTTCTCCCGAGTCATCGCGCCTTTGCTGTATTTCATGACGAATCCTCCCATAGCGGCATTGCGTTCGTATCAGATCGATCAATCTGCGCGGTTTGCGGAGCGCGCCTTGTCGGCAACGGCTTCTTTCGCGAACTCACTGTTCGTCGAGTTTGCTTCAGCCGTATCCATCCGATCTATCCCGTCGACGCGAGAAATGTACGGATCGTGCATAAAACTTGTCCGGTACAAAACCTTGTCACCGTGCTTGGTCATGTGCGGTTGATCGACGCTTTTGGTAGAGGAGTCCTATCGCGCGCCGGACCACGCGGCGACGGCAATACGCAGCCGCGCCACAACACGAACGCTTACAAGGCAGGCGTCATGTCTTGCTGGAAAGATTTTATAGAAATTGAACTATTAGGCCGTTGCCGGCGCGGCATCAGGAAGGTCACTCTCGACAATTCGATCCGGGCCACCGAGAAGCAAGGAAAGATGAATTCCAAACGGATCGAGCGCACGGACGACAGTCTGATCAACGACATCCGATAAGGTGAGCTGGTCAGGGCTGGGCATGCTCCTTCTGCAATGCCGGCTGGCTGCCCCTTCCATGCGGCTGGCCAGGAATATTCCGTTTATGCCGGTTGAAACCCTCTTTACGGGGCGCCGCGCTATTGCCGCGATTCATAAAGACGCTCCTCCCGCTATGGGCATGACAATCGCGGACCGATCGGCGTTTACCGGAAGTTACGTCGGCCACCCGATAGGCGGGCAACTTTCTTGACAATGTCGCGACCGTTTCGTTTATTTATCTAAATACTTTGAGCCTAAAATTCTGAACCAGACTATCCGCCGGGTGCGGAAATCGTACAGATAGCGCGACAAACAGCTTTGAAACATCCGGTGCCGCTGCCATGACGCTGGAACATCGCCTTATCTTCGAGACTACCGACCTCGATGAGGCGCGCGACAGAATAGGGAGCGTCTATTGCCGGCACCGGATCGACTACTCCGGGCATGAGCGGCATCTCGCTGTGCGCCTGCATCTTGCCACCCTGAAGCATCTTTCGCTCAGTCATGTCACCTACGGCGCCGAAGTGGCGATCGACGCCGGCGAGCCGGAGCACTGCTTTCTCATCCATCTCATCAATGGTGGCGGCTGTGAGATGCGAGTGGGCAATGCCACTGTCATGGCCGGATCGGTGACGGGTGCCATCAGCTCGGCGACATTGCCCTTGCGCATGCGCTGGAGCGCCGGATGTGCTCACACCGTTCTTAAGATAAACCGCTACGCGCTTGAGCGGCATCTGGGAGAATTGCTGCAGAATGCGGTCGGGCGGCCGATCGAGTTCGCACCTGAGCTGGACGTCGCGTCCGCCGCTGGAGGCAGCTATCGCCGCACGGTCGATTTCGCCTCCGCCGAACTCGCGAGCAGACAGGCGTTGCCGTCCTCGCCGCTGTGGATCAGCTATCTCGAACAGATGCTGATGACGATGCTATTGACGATATTGCCTCACAATTATTCCGCACGGCTGGCGGCCCCGGTCAGTCCGGCGACACCGCGCCATGTGCGCCGAGCCGAGGATTACATCCTGACCAACGCGGCGCAGGACATCTCGATTGCCGATATCGCCAAAGCAGCGGGCGTCAGCGTGCGCACGCTGTTCGAGGGCTTCAAGCAGTTTCGTAGAACCACGCCGCTTGCGATGCTGCGCAACACCCGCCTGGAACACGCCCGCGCCGAACTTCAGCGGGCGTGCCCGTCGACATCCGTCACCGATATTGCGCTGAAATGAGGTTTTGCGAACGGCGGCCGCTTCGCGCAGAGCTACCGCGCGCGGTTTGGCGAACTGCCGTCGCAGACCTTGCGGGGGTGAGGTAAGCGATAGCCTTACGAAGCGGCGCGAAAACCGGCCGCTTGGCGGCGATCGATAGTCAGGACGCGCGAAGGCGAAAGCGCTGGATTTTGCCGGTCAGCGTTCTGGGCAGGCTGTCGACGAATTTGACCGATCGCGGATATTTGTAGGGCGCGATCATCGCCTTCACATGCTCCTGTAGCAGCCGGACGGTCGCGTCATCGGCACGGCCGCCCGATATCAGCACGACATAAGCCTCGACGATCTGTCCGCGCTCCTCGTCCGGCGCGCCGATCACGGCGCATTCCAGCACCAGCTCATGGGCAAGAAGCGCGGCCTCAACCTCGGGTCCGGCGATATTGTAACCGGCCGAGAGGATCATGTCGTCGGAGCGGGCGGCGAAATGGAAATGGCCATCCTGATCCTGGGTGAAGGAATCGCCGGTCAGATTCCAGCCGTCCCGCACATAGTTCTTCTGGCGTTCGTCGTTGAGATAGCGGCAGCCGGTCGGTCCCCGCACCGCCAGCCGCCCGACCGTGCCGCGCGGCAGTTCATTCATATCGTCGTCAACGATCTTCGCCTCGTAGCCGGCCACCGGCTTTCCCGTGCTGCCGGGCGCGCGATCGTTCAATCGGTTGGAGATGAAAATATGCAGCATCTCGGTGGCGCCGATTCCGTCGAGGATCGGCTTCCCGGTCTTTCGCTCCCACTCCTCGAACACAGGTGCCGGCAGCGTCTCGCCGGCCGAGACGGCGACGCGCAGCGACGACAGGTCGGCGCCTTCGTCCATCGCCTTCATCATCGCCCGGTAGGCCGTCGGCGCGGTGAACGAGATGGTCGCCTTGTAGGTCTCGATGATCTCGATCATGTGCGGCGGCGTTGCGGTCTCCAGCAGCGCCGCCGCAGCGCCAAAGCGCAGCGGAAACACCGCCAGCCCGCCCAGCCCGAAGGTGAATGCAAGCGGCGGCGAGCCGACGAATACGTCGTCGGGGGTGACGCCGAGCACTTCCTTGGCGTAGCCATCGGCGATGATCAGGATATCACGGTGGAAATGCATCGTGGCTTTCGGCACGCCGGTGGTGCCCGAGGTGAAGCCGAGCAGCGCCACGTCGTCGCGGCCGGTGCGGGCCGCCTCGAAGGCAACAGGCTTGTCGAGCGCGGCGCGATCCAGCTCGGCGTCGTGGTTGGCGGTGCCGTCGAAGCCCACCACCTGCTTCAGGAAGCGGCTTTCCTTGGCGCAAGCCACCAATTCATCCTTGATGCGGGTATCGCACAGGGCCAGCGCGATCTCCGCCTTGTCCACGATCTTGGCAAGCTCGCCGGCGCGCAACATCGGCATGGTGTTGACCACCACCGCGCCGGCCTTGGTGGCGGCCAGCCAGCAGGCGACCATTGCCGGATTGTTGGCGGAGCGGATCAGGATTCGATTGCCCGGCTTGATCCCGTAATTCTCGACCAGGGCGCGCGCCAGGCGGTTGGTCCAGTCGGCCAGCTCCTTGTAGGTGCGGCGACGCCCGTTGCCGATCAGCGCGGTCCGGTCGCCGAAGCCTTTCTCAACCATGCGGTCGGTCAGTTCGACGGCACAGTTGAGATATTCGGGATATTGAAACCTGTCGAGCAGCAGGTCTGGCCACTGCTCGGGAGGCGGGAGATTGTCGCGGCAGAATGTATCGATATGTCCTGACTGTCCAAGCATCTCAAACTGCCTCCCGAACTTCGACTATGTTATGCCGGTCTTCTTGCGCGGCCCAAGCATAGCGAATTTATTATTTGAAGCCTAAAGTTTATTTGCTGGCGAAGTGCCGGCAACGAGTTGGTTATTGCCGATAACCGTGATGCGGTGCCCGCCGCATGCAAGGCGTCAATCGGGGACAACGGCGACCGCCTGTATCTCGACCAGTGCCTCATCCTCGATGAGACCGGATACCTCGACCACCGCCATGGTCGGAAAATTGCGGCCGATGACCGCCTTGTAGGCCGCCCCGATGTCCTTGAGCGAGGCGGAGTAAGCCTTCCGGTCGGTCAGGTACCAGGTCATCGCGGTGATGTGCTCAGGGCCGGCGCCGGCCTCGGCGAGGATCGCGACGATGTTGGCCAGCGCCTGACGAACCTGGCCCGGCAGATCGCGCGCCTCGAACCTGCCCTGTCCGGTCCAGCCGATCTGCCCGCCGACATAGATCGTGCGGCCGCGGGCCTCGACGCCGTTGGCGTAGCCGACCGGCTTGGCCCATCCGTCCGGCTGCAGAATGCGGTGTGGTGTCGCCGCGGTGGCCTTTTTGGGCAGCGTGGTGACGCTCATCATCAACTCCGTTCAGTTGGCAAAGGCGGCAAGGCCGGTGACGGCACGGCCGATGATCAGGGCATGAATGTCGTGGGTGCCCTCATAGGTGTTGACCACCTCGAGATTGACGAGATGGCGGGCGACGGGAAACTCGTCCGAGATGCCGTTGCCGCCCAGCATGTCGCGTGCGGTGCGCGCGATCTCAAGCGCCTTTCCGCACGAGTTGCGCTTCAGGATCGAAGTCAGTTCGACCGGCGGATGGCCCTCGTCCTTCATCCGTCCGAGCCGCAGGCAGCCCATCAGGCCGAGCAACCCGAGTTCGCCCATTTCGGCAAAGACCGCCGGATCGGTGCGCTCGTGGCGGAACGCATCCTGCACGCGCGGCAGCAGCTTGTCCTGCGCATAGGCGCGCGCGGTATCGCGCACCATGCGCTCCTCGCAGTTCAACTGCGCGTCGAGGCCGAACGGATCCTGCCAGTCGAAAGAAATCTTCCGTCCGACCGTTTCCCTGATGCCGTGCATCGCAATCTTTTCCTTATCCCGTTGCCGCTTTCATCAGCTCGCGGCCGATAATCAGCTTCTGAACCTCGGTGGCGCCCTCGTAGATGCGCAGCGCTCTGATCTCGCGGTAAAGGCGCTCGGTGATCTCGCCGACGCGCACGCCGCGGCCGCCGAACAATTGCAGCGCCTGGTCGATCACCCATTGCGCGTTCTCGGTCGCCGTCAGCTTGGCCATCGCCGCCTCGCGCGTGGTCGGCAGTTTCTGCACGTCGCGCCGCCAGGCGGTCCGCAGGGTGAGCAGCGACGCGGCATCGATCGCCGTCGCCATCTCGCCAAGCGTGCTCTGCGCCGTCGGCAGGTCGGCCAGTGTCGCGCCGAACATCTGCCGCGACTTGGCGTGGGCGACGGCCTCGTCCAGCGCGCGGCGCGCGAAGCCGAGCGCCGCGGCGGCGACCGACGGCCGAAAGATATCGAGCGTGCGCATGGCGATCTTGAAGCCTTCGCCAGGCGCGCCGAGCAGGTTTGCGGCCGGCACCCGCACGCCGTCGAAGCGCAGTCGCGCCAGCGGATGCGGGGCGATGGTCTCGATCCGCTCGGCGACGGTGAAGCCGGGCGTATCGGCAAACACCACGAAGGCCGAAATGCCGCGGGTGCCTGGCGCCTCGCCGGTGCGCGCGAACACGCTATAGACGTCGGCGATGCCACCGTTTGAGATGAAGATCTTCTCGCCGTCGATGACGTAGTCGCTACCGTCGCGCCGCGCGGTGGCGGCCATTGCCGCGACATCGGAGCCGGCGTCCGGCTCGGTCAGCGCGAGGGCCGAGATGAGTTCGCCGCCGGCAATCTTCGGCAGAATGTGCCGCTTCAGGTCGTCGGAGCCGGACAGGCTGACGGCGCCGGTGCCGAGGCCCTGCATCGCGAAGGCGAAGTCGGCCAGCCCGTCGTGATAGGCCAGCGTCTCGCGGACGACGCACAGCGCGCGGCTGTCGATCGCCTCCGCCGCGCCGCCAAAGGCGCGTGGCACGCACGGCCGCAGAAAGCCCGCATGGCCGAGCCGCGCCACCAGCGCCCGCGTGGCCGCGTCGGCATCGCCGTGATCGATCTCGCCCAGTTCGCCGTCGGCAATGAAGGCGTCGAGTGCCGCGGCAAGCGCGCGATGCTCTGGGGCGAAAAACGGCCAGTCGAGATGGTCTCGCGACGGGCCGCGGCCCGGCTTGGTGGAATGTACCGACATCGGCTAGTTTCCCTCGAAGGCTGGCCGGGCCTTTGCCGCGAACGCCTCGAAGGCGCGGCGGAAGTCGCCGGTCGCCATGCAGATGGCCTGCGCCTGCGCTTCGGATTCGATCAATTCCTCAATGCCCATTGCCCATTCCTGATCGAGCATCTTCTTGGTCATGGCATGGGCGAACCATGGACCGTCGGCGAGGCTGCGGGCGAACCGCTGCGCTTCCGCCAGGAGCGCGGCGCGCTCGTGCAGGGTGTTGTAGAAGCCCCAGGCGTGGCCTTCCGCCGCGGTCATGACGCGGCCGGTGAACAGTAGTTCGGCGGCACGCCCATGGCCGATAATGCGCGGAAGGATGCCGCAGGCGCCCATGTCCGCGCCGGCCAGCCCGACGCGGGTGAACAGGAAGGCGGTCCTGGCTTCGGGCGTGGCGAGGCGATGATCGGCGGCCATCGCAAGGATGGCGCCAGCGCCGGCGCAGATGCCGTCGACCGCGGCGACGACCGGCTGCGGGCAGGCGCGGATCTGCCGTACCAGATCGCCGGTCATGCGCGTGAAGGCCAGCAGGTCCGGCATCTTCATCGTGGTCAGCGGCTCGATGATATCGAACACGTCGCCGCCCGATGAGAAATTACCGTCCGCACCCGTCAGCACCACGGCGCGCACATCGGCCGCCTTCTGCAGCGCGCGGAACAGGTCGCCAAGCTCCTCGTAGCTCTCAAAAGTCAGCGGGTTCTTCTTGTCCGGCCGGTCGAGCGTGATGGTGGCGACGCGGCCGTCGGCGTCCGTCTCGAAGCGGAAATGGGTGGCCTTGTGGCCCTTGAACGAACGCTTCTTACTTTGCATCGCATTGGTCATTCGCCGCCTTCTCCCTGAATCGCCGGCCTACCCAGCCATAACTTCACCGCCCGCCACGGCGATCGCCTGCCCGGTGATCGCGGCCGCCTCCGGTGACACCAGCCATGATACGGTGTGGGCAACTTCCTCCGGCGTCACCAGCCGGCCCTGCGGGTTGTTGCGAGCAAGGCTTGCCCGCGCTTCCTCGCGCGTGCGGCCGGTCTTGCCGCTGATCGTCTCGACCGCGCCGTCCAGCAGCGGGGTATCGGTAAAGCCGGGGCAGACCGCATTGACGGTGATGTCCGTGTGCGCCAGTTCCAGCGCCAGCGCGCGCGTCAGGCCGATCACGCCGTGCTTGGAGGCGCAATACGCCGTCACATAAGCATAGCCAACGAGACCGGCGGTGCTGGCGACATTGATGATGCGCCCATTGCCGGCCCGCCGGATCGAGGGCAGGGCGGCACGGGTCGTCAGGAATACGCCGGTGAGGTTGGCGGCGACGACATCGTTCCACAGATCGAGGCCGGTTTTCTCGAACGGCGCCGACGGGGCCACGCCGGCGCAATTGACCAGCACGGCGATCTCGCCGAGATGGGCCGTGGCATCGTCGATGCCTTGCTCGATGGCGGACGTCGAGGTGACGTCGAAACCGGCGATGGTGCATGCCTTGCCGCCGCCACCGGCGATCTCCGCGGTGACCGCCTCAAGCGGCCCGGCGCGGCGGCCGGC
>JBARWE010000220.1:0-3315 GCA_049646625.1 Xanthobacteraceae bacterium
GCGCGAGCGGGGCCGTATCGCGCGTGGCCACACCGGGATCGAGGCGCGGCTCGATCTGCACGGCCTGACGCTGATACGCGCCCACGCCGTGCTGCGGCGGTTCCTCGTCCGCGCGCAGGGCGAGGGACTGACGCTGGTGCTGGTGATCACCGGCAAGGGTGGACGCGACGGCAAGGGATCGGGCGCCTTGCGCCGCGAGGTGCCGGAGTGGCTGGCGCTCGCGGAGTTTCGCGGCCTCGTCGTCGGCTTCGAGGAAGCGCACGCCGCCCACGGCGGCGCCGGCGCGCTGTATGTCCGGGTGCGGCGGGGCAGGTGAGGGGCGACTCTACAGAATGAACCGGCTCAGGTCGGCATTCCTGGCAAGATCGCCGACGTGCTTCTGCACATAGGCGGCATCGATGCGGATGGTCTCGCCGTTGCGGTCGGGCGCGGCAAAGGAAATCTCGTCCAGCACCCGCTCCATCACCGTCTGCAACCGCCGTGCGCCAATATTTTCCACCGAGGCGTTCACCGCGACCGCGACGTCGGCCAGCGCGTCGATCGCCTCGTCAGCAATGTCGAGGGTGACGCCCTCAGTCTCCATCAGCGCGACATACTGCTTGATCAGCGAGGCTTCCGGCTCGGTCAGGATGCGACGGAAATCGTCGCGGGTCAGCGCCTGCAGTTCGACGCGGATCGGCAGCCGGCCCTGCAACTCCGGCAGCAGGTCGGAGGGTTTTGCAATGTGGAAGGCGCCCGAGGCGATGAACAGGATGTGGTCGGTCTTGACCGCGCCATGCTTGGTGGAGACTGTGGTGCCCTCGATCAGCGGCAGCAGATCGCGCTGCACGCCCTCGCGCGACACATCGCCGGTGCGCGCGCCCTCGCGCACCGCGATCTTGTCGACCTCGTCGAGGAACACGATGCCGTTGTTCTCGACCTCGCGGATCGCGTCCTGCACCAACTGTTCGCTGTCCAGCAGCTTGTCGGATTCCTCGTTGACGAGAATCTCGTGCGAGTCCCTCACCGTCAGTCGCCGCGTCCTGGGCTTGCCGCCGAGCTTGCCCAAAATGTCGCCGAGCGAGATGGCGCCCATCTGCGCGCCGGGCATGCCGGGAATCTCGAACATCGGCATCCCGCCGCCCTGCGCCTGCACCTCGATCTCGATTTCCTTGTCGTCGAGTTCGCCGGTGCGCAGCTTGCGGCGGAACGAATCGCGGGTTGCCGCGCCGGCATTGGTGCCGACCAGCGCATCGACCACCCGCTCCTCGGCGGCAAGCTGGGCGCGGGCGCGCACGTCCTTGCGGCGGCGCTCGCGGGTCTGGGCGATGGCGACTTCGACCAGGTCGCGCACGATCTGCTCGACATCGCGGCCGACATAGCCGACCTCGGTGAATTTCGTCGCCTCGACCTTCAGGAACGGCGCGCCGGCAAGTTTGGCCAACCGCCGCGCGATCTCCGTCTTGCCGACGCCGGTGGGGCCGATCATCAGAATGTTCTTGGGCAGCACCTCGTCGCGGAGCGAGGCGTCGAGCTGCAGCCGCCGCCAGCGATTGCGTAAGGCAATTGCGACCGCGCGTTTGGCGTCGGCCTGGCCGACGATGTAGCGGTCGAGTTCGGAGACGATTTCGCGGGGGGAGAAGTCGGTCATGATGTGGGGGCGCTGTCCAGCGTCTCAAGGGTGACGTTGCGGTTGGTGTAGACGCAGATGTCGGCGGCGATATCGAGGCTGCGGCGCACGATCGCCTCGGCGTCGTGGTCTGAGTCGGCCAGCGCCCGCGCCGCGGCCAGCGCATAGTTGCCGCCGGAGCCGATCGCCATCACGCCGCCCTCCGGCTCCAGCACGTCGCCGGTGCCGGTCAACACCAGCGACACCTCGCGGTCGGCGACGATCATCATCGCCTCCAGCCGCCGCAGGTAGCGGTCGGTGCGCCAGTCCTTGGCCAGTTCGACCGCGGCGCGGGTGAGTTGCCCCGGATACTGCTCCAGCTTGGCCTCCAGCCGCTCGAACAGCGTGAACGCATCGGCGGTGGCGCCGGCGAAGCCGCCGATCACGTCTCCCTTGCCAAGCCGCCGCACCTTTTTGGCGTTGGATTTGATTACGGTCTGGCCGATCGACACCTGGCCGTCGCCGCCGACCACCACTTTTCCGCCCTTGCGGACGGTGAGGATGGTGGTGCCGTGCCAGACCGGCTGTGTGCCGGGAGAGGTTGTCTGCATGAAATGAATCCTGTGGGCGGCCCTGATCTAGGCATTCGCCGGGGCGCGCGCAATCGGTCGCGGCCGAGGAGTGGCCGCCGGCGGCTGATGCCGCAGTAGCGAAGGCGTCGTCATCCTGTTAAAAGAGCCGCGTTTTAAGGAGGATCGTCCCATGCGGGCCGCGAGCATCCGGCGGAAAACCAGCGAAACCGAGGTCGAGGTCAGCGTCAACCTCGACGGCACCGGCACGGCCGATGTGGCCACCGGCATCGGCTTCTTCGACCATATGCTGGACCTTCTGGCCCGCCATTCGCGCATCGACATCACGGTGCGCGCCAATGGCGACCTGCATGTCGACGACCATCACACCACCGAGGACGTCGGTATCGCGCTCGGCCAGGCGCTGCGCCAGGCGCTCGGCGACATGGCCGGCATCACCCGCTATGCCAGCCTGCATCTGCCGATGGACGAGACGCTGACCCGCGTTGCGCTCGATATCTCCGGGCGGCCGGTGCTGGTGTTCCGCGTGGCGTTTCCGCGCGACAAGATCGGCGCTTTCGACACCGAGCTGGTGCGCGAGTGGTTCCAGGCGTTTGCGATGAACGCCGGCGTGACGCTGCATGTCGAGACGCTGTACGGCGACAACAGCCACCATATCGCCGAGTCGTGCTTCAAGGGACTGGCGCGGGCGCTGCGCGCGGCGGTGGCGATCGATCCGCGCAACGCCGGCGAAATCCCTTCCACCAAGGGCCAGCTCGGCGGCTGACCTTCGGGCCGGCCGCGAAAGGACGATCATGGCGGTTTACACGGTGCATGCCCGGATCGCGCGCGGCGACGCGGTGCCGCGCGAGCCGGAGAAGTTCGTCTTCGTGCGCGACGGCTTTCATCTCTGGGCCGCGGTGTTCGGTCCCGTGTGGCTCGTCTGGCACCGGCTGTGGTGGGCGACGCTCGGCTATGTCGTGATCATGGGGCTGCTCGACACTGGTCTGGCGGCGCTCGGTATCGGCTCGGGCGCCATCGTCGCGGTGATGGCACTGGTTGCCCTGCTGATGGGGTTCGAGGCACCGACGTTGCGGCGCTGGACGCTGTCGCGCGGCCGCTGGCGGCAGGTCGGCATGGTCGCGGCCGCCGACGAGG
>JBARWE010000221.1:0-8156 GCA_049646625.1 Xanthobacteraceae bacterium
GCGGTTGGCCGCGCGCGCGGAGGCGAAGCTCGGCATCGGTTTTGGCGAGGCGACCGCCGACGGCCGCGTCTCGCTGGAGCCGGTCTATTGTCTCGGCCTGTGCTCGGTGGCGCCGTCGGCGATGCTCGACGGGCGCATCGTGGCGCGGCTCGACGACGCCAAGCTCGATCGGCTGCTGGCGGAGACGGAGCGATGAATCTCCGGCTGTTCGTTCCTCGCGATGCCGTGGCGGTGGCGCTCGACGCCGACCGTATCGTCGCGGCGTTGCACGACCATGCGGCGCGGCGTGGCATTGCTATTGAGATCGTGCGTACCGGCTCACGCGGCCTGCACTGGCTGGAACCGATGGTCGAGGTGGCGACGGACGGCGGACGTGTTGCCTATGGGCCGATCGCGCTGGCTGAGGCGGCAGCCGTGCTCGACGCCATCGTCGACGGCACGGCGCATCCGCTCGCACTCGGCAACCCCGAGGACATTCCGTTCCTCAAGCGGCAGACGCGGCTCACCTTCGCGCGCTGCGGTATCATCGATCCGGTCTCGCTTGACGACTACCGCGCCCATGGTGGCACTCGCGGCCTCGCCCGTGCGCTGGAGATCGGGCCGCAGGCCATCGTCGCGGCGGTGACGGAATCCGGTTTGCGCGGGCGTGGCGGCGCCGGCTTCCCGACCGGCATCAAGTGGGACACCGCGGCGAAGGCCGCCGGCGCGCGGAAGTACATCGTCTGCAATGCCGACGAGGGCGACAGCGGCACGTTCGCCGACCGCATGATCATGGAAGGCGATCCGTTCGTGCTGATCGAGGGCATGATGATCGCCGGCATTGCGGTCGGCGCAACGCAGGGCTACGTCTACATCCGTTCCGAATATCCGCACGCCATCGCGGCGATGGAGACGGCGATCGCCGTCGCTCGCTGCGCGGGCCTGCTTGGGGCGTCCGTTGCTGGCTCGGCTTATGCTTTCGATCTTGAAGTGCGGGTCGGCGCCGGCGCCTATGTCTGCGGCGAGGAGACCGCGCTGCTCGACAGCATCGAGGGCAGGCGCGGCGTGGTGCGCGCCAAACCGCCGCTGCCGGCGCACAAGGGGCTGTTCGGGTGCCCGACCGTCATCAACAACGTGCTGTCGCTTGCCGCGGTGCCGTTCATTCTCGATCACGGCGCGGCCGCTTATCGCGACTTCGGCATGGGGCGCTCGCGCGGCACCATGCCGATCCAACTCGCCGGCAATGTCAAACATGCCGGTCTGTTCGAGACGGCGTTCGGCATCACGCTCGGCGAACTGGTGGACGACATCGGTGGCGGCACCTTAAGCGGGCGCCCGGTGCGGGCGGTGCAGGTCGGCGGGCCGCTCGGCGCTTACTTCCCGCGCGAGCTGTTCGATACGCCGTTCGACTACGAGGCGTTCGCCGCGCGTGACGGCCTGATCGGCCATGGTGGCATCGTGGTGTTCGACGACAGCGTGGATATGGCGAAGCAGGCGCGCTTCGCCATGGAGTTTTGTGCGGTGGAGTCCTGCGGCAAGTGTACGCCGTGCCGGGTCGGTTCGGCGCGCGGGGTCGAGGTGATCGACCGCATCATCAATGACGACGCGCGCGCCGCCAACATCGCGCTGGTCAAGGACCTGTGCGAGACCATGAAGTTCGGCTCGCTGTGTGCGCTCGGCGGTTTTACGCCATACCCGGTCTTGAGCGCGCTGACGCATTTCCCCGAGGATTTTGGCATCACGCCGCCGACGCGCGCGGCCGCGGAATGACGGAGCGAACGATGGCGCAGGGAAGCGACGCCCGCACCCTGATCGAGGAGATCGATTACGGCACGCCCGCGTCCGGCGCGGTCGAAACGGTGACGCTTTCGATTGATGGCGCAAGCGTCACGGTACCGGCGGGCACTTCTGTGATGCGGGCGGCGATGGAGATCGGCACCGAGATTCCAAAGCTGTGCGCCACCGACAGCCTCGATGCCTTCGGCTCGTGCCGTATCTGTCTGGTCGAGATCGAGGGTCGCGCCGGCACGCCGGCTTCGTGCACCACGCCGGTCGCTGAAGGCATGAAGGTGGTGACACGTTCGGAGCGGCTCGACCGGCTGCGCCGTGGCGTCATGGAGCTTTACGTCTCCGACCATCCGGTGACGTCGCTCGACCCGGCCGAGAACGGCAACGCCGACCTGCTTGAGGTCGCCGCTGCGGTCGGGCTTGACGAGGTGCGCTACGGTTTCGACGCTGCAAAACATCGCGACACCGGCATTGACACAAGCAACCCGTATTTCACCTACGATCCGGCGAAGTGCATCGTCTGCTCGCGCTGCGTGCGGGCCTGCGACGACATTCAGGGTACGTTTGCGCTGACCATTACCGGGCGCGGTTTCGACTCGGTGATGGCGGCCGGCAGCGATCAGCCGTTCCTTGAGTCCGATTGCGTGTCGTGCGGCGCCTGCGTGCAGGCATGCCCGACCGGCTCGCTGCGCGAGAACACCGTGCTGGCAATGGGCAAGCCGGAGTGGTCGCAGGTGACCACCTGCGCCTATTGCGGCGTCGGCTGCGCCTTCAAGGTGGAGATGAAAGGCGACGAGGTGGTGCGCATGGTGCCCTACAAGGAGGGCCATGCCAACCACGGCCACTCCTGCGTCAAGGGCCGCTTCGCCTGGGGTTACACCAACCATCGCGACCGCATCCTGAAGCCGATGCTGCGCGAGACAATCACCGATCCGTGGCGCGAGGTCAGCTGGGGCGAGGCGATCGCGCACGTTGCCTCCGAGTTCAAGCGCATTCAGGCGACGCATGGCGTGCGCTCGGTCGGCGCGCTGACCTCCTCGCGCTGCACCGACGAGGAAACCTTTCTAGTGCAGAAGCTGGTGCGCGCCGGCTTCGGCAACAACAATGTCGATACCTGCGCCCGTGTCTGCCATTCGCCGACCGGCTACGGCCTCGGCAAGACGTTTGGCACCTCGGCCGGCACGCAGGATTTCGACTCGGTCGAGCAGACCGACGTGATGCTGGTGATCGGCGCCAACCCCTCCGATGCGCATCCGGTGTTTGCCTCGCGCATGAAGCAGCGGCTGCGGCAGGGCGCGAAACTGATCGTCATCGATCCGCGCCGGACCGAACTGGTGCGCGCGCCGCATGTCGAGGCGGCCTATCACCTGCCGACGCTGCCCGGCACCAATGTCGCGATCCTCACCGCGCTCGCCCACGTCATCGTCACCGAGGGGCTGGTGGACGAGGCGTTCGTGCGGGCGCGTTGCGACTGGGATACGTTCCAGGACTGGGCGGCGTTCGTCGCCGAGCCGCGCCACAACCCGGACCGGATGGCCGCCGTCACCGGCGTGCCGGCGGACGATATCCGCGGCGCGGCGCGGCTCTACGCCACCGGCGGCAATGCGGCGATTTACTACGGCCTCGGTGTCACCGAGCACAGCCAGGGGTCGACCGCGGTGATGGCGATCGCCAACCTGGCGATGGCGACCGGCAATATCGGCCGGCCCGGCGTCGGCGTGAACCCGCTGCGCGGCCAGAACAATGTGCAGGGGTCGTGCGACATGGGATCGTTCCCGCACGAGTTCTCCGGCTACCGCCATGTCGGCAACGACGACGTGCGCCGCCTGTTCGAGACCGACTGGAACAGGCCGCTGGAGAAGGAGCCGGGCCTGCGTGTCAACAACATGATGGATGCCGCCATCGACGGCAGCTTCAAGGGCCTCTATGTGCAGGGCGAGGACATCATGCAGTCCGACCCCGACACGCAGCACGTCGCCGCCGGCCTTGCGGCCATGGAATGTGTGGTGGTGCAGGACCTGTTCCTCAACGAGACCGCCACCTACGCCCACGTCTTCCTGCCCGGTTCGACCTTCCTCGAAAAGGATGGCACGTTCATCAATGCCGAGCGCCGCATCCAGTTGATCCGCAAGGTGATGGAGCCGAAAGCCGGTATGGCCGACTGGGAGATCACCGTCGCGCTCAGCAATGCGCTCGGTTACCCGATGCATTACGATCACCCCTCCGAGATCATGGACGAGATCGCGCGGCTGACGCCGACCTTCGCCGGGGTGTCGTTCGCCAGGCTCGAACAACTCGGCTCGATCCAGTGGCCGTGCAACGAGAAGGCGCCGGCCGGGACCCCGGTGATGCATGTCGATACGTTCGTACGCGGCAAGGGCAACTTCATGCTCACCGAGTATTTCGCCAGCGACGAGCGGGTCGGGCCGCGCTTCCCGCTGCTGCTGACCACCGGCCGCATCCTGTCGCAATATAATGTCGGCGCGCAGACGCGGCGCACCGACAACGTCGTCTGGCACGGCGAGGATGTTCTGGAAATTCATCCGCATGACGCCGGCGAGCGCGGCATCGTCACCGGCTCATGGGTCAAGCTCGCAAGCCGCGCTGGCGAGACCACGCTGCGCGCCGAGGTCACGGACCGGGTGGCGCCGGGCGTCGTCTATACCACTTTCCACCACCCCGACACGCAGGCTAATGTGGTGACAACCGACTCCTCCGACTGGGCCACCAATTGCCCCGAGTATAAATGCACCGCAGTGCAGGTCTCGCCTTCCAATGGGCGTTCCGCGTGGCAGGAGGATTACGATGCGTTTGCCCGGCAGAGCCGACGCATCGTGCCGTCGGAAGCGGCGGAGTAGATCATGGTGAACCCGTTCCATCGCGTGTCGCGGATGGCCTGGCGCGACGGTGAGATGCGCGCCGGCGACCGCGCGATCCCCGAAGAGGTCGCGGTGGCGCTGTCCTATAACGGCTCGTCGCACGCGGTGATGATGGCGACCCCGCAGGACCTTGAGGATTTCGCGGTCGGCTTCAGCCTGACCGAGGGCATCGTGGCGTCGGCCGGTGAGATCAGGTCGATCGACGTGATCGAGCAGGAGATCGGCATCGAACTGCGGATGTGGCTGGCCGAGCCGCGTGCCGCGGCGCTGGCCGACCGGCGGCGCTTTCTCGCCGGCCCGACCGGCTGCGGGTTGTGCGGCATCGAGTCGCTTGCCGAGGCGATGCGCTCGCAGCAGGCGGTCGTCGATGACGCGCGCTTTTCGCCGGACGAGATCATGGCGGCGGTCGAGGCGGTCGGCGTGCATCAGGTGCTCAATGCCGAGACCCGCGCGGTGCACGGGGTGGCGTTCTGGACCCGCGAGGAGGGCATCGTCGCCGCGCGCGAGGATGTCGGCCGCCACAACGCGCTCGACAAGCTCGCCGGCGCGCTGGCGCGGGCCGGGCGCAATGGGGCTGGCGGCATCGGCGTGCTGACCAGCCGCATCTCGGTTGAGATGGTGCAGAAGGCGATCGCCACCTGCATTCCGGTGATCGCCGCGGTCTCGGCGCCGACCGCACTTGCGGTGCGCACCGCTGAGGCTGCTGGCGTCACGCTGGTCGGCATCGCCCGGCGTGACGGGTTCGAATTGTTCACTCACCCTCACCGTATCGTTGTGAGCGAGCCGGCCCATGCGAGCTGAGAAGCTGGTGCGCATGGCCAACCAGATCGCGCAGTTCTTCGCCACCCAGAAGACGGACCACGCCGCCGCAGACGTCGCCGATCATCTGAGGAAATTCTGGGAGCCGCGCATGCGCGATGAGATTTGCGCGCATCTGGCAAGCGGCGGCGCGGGCCTGTCGCCGATCGCGCGCGAGGCGGTGGCCTTGCTCGCGGCCGAGCGCCAGGCCCTGTCGCGGTCGTTGTCGTAAGGTCGTCCGCGCCCGGTGTAACGCCGGCCGGGTCGATCGATCATCCGGGAGTCCGGCCGGCCCATCTTGGCAGCGCCGTTCATTCCTCCTAGATTATCAACCCGATGGGGATGGGGTTCCCCCGATAACCGTCATGCACAGACGCCCGGATGCCGTCCGACGTCGGTGTGAGGCTGATGACTCCTACCAAACCGCGTGCGGGCGGGCCGACAGGCACTGTCCGTGCCCCGCTTGGCATGGAGGATCGGTCTTGAATATCCAGCTCATCATGGCGGTTGCGGCTGGCGGCGCCCTCGGTTCGGTGGCCCGCTACCTCGCCGGTATTGCGTCCGGCAAGCTGTTTGGCTTCGACTTTCCCTGGGGTACGTTTTTCATCAACATCGCCGGCTCTTTCCTCATCGGCCTGCTGGCGGAAAGTTTCGCGTTGAAATGGGATGCGTCGCAGGCGGTGCGGGCGTTCCTGATCGTCGGCATTTGCGGTGGCTTCACCACCTTCTCGACGTTCTCGCTCGACTCTTATGTCCTGATGCAGCGGGGCGAGATGTGGGCCGCGGCCGGCTATATCGCCGGCTCGACGGCACTGTCGATCGGGGCGCTGTTCGCCGGCCTGCACGTCGTTCGTGCCATGGTCTGACGGGCGCACGCCACCGCCGCCGCATCCGGTGCGGCGGCGGCCTGTTGCGCCTTGCCGTCAGGCTCAGTTCTTTTTCAGGCAGAGACCGACGGTGGGAGACGTTGCGCATGTCGCGCCGTCGGCGGCGCCGCCGCTCGGGCAGAACACCGAGACCAGCGTTTCGTTTGCTTCGCAACTCACCGACGTCGTGCCTTCGACGGCGCGGAGGCTGGCAGCGGATTCGCCTTTGTCACCCTTGTCGCCTTTATCTCCCTTATCGCCCTTCGGGCCGGGAACGCCCTGCGCGCCTTGCGGCCCCTGCGGTCCGGGCTGGCCCTGCGGTCCGGGCGTGCCCTGGATGCCCTGGGCACCTTGCGGGCCGGCGGGTCCTTGCGGGCCGGGATCGCCCTTCGGGCCGGGATCGCGGCCACATCCGGCCAGAGCGAGCGCAATGGCCGCGACGAATGCAATGGTAACTGCTTTCATGTTTGCCCCTCCCCATAAGATTATCGTTTGGGGCAATTCCGCCTGTACGCGCCGTGCTTGTCAAGCGGTGACGAAGTCGCTGCGGCTATATCCCTGCAGGTAGAGGAGGGCGGTCAGATCGCCATGGTCGATGCGTGCGGCCGCGGCGGCGGCCACCTTCGGCTTGGCATGGTAGGCAACGCCAAGGCCGGCGGCTCCGATCATGGCGAGGTCGTTGGCGCCATCGCCGACCGCCAGCGTATCGATCGCATCGAGGTCGAACCCCTCGCGCAGGTCGGTCAGTGCGGCGAGCTTGGCGTCGCGGCCGAGGATCGGCTCCGCCACCCGGCCGGTCAGCTTGCCGTTTTCTGACAGCAGGGTGTTGGCGCGGTTTTCCTGAAAGCCGACCTGTTCGGCCACGCGAGCCGTGAACAGCGTGAAGCCGCCGGAGACGAGGCAGGTGTAGGCGCCGTGCGCACGCATGGTGCGGACCAGTTCGACCGCGCCCGGCGTCAGCCGGATGCGTTCGGCGAGCACCTCGTCGATGACCGACAGCGGCAGATCCTTCAGCAGCGCGACACGTTCGCGCAGTGCCGGCTCGAAGGCGACTTCGCCGCGCATGGCCCGCTCGGTAATGGTGGCGACATGCGCCTTCAGCCCGGCGAAATCGGCCAGTTCGTCGATGCATTCCTGGCCGATGATGGTCGAATCCATGTCGGCCAGCAGCAGCCGCTTGCGCCGCGTCGCTTGCGGTTGCACTACGACATCGATAGCGAGATCGCCGACGGCCTCGCGCAGGCGCGCCGCGATGGCGGCAGCCGGTTCCTGGCTCGTAAAGAGGAAGTCGGCGGCAATCTCCGGGTCGAGCCAGCGGGCCGGACCGGCGGCCGGCAGCACGGCCGCGACGCCCTCCAGGATGGTGGAATCGAGCGCGGGTGCTATCGGATTGCAGATCAGCGTGGCGACGAGAGACATGAAATGGAGTTGATGCGTGGGGGTAAGGAGCAGCCGGGACCGGGACCGGTCGCGGCGCTGCTTATCGCAGGCCCGACCGCCAGCGGCAAGTCGGCGCTCGCCGTCGACCTTGCCGGGGCGCTCAGTGGCGTCGTCATCAACACCGATTCCATGCAGGTCTACCGCGACTTGCATATCCTGACCGCGCGGCCGACGCCGGCGGATGAAGCGCGCGTCCCGCACCGGCTCTACGGCCATCGCGATGCCGCGCAGAACTGTTCGGCCGGGGTCTGGCTCGCGGACGCCGCGACGGCGCTGGCCGAAGCGCGGGCGGCCGGGCGGCTGCCGATCTTCACTGGCGGCACCGGGCTTTATTTCAAGGCGCTGACGCGCGGGCTGTCGGCGGTGCCGGCGACGCCGCCGGATATCCGCGAGGCGGTCAGGGCGC
>JBARWE010000222.1:0-15798 GCA_049646625.1 Xanthobacteraceae bacterium
GGCTTGGCCAGCCGGTCGCCGCCCTGGTCGACAGCCTCGATCTGCGCCACCCCGCGCCGCCGCGTGCCACGACCGCGCCCGCGCCCTCCCAGGCTGCCATCGACGACATCATTCGCGCCTGCGGCCGCCACCTGCTCACGTCCCATGCCCGCAACGGATTCATTCCGGCCTATGCCGCCTTCAACCTGATCGGCGATCCCGACATGCGCGGACGCGACGTGCTCGCGGCGCTGACCGGCCTTAACGCACGCGGCTACAAAAACTCGACGCTGCTGTTCAACCTGGCGCGGGTGTTCATCGCCCGCTCGAAAGCGCGCGAGGTGATCAATCCGCCGTGGCGCGGTATCGCCGAGCAGATGTGGCAGCCGATGCAGATCCGCCACCGCTCGGCCTATTACGATGCGTTCTTCATCGAGGCGCTGCTCGGCTTCATCGAATCCACGCTCGCTTCGCCGGAGGAGACGGCGGCGGCGCGCGCCGCCATCGCGGCCATGGCGGAGTTCTGCCTGCAGCCGAGCCGCGAGCGCGTGCAGGGCCGCGATGGCCGCGCCTACGATGTCGTCACGGCGCTGGCGCCGGCGCCGCATCCGCGCTTCAGCCGCTTCTTCGCCGGGATCAAGGAACGGCTCGGCTTCGGCATCTATGTGCCGGACTGCGACACCACCGCCTGCGCGGTCTCGGCGGCAACGCAGGTCGGAATCGACGATCCCCTGCTGCATCAGCCGCTGATCGACTTCTACGCCGGCTATCAGGTGGCAGACGGCGCCAACGCGCCGCTGGTCAGCGTACCGCTCAACGACCATCTCGACTACACCGGCGCCATCGTCACCTGGATCGCCAACCTCAAGGGCGAGCGGCCCTACGGCAACGACCTCGACCCGACGCTCAATCTCGACGTGCTCGAAGCGAGTTTCCGCAACGCCGCACGCTGGCGCCTGACCGAGACGCCGGCGCGCGTCGCCACCATCCGCGCCATCATCGCGTTCCAGCGCAGGCTTGCCGAGAGCGGCGCCTTCGCCGACCCACGCTCGCACATCTATTACCTGCCGGAACTGTACTCGGCCTATTTCGGCCGCTGCTACGCGACCTTCATGACACTGCCGGACGCCGCGCGCAGGACGCTCGACCCTGATGACTCGTTCGCCGTCATCCGCGGCCATGTGCTGGCTTACGTCCGCGACCAGCTCATCGCGCACGAGATGAACGCCTTCGACGCGGCGCTTGCCCTGATCGCACTCGGCCACCTCGGGGCGGAGCCGGCGGCGTTCGCCCCGGCGCTGGCGACCATCGCCGCGGCGTTCGGCGAAGGCGGGCGGCACGGCCCCTACCGCGCCTACGAGTGGAACAAGATGAAGACGCCGACCCGCATCCTGGTTGGCGGGCCGGAAGTCACCTCGGCCTTCGTGCTGATGGGGCTTGCGCTGGCGCGCCGCGCTTGTGCGGCGCACGACTGAGGCCATATTTTATCTACGTTTATTCTCAATAAGGTATGGTGATCCTGCCGGCATCGTTGCGCGCCGGCGGCATGGAGAACGACGTGGCGGCGAGGGCGACGGCGGCGGTGCTGGTGGGTGCGATCGTGCTCGGCGCGGTGGCGCTCGGTCTCGCCACGGCTGGCGTCAGGCCGGCCGCCCCGGTCACGGACATTGCGGAAGATACCGCCGAGCAGAACGCCAACCGCGCGATCAAGGCGGACATTGAAATTCACGCCAACCGTGAGGCGAAGGCGAGCCGGCTGATCCTGGTCGAGCCGGTGGTGCCGGGCATCCGCTTCATCGACCGCCCGGCGACACGGCGCGAGGTGCTGCACGAGAGTTTCGCACTGATCGACCTGCCGAGCACGCCGCTGCAACGTTTCGCCGCGCTGCCGCCGGTGTTGCCCGACAGCGGCGGGCTGCCGGCGCCGAAGTCGCCGCTCGATGCCATCCGCAATCCGCTCATCAACGACGCCCAGATCGAGAGCATCCGCAAGCGGCTGAAACTGACGCCTGCGCAGAACAAACTGTGGCCGGCGGTGCGCCGCGCCCTGCACGACCTCGTCATCGCCCACGCCGCGCGGCAGAAGAAGGCACGGCGCGGCGAGACCCTCGCGATCGACCCGGACAGCCCCGAGATCGGGCGACTGAAGGCGGCGGCGCTGCCGCTGTTCGCGCAACTGCGCGCCGACCAGAAGCGCGAACTCACCATGCTCGCCCGCATCATCGGGCTGGAAGCGGCATTGGCGCGGCTGTGAAGGCTGACAAGCCATTCTCGCCGGCGAAGAAAGACGATGGCCGGGATAAACCCGGCCATGACGAGAAACGGACATTCGTGGAAGCGCCACGGCCTTGCACGCGCGCGCATGCGCTCTATATCGGATCGCGAAACCGTCCGAAGTAGAAGCCAAGGGCCGCCATGACCGCCGACGCCGATACGCCCGCCGCCCCCGTCACCCAACCGTTCCAGGCCGAAGTCGCCGAGCTTTTGCACCTGATGGTGCATTCGGTCTATTCCGAGACCGACATCTTCCTGCGTGAACTGATTTCCAACGCCTCCGACGCCTGCGACAAGCTGCGCTACGAAGCGATCGCCAAGCCGGAGTTGTTGGAGAACGGCGGCGCGCTGACCATCCGCATCACGCCGGACAAGAACGCCGGCACGCTGACCGTGGCCGATACCGGCATCGGCATGACGCGGCAGGACCTGATCGACAATCTCGGCACCATCGCCCGCTCGGGCACCCGCGCCTTCGTCGCGCGGCTCAGCGAATCCGGCGACGGCGCCAGCCTGATCGGCCAGTTCGGCGTCGGCTTCTACGCCGCCTTCATGGTCGCCGGACGCATCACGGTAACGAGCCGCCATGCCGGCGACAGCGAGGCGTGGGTATGGTCATCGTCGGGCGGCGCCGGCTTCGAGGTCGCTCCCGCCGATGCGGCGCAAGCCGCCCGTGTCGCGCGCGGTACCGAGATCGTGCTGCACCTCAACGACAATGCAAAGCGCTACCTCGACGCCAACGAGATCGAGCGCATCGTCACCGCTTATTCCGACAACATCCAGTTCCCGATCGAACTCGCCGCGGACGGCGCGGCGCCGCGCCAGATCAACAGCGCCAGCGCCTTGTGGCAACGCGCCAAATCGGAACTGAAGCCGGAGGACTATGCCACCGCCTACAAGGCGATCACCGGCGGCTTCGACGAGCCGGCGATGACGCTGCACTACAAGGCGGAAGGCCGCCAGTCCTATGCCGTGCTGCTGTTCGCGCCGTCGCAGCGGCCGTTCGACCTGTTCGAGCCGTCACGCAAGGGCCACGTCAAGCTCTATGTGCGGCGCGTGTTCATCACCGCCGACGCCGACCTCTTGCCGTCGTATTTGCGCTTCATCCGCGGCGTGGTCGATAGCGAGGATCTGCCGCTCAACATCTCGCGCGAGATGCTGCAGAACAATCCACAGCTTGCGCAAATGCGCCTCGCGCTGACCAACAAGGTACTGGGCGAACTGGAGACGCTCGCCGCCGGCAACCCCGACGCCTTCGGCAAGGTCTGGGATGCTTTCGGCGCCGTGCTGAAGGAAGGCATTTACGAGGATTTCGCCAAGCGCGAACAGCTTCTCAAGCTCGCCCGCTTCACCACCACGGCCGCGAGCGGGCGGACGCTGCAAAATTACCTCGAAAGCCTCAAGCCCAATCAAACGGAAATTTACTATCTGGTCGGCGACAGCCTCGACCGCCTCAAGTCCAACCCCAAGCTGGAAGCGGCGAAGGCGCGCGGCATCGAAGTGTTGCTGCTGACCGACCCGGTCGATGCGTTCTGGACCTCGGTGCCGCTCGACTACGAAGGCAAGCCGCTCAAGTCGCTGAGCCAGGGCGACGTCGATTTCGGCCTGATTCCGCTCACCGGCGAGGATGCCGCCGCGCCCGCCGACAGCGAAGACGCCGCTGCCATCATCGCGGCGGTGAAGGCGGCGCTCGGCGACAAGGTGTCGGACGTACGCGCCTCGCAGCGCCTCACCGACAGCGCCGCCTGCCTGGTGTCGTCCGGCCTCGCCCCTGACCGCGCGCTGGAGCGTTTCCTGGCGCAGCAAAATCGCGGCGCGCTGTCGAAGCCGACGCTCGAACTCAACATCGCCCACCCGCTGGTCGCCGCAATCGGCCAGGCCAGGGCGACCGAGCGCAACGACGATGTGGCCGACATCGCCGCACTCCTGCTCGATCAGGCGCATATCCTCGACGGCGAACTGCCGGACGATCCGGCTGCGTTTGCCGCACGGCTGAACCGCCTCGCGGTCCGCGGCGTAACGCAAGCCGCATCGGCCGATTGAACCTCGCCGCCGGAGCGGAGACGAACGGCCGGGGAGGCCGGCTGTCGCGTCGCGACGCCGATTATGCCAACCTCCTCAGGCCATCAGCGAGGTGACACCATGCTGCGTTCGACCCTTCGCACCAGCCTTGTCGCGGCCGGTCTCCTGATCGCGCCGCTCGTGCTGGCAGCCTCGCAGGCGATGGCCGAGACCAGCCGCCTCGCACTGGTGATCGGCCAGTCCGCCTACCGCGCGGTGACGCCGCTGCCCAACCCGGCCAACGACGCCGCCGCGATGGCGAAGCTGCTGGCGGAGGCCGGCTTCGACGTTTCGACCGCCTCCGATTTGTCGCAAGGCGAGCTGCGCCGCAGCGTCAGCGATTTCGCGGCGAAGGTGGCCGACAAGGGAGCCGATACCGTCGCGCTGGTGTTCTATGCCGGGCACGGCATCCAGGTCGACGGCGAGAATTACCTGATCCCGATCGATGTCGATCCGAAGCGCGAGGCCGACGTGCCGTTGCAGGCGGTGCGGCTCAACGACGTGCTCAACACGCTGGCCTCGGTGCCGAGCCGCATGCGCATCATCCTGCTCGACGCCTGCCGCAACAACCCGTTCCCCGGCATCAACAAGACGACCGGCAGCGGACTGGCGATGGTCGATGCCAAGACCGGCGCCGCCGGCACGTTCATTTCCTATTCGACCTCGCCCGGTGCCGAGGCCGAGGACGGCTCCGGCACCAACAGTCCCTACACCACCGCGCTGATGAAGGTCGCGCGCGAACCAGGGCTTGGCATCGAGGAAGCCTTCAAGCGCGTGCGCGTCGCGGTGGCGCAGGAGACCGAGGGACGCCAGGTGCCGTGGGACAGTTCCTCGCTCACCGACAGCTTCAATTTCTTCGGTGGCGACGCCGGTGCGCAAAAGCCCGCCACGGCCGATAAAGCGCGCTCCACTGAGGACTGGCGCAAGGCCCTCGCCGGCAAAGCACCGCAAGCCGCCTATGAGATGGTGATCGCCGACGACAGCATCACCGCTTACGAGGTATTCGTCGCGCTGTTCGCGCAAGCGCCGCAGACGCCACGCATACGCAGCCTGCTGACGCGCCGGCAGGAGATGACGGCATGGCACCTTGCCGTGCTCAACAACACCGCGACCTCGTACGGTGCGTTCCTCGCTGCCTATGGCGCGGGCGACCTCGCCGCCACGGCGCGGCGGCTGGAGCAGCGCGCCCGCACCCGCTCGCTCGACGCCGACAAGACACCACTTGCTGCCGCCGCGCCGGCCTGCCAGTGCTCGCCCTCCCCGTCCAAGAAAAAACGCACGACCCCACGCACCAAGCGCGCCGCCAACCCGCCGCCGCGCCGGCCGCCGCCGATGATCTACGACGATGGCGTCGTGATCTATCCGCCGCGACGGCCGCCGCCGATCTATGTGCCGCCGATCCGCCGGCCGCCGGTTTACGATCCGCCGATCCGCCGGCCGCCCGGCATGGGGTCGACCGGCCCCGTCATCCGCGACACTCCGATTACACGCGGCGGCGGAGGCGGCGGCATCAGGGGTGGCACGATCAACCTGCGCTGACGCCTCGCGCAAGCCGCTTACGGGTCGCTTCGCCAGCCCGGAGCGCCCGACCGCCGCGCGTGGCGACATAAATAGTTGGTCGAATGGGGCCACAATTCGCCGACAAAGTGTTGACACGGGATTTGAAACGCGCTCTCACTCCGGCGTAAGGACCGGCTTCGCCGTGCGCTGGGGGACGACCAACCGTCCGGCCGGAGCCTGCCTCACACCCGCCAGCAGAGTCCATCTGCTCCCCGACCGGGACATCCCTTCCACGGTCCGTGTGCGGCGCTTCGCCCTCACTTGTGACGTGCAATCGAAGAGTATACGCATGGAGCAATCCCCCCTCGACCTCGCCTTGCAGCGCCTTGATACGGCGGCCCGCCACCTCAATCTCGACGGCGACGTGCTCGAAAAACTGCGTTATCCGCGCGAAACCACCAAAGTGCGTCTGATGATCCGGATGGACGACGGCTCGCGCAAGTCGTTCATGGCCTGGCGTTGCCGCTACGACGACACGCGCGGCCCGACCAAAGGCGGCATCCGCTACCATCCCGACACCAACGAGGCCGAGGTCGAGACGCTGGCGTTCTGGATGACCTTCAAATGCGCCGTGATGAACCTGCCCTACGGCGGCGGCAAGGGCGCGGTGCGGGTCGATCCGCATACGCTGTCGAAGGCCGAGCTTGAGCGGCTGTCGCGCGCCTACATGCAGGCGTTCTCGCGCATCATCGGCCCCGATCGCGACATCCCGGCGCCCGACGTCTACACCAATGCCATGATCATGGGCTGGATCGCCGACGAGTATTCCTCGATCGTCGGGCAGGCGACGCCGGCTGTCGTCACCGGCAAGCCGATCGCGCTCGGCGGCTCGCTCGGCCGCGACGACGCCACCGCCCGCGGCGGCTACTATCTCGTCAACCATCTCGCCAGCGAACTGCGGCTGCCCAAGCAGGCGCGCATCGCCATCCAGGGCTTCGGCAACGCCGGTTCGCACATCGCCCGGCTGTTCGCCGCCGACGGCCATCGCATCGTCGCGGTGTCCGACTCGCATGGCGCTATCGCCCGGCCATCGGGTCTCGACCTGTCCCGCGTTGCCGCCGCCAAGGCGGAAACCGGCTCGGTGGTGGCGCTCGCCCAGGCCGATGGCGTCGAGCAGATTTCGCCGGACGAACTTGTCGATTTCGATTGCGACGTGCTGGTGCCTTCCGCGCTTGAGGACATGATCCACGCCGGCAATGCCGCGGAGGTCAAGGCCAAGGTGATCCTCGAACTGGCCAACGGTCCGATCACGCCCGAGGCCGACGAGATCCTCAACCGGAAGGGGGTCGTTGTGCTCCCCGACATTCTCGCCAATGCCGGCGGCGTCACGGTGTCGTATTTCGAGTGGGTGCAGAACAAGCAGTGCTATTCGTGGCCGCTTGAGGACATCCATGCGCGGCTCGCCTTGATGATCGAGAAGGAAGGCCGCGAAATCTGGAACCGAGCGCTGGAGCTGAAGACCTCGCTGCGCACGGCGGCCTACGTTCACGCGCTGGCCCGCCTCGCCGAAGCGATCGAGGCTCACGGCACGCAGCAGTATTTCGCCTCGTAAAGAGCGACACGCGCACGGAACCAGCCCCGCTCCGGCCACCGGAGCGGGGCTTTTTTCGTGGCGTTTTCCTGCAAAATGATATCCATTCCGCCGGAAACCGTGCAGATTTCAGGCCATGCTCGAAACTGAGACCTTCTCCGAGATCGTGCTGACGGCTGCCCGCTCGCTCGGGGCCGAGATCAGCTCGCCGTGGTTCTACTACCAGATCGGCGCGATCCTGGCGCTGGCCGGCATCGCCTATGGCCTCGCCACGCTGATCCGCAGCCGCCTCTCCCTCGCCCCGCATACCGCGACCTGGCCCGCGCCGCTGCGGCTGATCGCGCGCGTGCTGGTCGAAAGCCTCGGCACGCTGTTGTTCGCCGTACTGGCCGGCGCGGTGCGCCTCGGCATGGTAGCCTCGACCTGGCCGAGCCGCAGCTATCTACTGTCGATCGCGGCCAACCTCGCCGTGGCGTGGCTCGCGATCCGCCTCGCCACCAGCATGATCCGCAACCAGTTTCTGGTCCGGCTGATCGCCGGCAGCGCCTGGGCGATCGCCGCGCTCAGCATTCTCGGCCAGCTTAAGCCGGCGGTGCGCGCGCTCGATGCGGTCGCCATCACGGTCGGCGGCCTGCGGCTGTCGCCGCTCCTGATCATCAAGGCCACCGTGCTGCTGGCGGTGGCGCTGTGGATCGCCAACCTCGTCGGCAATTTCCTCGAAACGCGCATTACCCGCTCGCGCGACCTGACGCCCTCGATCCAGGTGCTGCTGTCGAAGCTGGTGCGCGTCGTGCTGGTGGTGGTGGCGGTCGCCCTCGTGCTCGGCGCGGTCGGCATTGACCTGTCGGCGCTGGCGCTGTTTTCCGGCGCGATCGGCGTCGGCATCGGCTTCGGTCTGCAAAAGATCGTCTCCAACTTCATCAGCGGCATCATCCTGCTCGCCGACAAGTCGGTGAAACCGGGCGACCTTGTCACCATCGGCGACAATTTTGGTCGCATCAGCGCGATGAACACGCGCTACATCTCGGTCGCCGCCGGCGACGGCCGCGAGTTCCTGATCCCCAACGAGGATCTCGTCACGCAGAAGGTGACGAACTGGACCTACACCAGCAAGGACACGCTGGTGAAGGTGCCGTTCAACACCAACTACGATGCCGATCCGCGCGCCGTCTGCCAGCTTGCCGTCGAGGTCGCCGCCAAAACGCCGCGGGTTGCCGAACTCAAGCCGCCGTCCTGCATTCTCGCCGAGTTTACCGAGCGCGGCATGCGCTTCTCGCTGACGTTCTGGATCGCCGACCCTTACGCCGGCATGGACAACGTCAAGAGCGACGTGATGATCGCGCTGTGGGAGGCCTTCAAGCGCGAGGGCATCCGTGTGCCCTATCCGGTGCGCGAACTGCGCATCCGCGGCGGCGCGCTGCCGGTCGAGACGACCTTCGACGACGAGGAGGCGCACTGACGTGCGGTTCGCAGGCGATCTGGTGCCGGCGCGGCTACTCCGCCGCTACAAGCGGTTTCTCGCCGACGTCGAACTGGCCGACGGCAGCGTCCTCACCGTCCACGTCGCCAATCCCGGCGCGATGACCGGCCTGCAACCGCCCGGCGCCCGCGTCTGGCTGTCGAAGTCGCCCAACCTCAAGCGTAAGCTGCCCTATTCTTGGGAGCTGGTGGAGGTGGATTGCGGCGCCGGCCTTGAACTGGTCGGGGTCAATACCGCCCACCCCAATACCATCGTCGCGGCGGCGCTTACCGCCCGCGCGATCCCCGAACTGGCCGGCTATCCGGTCATCCGCCGCGAGGTCCGCTACGGCGCGGCCTCGCGCGTCGATTTTCTGTTGGAGGCGGCGGATCGCCCACCCTGCTATGTCGAGGTCAAGAACGTCCACCTGATGCGCACCCCCGGCCTCGCCGAGTTTCCAGACGCGGTGACGGCGCGCGGCGCGCGCCATCTCGACGAACTGGCGGCCATACGCGCGCAAGGCGCCCGCGCCGTGATGCTGTTCGTGATCCAGATCGGCTCGGCGCGCGCGCTGACGCTCGCCCGCGATATCGATCCCGCCTATGGCCGCGCCTTCGACCGCGCCCGCGCCGCCGGCGTCGAGGCGCTGGCCTATACCTGCCGGGTCGCCCGCGACCGCATCGCCCTCGCCGCGCCGGTTCCGGTCCACGGCTGACAGGCGATGCCTGCTTGCGGCTTGCGCCGGCGGCCGCATCTACTAGATTAGGGACCAACACCGACCCCAGCCAGCCAAAGACAATCACGATGAGTTACGTCGACGCCAGCCAGGCCGCGTTGCGCAAAACAGGCCAGATCAAGTTGCACGGCCCCGCCGCTTTCGAGGGCATGCGCAAGGCCGGCCAGCTCACCGCCCGTTGCCTCGACGAACTCAACGCCGTGGTGCGGCCCGGCCTGCCGACCGCGCGGATCGACGATTTCGTCCGCGATTTCGCGTTCAGCCACGGCGCCTTTCCGGCGACGCTGATGTATCGCGGCTACCGCTACTCGACCTGCACCTCGATCAACCATGTGGTCTGCCACGGCATGCCGGGCGAGCGCCCGCTGAAGGAAGGCGACATCCTCAACATCGACGTCACGCTGATCGTCGATGGCTGGTACGGCGATTCCAGCCGGATGTATGCAGTCGGCCCGATCTCCCGCAAGGCCGAGCGGCTGATCGAGGTGACTTACGAGGCGCTGATGCGCGGCATCGCCGCGGTCAAACCCGGCGCCACCACCGGCGACATCGGCCACGCCATCCAGAGCTTCGTCGAGCCACAGCAGATGAGCGTGGTGCGCGACTTCTGCGGCCACGGCCTGGGCCGCATCTTCCACGACGAGCCGAACATCGTCCACGCCGGCCGCCCGGGCGAGGGCGTGACGCTGAAGCCCGGCATGCTGTTCACCATCGAGCCGATGATCAACCTCGGCAAGCCGCACGTCAAAATCCTGTCTGACGGCTGGACGGCGGTGACGCGCGACCGCTCGTTGTCGGCACAGTTCGAGCACTCCGTCGGCGTGACCGAGACCGGCGCGGACATTTTCACGCTGTCGCCGGGCAAGCTCGACCATCCGGTATTTAGCTGAGCCTCGGCCGGTGGTCGGCGATCATTTCGGTTGCAATCACCCGTGGGTACGACAGGGTGGCGGGCCATGACCCACTCCGCCGATGACAGTCCGCCCGCCTCGCACAAGCCCGGCGCCGCGCCCGGATTTGCCGAGGCGCCACACTTCCACGGCCACCGCGAACGGCTGCGCCAGCGCTTCCGCAGCGCCGGCGCCGAAGCGCTGAGCGACTACGAATTGCTCGAACTGGTGCTGTTCCGCGCGCTGCCGCGACGCGACGTCAAGCCGCTCGCCAAAACGCTGATCGGCAAGTTTGGCTCGTTCGCCGAAACCGTTCACGCGGCCGAGGCGCGGCTGCGCGAGGTGCCGGGCCTGGGAGAAGCGGCGATCACCGAAATCAAGCTGATCGCCGCCAGCGCCAGCCGCGTCGCCCGTGGCAAGCTGAAGCAGCGCACGGTGCTGTCGTCATGGGCGCAGGTGATCGAATACTGCCGCGCAGCGATGGCCTTCGCCGAGAAGGAGCAATTCCGCATCCTGTTCCTCGACAAGAAGAACCAGCTGATCGCCGACGAGGTGCAGCAGGTCGGCACCGTCGATCACACCCCGGTCTATCCGCGCGAGGTGCTCAAGCGTGCGCTGGAATTGTCGGCGACGGCCCTTGTTTTGGTCCACAACTATCCCTCTCTGTACCCGTCTTCACGCTCAATCACGAACCGTCATTCCCGATTAGTGATCGAGCGTGAATTTGATGCTTTCGAACCTTCGGTCAATACCAATGCCCAGGAGGCTTCCGCCCGTTGGAGGTCGGCTGTTACATCGCGGACCCCAGGCACCGACCAGATGACATCGCGAAGCAGGAACCGCCAACTGTTGGTTCGCTCTACACGCTTTGCCAACTCCACAACGCGGACGTGCGGGATCAGCGCAGCCCTAAGAACCCGATAGTCTTCCTGGAACAGCACGGCGGCAAGCACATCAAAGCCTGCGCCGGCAAATCGCGAAGCGCCCCGAGTTGTCGCGAGTTGTTATGCGACGTCAGGCGTCGTCCCTTGATCTGATATAGCACCTCCGCGGCATCTGTGGCGTCGGCATCGCGCATCGAGTTCGGTGCCTGCTTCCACCCGAAGGCACGACAAAACAGATGCTCAGCAAGATCGCCGACGGGATTATTCGAACTTCGAATGACGCCGCGCCGTCGCAGTTCCTCCGACACCGCAGCGTGCATCACGAGCAACTCAGGCGGCGTTAGATCTCTCAGATCTCGCAAAGGGTTCACCTAGTGCTCGCGCGGCTCATACATCTCATCCGGATATGGAAGCCTGCCGTTGATCGACCGGAGGAGTGCGAGATAGCTGCGCACGGCCTTCTGAAATTCGATCCCGTTACCAATCGGTCGGTCTTTGAATGCGTGAATCGCGTTTCGACGTTGCTGCACGAGTTCGACAAGCGCATCGCCTTCGGCGCCGAGCAGTTCTTTCGTTTTGCAATAATTGCGCAGCTTCTCCAGGCCGAGTCCGTCCGGGGCGTGCGCCACCTGCTTTGCGTTATCGTAGGCGTTCGCCTTCTTGAGATTGTCGATGTCGGTCTTGTAGGTCTCATACCAGACTGACAGAAGCGTCTTAATCGTGCCCTCGACGAGGCTTCCCAGATTGGCCCAAGCCAGGATGAGTTCCGCCGGCGTGAGCGCATTGGGTGGCTCACGCATCCAGAGTCTAAGCGATCCCGACAATGAGGCTTGCCAATCGAGCCGCGACTTTCCGAGCAGGCCGGCAGCGGCGACAGGAGCCCAGCCCTCGCTCTTTGACCAGAACGTGGCGATGCCTTGGTTCAAGGTCTCAATCCGATCGACCACTTCCGCCATGGCCATCGTATCAATTGATTTCGGAGGAACCTTTTTGACGAAGCTCGACGATGCAGCCATTCCTCTTCCCTCGCGCGCCAGGCCGGCCGTCATCGTATCTATATGGCGAACTGCTTCGCCCGAAAATCGGTGACCCGCGCCATCCGACTGACAAGATATGTGCGGTAGTCCGCCAGCAGTCCGCCCGCATCCGATGCGTCGTCACCTAGCGTTTCGTCGATCGCGCGCAGGGCCTGTTCGAGAGTTAGGCCACCTGCTTCGGCATCAACCAAGCGGCCGCTTAAAGCACACTCAAGTTCAAGTCTGAGAGCTTCTGGTAGAACCGATCTCGCCTCGAAGTACAACAACCGAAGGCCGAAAAATCGCAGGCGCTCATCATCAAGACTTTGAATAATCGATAATCTGTCTCCCCAATCCGCATCATGAAATTGGACCAAGCGGGCTTCATCTTGCGGACCAGGAAATCCGTCATAGAGGCGCTCCTCGGCATGCCGCGAAGGAATCCGTGGTTCGCGCGTTGAAGTGTAAGCTGCGACAAGCCTGGTGCAGAGCGACGGATCATCCTTCACCCGGCGCGCTCGCGCCTCAATAGTATCAAGATCGAGGCCATCCAGCATCAGCCCCGGCGCGTCATAGAGAGCCGTCAATGTTGGCGCTGCGTTGATCCGAAGCCGGCGAACCGGACAGGGCTTCTGAGCCAGCTCGGCTCGAAGCTCATCGTCTGTCATCGCTGTGAGGCGATCCACGTCACTGTTGAGACTCAAACAAAAGCGGCCATTCGCTTGATCCGGATCTCGACCAATGCACACCACCGGCGCGTGATATGCATGATTGGCAAAGAACTCGGTGAGCATGAATCCATCTTCAGCTTCGACGAAGTCGGCGACGGTCGCTTTCTTTGAAAAGCGTACGAAGCGCTGCCAGAGTTCTGGCGACCGCTGATGCACGAGGCGACAAAGTTCGAGCGTGGTGATGACGTCGGACAGAGCATCGTGGGCCTGTTCCTGAGCGACGCCGTTGGCGAGCGCTAATTGTTCAAGGCGAAAGATCGGTCGCCCCTCTGGACCAATTGGAACGTTGAGACATGCCGGCGACACAGCGGCTGCGGCCATAACCAGCCCCCACACGTCCGCACGGCTGTTGTTGTGGTTGCTCGTGAGATAGGCGGGGTGAAGCGTTTGGAACAACGCGTGCCGCAACATCTCCTCGTCGAAACGGATCGAGTTGTAGCCTAGAAAGATCGAAGGCGACCACGAGAGCAGCTTCTGCCGGATCGCTCTGACCATGTCGTAATGGGACGGAAGACCCGCATCCAAGAGTCTTCCGATCGGCAGGCCATTGGTGCGCAGCGCCGCCGGATGGGGAAGCACATGCGGCAGAAGACGTGAACGCGCTTCGAAACGCTCGATCTCATTCAGATTTGCGTCGGTCCGTATGGCCGCGAAATGCACGATCTGGTCGAAGCCGTGCTTCAGGCCGGTTGTCTCAGTGTCGAAGAAGACAAAGCTCAACGGACCCGCCTATTCCTAGAAGCGCCCTGCTAACCGATATCGCATCGCCGAGGCGCTCACCCGGAATTTGCGGGCAAGCGCTTCGATCCCGGCGTCATCCTCGATATCCAATCCGCCCGCATCCAACGCCTTCATGAGGAATTCCCTCGGCATCAGCAGTTCCGATGCGAATGCGTTGGCCTCAATCTCCAGCGGATCAATGCCCTGCGAAGAGACATCGTCACGCAGAAGCACCCGAAATCCCTTATCGACGTGAACCGCCTTGCCGATCTCCTGGGCGTGCAGCTCATGGTGACCAAGCTCGTGCGCCGCCGAGAATCGTTGACGATTGGGATGATGCAGCGCGTTCACACCGATGATGCCAACGCCATCCTTGATGTAGGCCATCCCGGAGAGATCCTCCTCCAGTGGGGCGTATTGGAGGACGATGTTTCGGGCTTTGATGATGCGCTCGACTGGAACGGGCACCCCCTTCACGCCGAAGTCCCGCAGGATGGCACGAGCAGCCTCCCGAGCGCGTTCGGGATTGGGCGTCATGACCCAGCCTTTGCGGCGCCGCGCTGCGCGAGCGCACTGGCGATCAGATCGGTGATCTGGGCTTTACCGCGCGGAGTCACGGTTTCGTCTGAAAGGATCATATCCAAGTCCTCCTGTGTCGCTGGTTTTGCTTGTGCCGGCAGCAGGTCTGAGACCTTGGAGAACTCAAGCGCCGACGCCAGTCGATAGACGTGGTGCAGCAGCACGTTCTGCCGACCGCTCTCGATGTTGGCGATCGACGCGCGCGAGATGCCCACTCGGGCAGCTAGCGTAGCCTGGGTAAGGTTCAGCCCCTTGCGCCGCGTGGCTACCGCCTGCCCGAAAGCCCTATAGATCGCTTCGTCCGACATGCGGGATGATTGCTACGCGCGAATCTGAATGTCAACCTCACAAACAATTGTGAGTAATAAGCACACTTCATTGTGCTTGTTGACAGCATCTATTTCTTCTGGAATCCATGCTGGGTCGGCGAGCGGGTTCAGTCGGCGACAGCAAAGGACGGTCGACGATGCAGAAGCTGGCTGCGGTACAAGGGGAGGATTTCAACCGGCCAAAAGGGATCCAGCGATCACGCCGGCTTCCGGATGCCGCGCTCGGCGCCCTCTGGGACTCAATTATCCTGGAAGAGCGTCTGAAGGTTCAGCTCCTCTCCCAGGCGATGCTGAACTTCACGATGCGCAGCAAGGTTGATCGTAGCGTCATTCCTCTGCACGGCGTGATCCTTCTCGTCGGACCGCCAGGTACAGGAAAAACCTCCCTCGCCCGCGGACTGGCACATCGCACAGCCGAATCCTTCCAGGGTGGTGGATTCCGTCTCCTCGAGGTCGAGCCGCACGCGCTGACCAGTTCGGCTATGGGCAAAACACAGCGCGCGGTTTCGGAATTGTTTTCGCAGTCGATCGCGGAGTCAGCCGCGGCCGGCCCGACCATCGTCCTCCTTGATGAGGTTGAGACGCTCGCGGCCGACAGATCGAAGATGAGCCTTGAAGCTAACCCAATCGACATCCATCGCGCGACTGATGCCGTTCTGGTTCAGCTCGACGCTCTCGCCGAGCAGCATCCGAACCTGCTGTTTCTTGCCACCAGCAATTTTCCTCAGGCCGTGGATGCGGCTTTCACGTCGCGGTGCGACCTTGTGGTCCAAGTGCCCCTGCCGGACCGCGACGCCTGCGCGCGCATCCTGAAAGACTGCCTCACTGGGTTGGGTAAGACCTATCCGGCCATCGCGAGGTTGGCGACCAGCGCGAACTTTGACCGCTGCGCCGCGGAGTGTGTGGGGCTCGACGGGCGCGCCATCCGCAAGATGGTCGCCAACGCTCTCGCCAGCACGCCTCAGACCGCGATGAACCCGGAACGGGTCACCGCCGAAGACCTGCTGGCGGCGGCGCGCGCCGCCAAAGTGGGGCGCTCGTCGGAAGGT
>JBARWE010000223.1:0-6819 GCA_049646625.1 Xanthobacteraceae bacterium
GCCGCGCTGTGACCGCGCCGCTCGCCGGCGCGGCTTGCGTCTTCCTTGCCCTGCCTGAGCCGCCGCCGGATGATCAGGCCGGCCAGCGGCGCCGCCGCCGCCGACAGCCTGTGGTAGGCCCGCAGCGACAGCGGCAGCCGGCTATCCATGATCGGCGCCATCCGGCCGGCCGATCGCCGCATAGGCCCGGCGCGTGGTCTCGTTGAGTTCGTGCTCCAGCCGTGCCCGCGCCGTCTCCAGCACGGCCGCGTCGGCGTCCGGCGGCACGGTGACGACCTCGCCGCCCATGATCAGGCCACGCCCGAACGGCAGCGGGATCACGGTACGGTCCCAGTTCTTCAGCCGGATGAACCGGCTGGTGACGATCACCACCGGGACGATCGGCCGCCCGCTCTCGCGCGCCAGCATGACGATGCCAAGCCCGGCCTTGCGCGCGACCTTCGGCACGTCGGCGGTCAGCGCCATGTTGGTGTCGGTCTCCAGCGTCCGCACCATTTCCTTGAAGGCGGTGACGCCGCCCTTGCGATGGAAGGCGCCGCCATGATCACCGGAGCCGCGCACCGCGCCGATACCAAGCCGTGCCGCCGCCAGCGCATTGATCTCGCCGTCGGCGTGGCGCGACACCAGCACCTTGGCGCGGTCCTGCGGCCGCTTCAGGAACGGCATCATGAAATGCTGCCCGTGCCAGAACGCGATGATCATCGGCATGTACGGCTCGACGATGTCATAGACGTTGACCGGATCATAGCGGAAGCGGTTGGTCAGCCAAACCAGCCGCAGGTATTCCGCACCGATAAAACCGGCGGCCCGCTGGACGAAGGCGGAGCGGAGCAGTCTGCGCAGCGACATCGCGTCAGGCGGCGGGCTGGCTGGGATCGAGCAGGCGATGCAGATGGACGATGAAATAGCGCACATGGGCGCTGTCGACAGTCTGCTGCGCCTTGGCCCGCCAGGCGGCATAGGCCGTGGCATAGTTCGGGAAGACGCCGACGATATCCACTTTGGAAAGGTCCCGAAAAGTATGTTGCGACAGGTCGGTCAATTCGCCGCCGATCACCAGATGGAGCAATTGTTGCTGCGGAGCAGTCTCGGGCATCGGTTGGTTCCTGCGGCGGCGGCCGCCCTCGAATAGCAGTCCCGGTTGCCGGACGCCGAACCATGGCGGGCGCGGCTGTCACCCACGCCGGCCGGTCAGCCCCCGGAAACCCCGTGTAAACGCCTGACGATGACGGCATGTCGATCGCGCCCGGCGGCGGCCAGTTCCCCGTGCGTCACGCTCGGTCGATTGTAGACGAGGGGCTGGCCGGCGAGCGAGGTCAATCTACCACCCGCCTCCTGCACGATCAAATCGGCGGCCGCAAGGTCCCAGTCGCGGCTGTTGCCGGTCGCGAAGGCGGCATCGATCCGGCCATCGGCGACGCGGCAGATGCGTAGCGCCAGCGAGCCGATACGCGGATGGCTGTCGGCGCCCGGCGGCGGCGCGCCGAGCCGCTCGATCAGCATGCGCGGCCCGGCCATGCGGCGGATATCGAGGGCGGTGCCGCCGGTCGCATGGATCGGCGCGGCATTGATCGAGGCCCCGCCTCCTTGCGCGGCAAGAAACAGTTCGTCGCTGGCCGGCGCGAAAACCGCCGCCACCACCGGCCGCTCGTCCTCGACCAGCGCCACGCTGACGGTCCAGTCCTCGCGCCCGGCCAGATAGCTGCGAGTGCCGTCGATCGGATCGACGATCCACACCCTCCGCCTTGCCAGCCGGCCCGCATCGTCGGCGCTCTCCTCCGACAACAGGCCGGCCTCGGGGTCGGCGGCGCTGATACGCGCAAGGATTAAATCGTTGACCGCGATATCGGCTTCCGACACCGGCGAGGACACGCCCTTGGTCCAGGTTCGCAAGGTGGTGCGGAACATCCGCAGCGCCAGTTCGCCGGCCTCGCGCACGGTGGCGGCGAGCAGCGCGAGATCGCGCGCAACAGTGCGCCCGGCCTCAGCGTCCGGCAACCGTCAGGCCCTCGATGCGCACCGTTGGCGCGTTGACGCCGTAACGAAAGACGAGGTCGTTCGCCGGCTCAAGTGACTTGAAGATATCGAACAGGTGCCCCGCGATCGTCACTTCGCTGACCGGGTAAGTGATGACGCCGTTCTCGATCCAAAAGCCGCTGGCGCCGCGGCTGTAGTCGCCGGTGACGCCGTTGACGCCGGAGCCAATCAGATCGGTGACGTAAAAGCCTTGCGCGATGTCGCCGATCAGCGCCGCCGGGGTCGCGTCACCGGCTGCGAGATGCAGGTTGTAGGCGCCCGGCGAGGGCGGCGACGACACGCCGCGATGGGCATGGCCGGTGCTGGCAAGGCCCAGTTCGCGGGCAGTGGCGCAGTCGAGCAGCCACGAGGTCAACACGCCGTCATCGACGATGGCGAGCGGCTTCACCACGACACCCTCGGCATCGAACGGCTGCGAGCGCAGGCCGCGCACGCGCAACGGATCATCCACGATACGCACGCCGGGACGGAACAGCGCCGCGCCGAGCCGGCCGTTGAGGAAGCTCGCCTTGCGCGCGATCGCCGCGCCGTTCGCCGCCGAGACGAGATGGCCGATCAGCGAGCCGGCGACGCGCGGATCGAACACCACCGGCACCTTGCAGGTCGCCACTTTCCGCGGGTTGAGCCGCGCCACGGTGCGCTCGCCGGCGACGCGCCCGATGCGCTCCGGCGCGTCGAGGTCGGCGGCGTGCAGCGCCGAGGTGAAATCGTAATCGCGCTCCATCCCGGTGCCTTCGCCGGCGATCGCCGTCATCGACACGCTGTGGCTCGAGCGCAGATAGGCCCCATGAAACCCGTGCGAGGTGACGAGCACCATGCCGCCGATGCCGTGACTGGCCGAGGCGCCGCCCGACTTGACCACGCCCGTCACCGCCAGCCCCGCATCCTCGGCGGCGCGGGCGCGGGCTTCCAGCGTATCGATCGAGGGAATGGCGGGATCGACCAGATCGAGATCGGGCCGCGCCGTCGCCAGCAGGTCGGGCGCGGCGAGACCGACATAAGGGTCGTCGGGCGCAACGCGCGCCATCGCCACCGCGCGCGCGGCCAGCTCAGTGGCGCCATTGCCGGCGAGGTCGTTGGTCGAGACCACCGCCTGCCGTTGGCCGACGATCACCCGCAGGCCGACATCGTCGCTCTCGGAGCGCTCGGTCTCCTCGACCTTGCCGTCGCGCACCTCGATTGCCTGCGACATGCTGCGCACGGCGATGGCGTCGGCGGCATCGGCACCGGCGCGCCGGGCCGCCTCGACCAGGCGCTGCGCCAGATCGGTCAGCGCCGATTGATCGAGCAACGAAGCTGCGGGCGCGAGCGAAGACGTGGAAGCCATCACGAAGCCTGATCCTCGGGTAGGGTTGAGCGGAGCTGCGCCTGTTTGGCGCGGACCGCCCGGCGGCGCAAGCGGCTTGCAAGAAATTGTTCAGACCTCGGCAACGCCTTGTCAATCATGCCGGCGAAAGGGCGAGCGGTTACAGCCAGTTAACCAGCCTCGTTAAGCCGATTCCGGCCGTCCCCGCGCTATCGTCTCCGCATCGACCGGGGCCAATAATCCCGGCGGGGAGAGATTATGAGGCGTCAAACAACAAGCGGGGATCACCCCGCCGGGTCGGGCCGCACCGAGCGGTCCGACCCTCCTCTCATGCAGCTTCGCTTCTATGCGCCCGACGCTCGCGCGGACGGCCGCATCCGGCAGGTCGAACTCAACCGCAAGCGCGTCGTGCTGCGCCGCTCGCTGCACGGCATGCGGATGGCGATCTCGATGCCGGTCAGCGATTTTTCCGGCATCGTGCGCCGTACCGCACAGAGCGACCACACGCTGGTGCTGGCGCACCGCGATCCGTCGCTGTCGATTCCGCTATTGGTGACGGCGGACGCCGACGAGCTGGATAAAGCGGTGCGGGTCTGGTGCGTGTTCTTCGCGCTGCCGGAGATTGCCGACGATGCGCCGAACACCGCCTCCCCGGCGCCGCGCCGGCGGCGGCACAATGCCGTCAAGTGGCGCCATCCGCGCGCCCTGCTGCGGCGGCGCACCGGTGGCGCGCTCAGCGGCATGGACGTATATCGCGGTGAGCGCGAGATCATCGCGCGCGATTAGCTCAACGCACGCAAGCCCGCGTCGGCCAAAAGCCCGGCGAACAGGATCAGTCCGGCGTCGCGGTTCGATTTGAACAGCCGCAGGCACTTGGCCGGATCGTCGATGTCGAGCGCGCGAAGTTGCCAGACAAGGTGCGCAGCAAAGCCGGCCAGCCCGACATAGGCGAGAGGGCCGGCGCCGGCCAACGCCAGCGCCACGCCGATCAGCGCCAGCGCCAGGGCGCCGAACACCACCAGCGCAGCATGGGTGCGCGCGCCGAACAGCCGCGCCGTCGACTTGATGCCGATCAGCACGTCGTCCTCGCGGTCCTGATGGGCATAGATCGTATCGTAGAAGATCACCCAGGCGATCGACCCGGCGTAGAGCACGAACGCCACCGCATCGAGGCGGCCGAACTCGGCGGCAAAGCCCATCAAGGCGCCCCACGAGAAGGCCAGTCCAAGCACCACCTGCGGCCAATAGGTGATCCGTTTCATGAACGGGTAGACCGCCACCACGCCGAGCGAGGCCAGGCCGGCGCCAACCGCAAAGCCGTTGAACTGCACCAGCACGGCAAGTCCGATCAGCGCCTGCAGCACGAGGAATGCCGCCGCCTGCGCGATGGAGACCTGCCCGGAGGGAATCGGACGCGAACGGGTGCGCTCGACGCTGCCGTCGAGATTGCGGTCGGTGATGTCGTTCCAGGTGCAGCCGGCACCGCGCATCACGATCGCGCCGATCAGAAACAGCACCAGATGCAGCGGCAGGCGGCGCAGATCGCCGGCCATGCCGGCGGCGAGCGCGGCCGACCACCAGCACGGAAGAAGCAGCAGCCACCAGCCGATCGGCCGGTCGAACCGCGACAGCCTGAGATAGGGACGCATCCACTCCGGCGCACGGCTGTCCACCCAGTTGCCGGTGGAATCGGCGACCCGCAGGGTAGCGTCGTTCATCGAAGGCCCCCTCGCCCCGGCGCGAACCGCCGGGCTTGACGTCATCGCTGCAGCACGTTGCCGGTCAGGGTGTCGAAGGTGCTGCCGCCCCTGGGGCGCTCGGCATTGGCCTGCGGCAGGGCGCCGGCACCCAGCACCTCGCTCAGGCTTGGCCCGGCCGGCCCGCGCGGCTGCTGCATCTGCGCGGCGGCGGTGCAGACCCTGCTGCGCAGTTGTTGGGTGTTCTTGTGACTGTCGCGGATCTGCTTGGTGATCTCGGATGGAATGCCGCAGCGCTGCCAATTGGCCTCGACATATTTCATCATCCTGGCCTCGGCCTGCATGTATTCACCGATCAGCTTGCAGGCTTCCGAAGGCGGCGCCTTGCGTTCGCTCGCCTTGCGGATGCGCTCGCCGCGGCGCTCCGCCTCCTGCCGCAGCGGGACGAATTCCTTCATGCACTGTTCGCCGCCGGGCGGCTGTTGCTGCGGGCGGGGCGTCGCGCCAGGCACTGGCGTGAAGCCACCGGGCAGCGGAGCCGCGCCCTGCCCGAAGGCCGAGCCGCCGCCAACCGGCGGGAACGGCGATTGCGACGGCGCGGCGGCCTGGTTGACCGGCGGGAACGGCGACTGCGAGGGGGCCGCGGTCTGATTGACCGGCGGAAACGGCGACGGCTTGGCGGCCGGCGCGCCGTTCACCGGCGGAAACGGTGAGGCCCCCGGCGCGCTCGCACCCGGCAGCGGCGCCGGAAACGCCCCCTGTGCCTGCGCCTCGGCCGAGATGACAAGCGTCGCAACCGCCAGCAACGGGACAACCCAACGAGAGATGATCACAACGCTCCTCCGGCAAATCTCCGGCCACGGCCGGCAATCGCCCGATGCACCGGCTCAAGACGCGGCCCGGTGCGGCTCCCGGCGGGCCACGGCCAGACGCCGCCCGACGATGAAAACCTTTACGATTCCGCTTGGCGCTTAACAACCCGGCGAATGGGGCGATTGCGCGGCGGTTGGCCGCGCCACCTGGCCCGGCTTTCCACCCGCCACCGGCCCGCCGCTTTGCGCCGGCCGCCGCGAACGCCTATGGAGAAGGCATGCCGCCGGCCGATTTCGCCAGCCCCCGCCTGTTCGTCGCCGCGCCGCTCGCAGCCGGTGACGTGGTCGCGCTCGACCGCAACCAGGCGAACTATCTCGGCAACGTGCTGCGGCTTTCCGCCGGCGACACGATCCTCACCTTCAACGGCCACGACGGCGAGTGGCGGGCGGCCATCGGCGGCCGCAAGCGGCCGGACAGCCTGACGATCGAGCGCCAGACCCGGCCGCAGGACGCCCTGCCCGACATCGCCTACATCTTCGCGCCGCTCAAGCACGCCCGGCTCGACTACATGGCGCAGAAGGCGGTCGAGATGGGGGCGCGGACGCTACAGCCGGTCATCACCCGCCTGACGCAGGCCTCGCGCGTCAACACCGAGCGGATGCGCGCCAACGTGATCGAGGCGGCGGAGCAATGCGGCATCCTCACGCTCGCCACTGTTGCTGAGCCGGTGCGGCTCGACGCCTGGCTGGCGGCGCGCGACGAGGCCCGCCTGATGGTGTTCTGCGACGAAGGTGCGGAGCTTGCCGACCCGATCGCGGCGCTTGAGGCGGCCGGCGCGGACCATGCCGGCATCGACGTGCTGGTCGGCCCCGAGGGCGGCTTTGCCCCGGACGAGCGCGAGCGGCTCATCCGCGTGCCCCGTCTTGCGCGGCTCGCGCTCGGCCCGCGCATCCTGCGGGCCGACAC
>JBARWE010000224.1:0-13996 GCA_049646625.1 Xanthobacteraceae bacterium
CCTCCTGCGCCGGTGCCGGCGGCGGCAGCGCGGCCACCTGCGGCTTGGGTGCCTCGGCCGCCGGCTTCGGTGCTTCCGTGACCGGCTCCTGTTGCGGCGGCTCGGCCGGGCTGGCCGCCGCGACCACCGCGGGCGGTGCAGGCTCGGCTGGCTTTGGCGGTTCGTCTTTGGCCGGGGTCGGCTGTTGGGAAACGTCGGTCGCGGCGGGTTTAGCCGTCTCGACCGGTGCCGTTCCGGCCGGCGCCGCGGCGCTGAAGGCGAATTCCTCGGCCAGCGACGACGACAGCCACGGCACCTGCTCGCCGCGCGAGGCACGGGTGACGCCGACGCGGGTGCGGTTCAGCGTGTCCTCGGCGGAGGGGCCGGGCACGCGGATTTCCTTGAGCAGTTCGCTGACGAACAGGCTGCGCTCGGCGCCGGCGTCGCTCACCACTGAACTCAGTGCCGCCGAATACATCACCAGCGTGCCGCTCGGCGCGATCACCGGCGCAAGTCCAGCGGAGAAGCTGCGGAAGCGCCGCTCGAACGGGTTGCGGCGCGAGGCATCGAGCAGCGCGATCTTGACGCCGGCGCCGCGCGCATTGATCTCGCCGAGGATCGCTTCGAGGCTCACCCCGTCGCGGCGCACGTCGGCCTCGCTCCAGATCTGGGCATCGACCGGGATCAGGTAGCTCTGCCGGTTCGATTGGATGCCGAAGCCGCTGAAGAACATCAGCACCGCGGAATCGGTTTTGACCTTGCTGTAAAGCCGCTCGATGGCGCTGCGCATCGCCTGCCCAGTCAGGTTTTCACCGACCTCGACCTCGAAGCCGGCGCGCTTCAGCTCCTCGGCGAGCGCGCGAGCATCGTTGACCGGCTCCTTCAGCGGCAGTTCGCTGTCGGGATATTTTGCATTGCCGATTACCAGCGCGACCCGGTTGGTGGCGGCGTGCGCCGCAGGCTGAGCGGCGAACAGGGCGGCGAGCAGCAGCGGGACGATGCGGAGGAAGCGGATATGCATACGGTTGCCGGTCCGGGTACGAGGGCCTTGGAAGAGCGAGGCGGCGGCCCGACTCTAGTGCAATCCCGGCCAAAGTGCGAAGCGGTTTGCGGCGCCCGATCGCACCGATGTCGGCATCGTCATCGGCGCGATCGGGCGCGGGGCGCCGGCCCGGCCGGATGCCGTCTCAGCGCGCCGCCTGCTCCTTGGTCGCCATGTTGATGATCTCCACCCTGCGGTTTTCGGCTGCATCGGGGTTGGCTTTGTTTTTCAGCCGCGCTTCCCCGTAGCCGGCCGCGACCAGATTGTCGGCCGGGATCTTGTAGCGCTCGGTCAGGAAGCGCTTGACGGTCTCGGCGCGGCGCTCGGACAGCGACTGGTTGTAGCTGTCCGATCCCTTGGCGTCGGTATGTCCGCCGAGCATGATCACCGAGCCGGCGAGTTCGGGACTGGTCAGGGCCTGGCCGAGGCTGTTGAGCTGCGGTTCGGCCTTGCTGCTGAGGTCGGCGGAATCGAAGTCGAAATAAATCTGCAGATCGATGCTCGGCCGCTTGCCGGCGATCTCGGCCATCTCCGCCCGGTCCGCGCTCGACAGTGAGCGGGTGCGCCGGATGCGGTTCAGCGTGGCGAGGTCGTCGGCCGACAGCGCCGGCCGCTCCTGGGCGCCGAGGCTGCGGGTTCTGGGGGCCTTGAGGCCGTCGACGATCTGCTTCGCCGACAATTCCGCGGCCTCAGCCGGGGACGTGGCGCCGGGGGCGAAGCCGGTGGCCAGCAGCATCAGTGCGAGCGTAGCCGCGAGGGGGAGGGGGAGAAGTTGCCGCGTCATGTGAGGTCTCCATCTGCTCAGAACGGGCCGGCGGGGACGCTCTGCCGGCTTGTCGCGGTCATCATCGGGCAGGGCGTGCCGCCGGACTGTGCGGCGGGTCACATAGTCTCCCGATATGTGGCGGAACCTGCAAGCAGGTTCAGCGGGCAACGGTGGCGGGCCGGCAGGCCGGACCACTATACCGTTCGCGCATCAGCGTGCCACGCGGCAGTAACGGTGGCGAGGTCCGCCATTTCCGCGTCGCGGATGGCTGACGGCGTGCGCGAGAAACGCGGTGCCGGCGCCGGTTGCGTCACGCCGTTACGATCGACGAACGCGCCGCGCGCCGCCATGTGCGGATGGTGCGGTGCCTCCGACAGTGCCAGCACCGGGGCGAAGCAGACGTCGGTGCCCTCCATCAGCGCGCACCATTCCGCCCGCGTCTTTTTGCGGAACACGGCCGCCAGTTTCGCCTTGAGCGTCGGCCAGCCTTCGGCGTCCATTTGCGCCTCGAAGGCCAGGTCGTCGAGGCCGGCGCGGCGCCGCAACTCGGCATAGAATTGCGGCTCGATCGCGCCGATGGCGATGAACTCGCCGTCGGCGCATTCGTAGGTGCCGTAGAAATGCGCGCCGCCGTCGAGCAGGTTGGCCTCGCGGCGATCGCTCCAACGCCCGCTCGCGGCAAGCTCGCAAAACATCGCCATCAGCGAGGCGGCGCCGTCGCACATCGCGCAATCGACGACCTGGCCCTGGCCGGAGCGGCTTGCCTCCAACAGCCCGGCGAGGATGCCGGCGACGAGATAAAGCGCGCCGCCGCCGAAATCGCCGACCAGATTGAGTGGCGGTAGCGGCCGCTCGCGCGGGCCGATGGCGGCCAGCGCCCCGGTCAGCGCGATATAGTTGATGTCATGCCCTGCGGCATGCGCCAGCGGCCCGCTCTGCCCCCAGCCGGTCATGCGGCCATAGACGAGGCGCGGGTTGCGCGCGCGCACGACGTCGGGGCCGAGACCGAGCCGCTCCATCACGCCGGGACGAAAGCCTTCGATCAGCGCATCGGCGCTTGCCAGCAGGTCGAGCACCTGCGCCCGGATCGCGGCGTCTTTCAGGTCGGCGACGACCTTGCGGCGGCCGCGCATCAGCACGCTGCCGCGCAAGCCCTGCGGCTCCTCGCCGCGCATCAGCGTGACAACGTCGGCGCCCATATCGGCCAGCATCATCGAGGCGAACGGTCCCGGCCCCAGGCCGGCGAACTCGATGATGCGGAAGCCGGTGAGGGGGCCGCCGATGCGGGCGGGGGAGCGCTGGGCTGGGGAGGGGGCGTCGGTCACTACGAGGGTCCGTGTTTGCGAGCGCGGCCACGCGGGCGCGCCATGCCGTGATCGGGACCGAAATTGTCCGATCCGTGGCTCGATCCGGCAAGACTCTATTTGGCCCCGGCCCGAAATGACAATGGCGCGCCGGAGGCGCGCCAACTGCCGTCCCTCGCGGTGAAGATGGTTAGCCGGCGCTGGCCACCGCACGGCTCGCCAGCACCTTGATGAGGTTGGCGCGATAGTCGGCGCTGCCGTGGATGTCGGACATCAGGCCATCGCTCGAAATCGTCACGCCGTCGAGTGCGGCCGCCGACCAGTTGCTTTTCAGCGCCTGCTCGATCGCGGCCACGCGCGTCACGCCGCTGGCCGAGGCGCCGGTGGCGGCGACGCGGATGTCTCCGGCCTTGCCTTGCGCGACGAACACGCCGGTCAGCGCGAAGCGCGACGCCGGGTGGCGGAATTTTTCGTAAGCCGCCTTGGCCGGGATGGGAAACGAGACCTGCGTGATGATCTCGCCGTCCTCCAGCGCGGTGGCGAACAGGCCCTGAAAGAAATCGTCGGCGGCGATCTCGCGCTTGTTGGTCTTCACCGTGGCATTGAGCGCCAGCACCGCGGCCGGGTAGTCGGCCGCCGGATCGTTGTTGGCGAGCGAGCCGCCGATGGTGCCGCGATAGCGCACGGCGGGATCGCCGATCATGCCGGCAAGCGCCGCCAGCGCAGGAATGGCCTTTTGCACCTGGGCGTTGGTGGCGACGTCATAATGCGTCGTCGCCGCCTTGATGACGACGCGGTCGGCCGTCACCTCGATGCCGACCAGCGCCGGGATTTTGGCAAGGTCGATGACGTCGGAGGGCGCGGCGAGGCGCTGCTTCATCACCGGCAGCAGGGTCTGGCCGCCGGCGAGAAATTTCGCGTCGCTGCCTTTAGCAAATGCCGCCGCCGCATCGTCGATTGAGGAGGCGCGGTGGTAATGGGTCTGGTACATGCGCTCCTCCTTCAGGCAGCGTGAATGGCGTGCCACACCCGGTCGGGCGTCGCCGGCATGTCGAGCTTGTTGTTGCCGATGGCGTCGGTGATGGCGTTGATGACGGCGGCGGAGCCGCCGATCGCGCCGGCCTCGCCGCAGCCTTTGACGCCGAGCGGATTGCCCGGACACAGCGTCGTGGTGTGGTGCAGGTCGTAGGACGGCACGTCGTCGGCGCGCGGCATGGCGTAGTCCATGAACGAGGCGGTCAAAAGCTGTCCGCTGTCGTCGTAGACGGCGTGTTCCAGGAGCGCCTGCCCGATGCCTTGCGTCAGCCCGCCATGCACCTGGCCCTCGACGATCATCGGGTTGACGAGGCGGCCGAAATCGTCGGCGGCGACGAAGTTGACGAACGACGTCTTGCCGGTGCCGGGGTCGACCTCGACCTCGCAGATATAGGTGCCGGCCGGGAAGGTGAAGTTGGAGGGGTCGTAGAAGGCGCTTTCCTTCAGCCCCGGCTCCATGCCGTCGGGCAGGTTGTGGGCGGTATAGGCGGCCAGCGCCACGTTGGCGAAGGCCATCGTCTTGTCGGTGCCGGCAACCTTGAACTCGCCGTTCTCGATGACGATGTCGTCCTCCGAGGCCTCCAATTGGTGCGCCACGATCTTTTTGGCCTTGGCCTCGACCTTCTCCATTGCCTTGACGATGGCCGAGCCGCCAACCGCGAGCGAGCGCGAGCCGTAGGTGCCCATGCCGAACTGCACCTTGTCGGTGTCGCCGTGCACGATCGAGACCTGCTCGATCGGCACGCCGAGCCGGTCGGCGATCAACTGGCAGAACGTCGTCTCGTGGCCCTGACCGTGGCTGTGCGAGCCGGTCAACACCTCGATGGTGCCGACCGGGTTGACGCGGATTTCGGCGGATTCCCACAAGCCGACGCCGGCGCCTAGGCTGCCGACCGCCTTCGACGGCGCGATGCCGCAGGCTTCGATGTAGCAGGAGAAGCCGATGCCGCGCAGCTTGCCTTCCTTCTTCGCCTTCTCCTTGCGGGCCGGGAAGCCGGCATAGTCGATCGCCTTCAGCGCGGCGTCGAGCGAGGCGCCGAAATCGCCGGTGTCATAGGCCATGATGACCGGCGTCTGGTGCGGAAACTGCGTGATGAAGTTCTTGCGCCGCAATTCGCCCGGATCGACCTTGAGTTGCCGCGCCGCCGTCTCCATGGTGCGTTCCACCAGATAGCTGGCCTCGGGCCGCCCGGCGCCGCGATAGGCGTCGACCGGCGAGGTGTTGGTGTAGACGCCGACCACCTCGGCATAGATCGCCGGGATGTCATACTGGCCCGACAGCAGCGTCGCGTACAGATAGGTCGGCACCGACGACGAGAACAGCGACATATAGGCGCCGAAATTGGCGTAGGTCTTGACCCGCAGGCCGAGGATCTTGTTGTCCTTGTCGAACGCCATCTCGGCGGTCGAAACGTGGTCGCGGCCGTTGGCGTCGGTCAGGAACGCCTCGGTGCGGTCGGCGGTCCAGCGCACCGGGCGGCCGACGCGCTTCGACGCCCACAGCGCCACCATCTCCTCGGGGTAGATGAAGATTTTCGAGCCAAAGCCGCCGCCGACATCGGGCGCGATCACCCGCAGTTTGTGCTCGGGCGCGATATTGTAGAACGCCGACAGCACGAGGCGAGCGACGTGCGGGTTCTGCGAGGTGGTGTAGAGCGTGAAGTGCTCCTCGGCCGCGTCGTACTGGGCCAGCGCCGCGCGCGGCTCCATGGCGTTGGGCGCGAGGCGGTTGTTGACGAGGTCGAACTTGACGATGTTGGCGGCACGGCTGAAGGCGTCGTTGACGGCGGCCTCGTCGCCGAGCGACCAGTCGTAGACCACGTTGCCGGGCGCTTCGGGATGAAGCTGCGGCGCGCCGGGGGCGATCGCCGCCTTGACGTTGACCACCGCCGGCAGCTCTTCGTAGTCCACCACCACGGCTTCGGCGGCGTCGCGCGCCTGGTTCTTGGTCTCGGCGATCACCACCGCGACCGCCTGGCCGACATGGCGCACCACTTCCGGCGCCATCGCCGGATAGGCGCCCATCTTCATCGGCGTGCCGTCCTTGGAATGGATCATCCAGCCGCAGATCAGGTTGCCGACCTTGTCGTCGACGATCTCACGGCCGGTCAGCACCGCGACCACGCCGGGCATCTTCCCGGCAGCGGCGATATCGATCCCCTTGACGCGAGCATGGGCGTGCGGGCTGCGCACGAAATGCGCGTGCGTCGCGCCGTAAACCTTGACGTCGTCGACGTAGCGCCCCTTGCCGGTGATGAAGCGCCTGTCCTCCTTGCGCTTTACCCGCGCACCGATGCCTTCCAGTCCCATCGATCATCTCCCTTTCGCACCGCGACCTTGCGCGCCGATGGCGCGGAGCAGGCCGCTTGTCGTACCCGTTTCGCAAATCCGCCGGCGTCGGCCGGCAGGGGAGCGGCTATTCGGCCGCCTGCGCGGCGGTCATCCGCCCGGCGGCGTCCAGCACCGACTTGACGATGTTATGGTAGCCGGTGCAGCGGCAGATGTTGCCTTCCAGCTCGTGCCGCACGGTGGCCTCGTCGAGCTTGCCGCCGTGGCGATTCACGATGTCGATCGCCGACATGATCATGCCCGGCGTGCAGAAGCCGCATTGCAGCCCGTGATTGTCGCGGAACGCCGCCTGCATCGGGTGGAGCTGATCGCCCTGCGCCAGCCCTTCGATGGTGGTGACGCTGGTGCCGTCGGCTTCGCCGACCAGCATGGTGCAGGATTTGACCGCGCGGCCATCGACATGGACGACGCAGGCGCCGCACTGCGAGGTATCGCAGCCGACATGGGTGCCGGTCAGGTTGAGATGATCGCGCAAAAGGTGGACCAGCAAGGTCCGGTCTTCGACGTCGACGGAAACAGCCTTTCCGTTGACCGTCAAGTTGATCGTCGTCACGAGACGCCTCCCGTTATTTTAGTCTGGTTCTAATTAGATGCGCACATGAGCAACTTTGCAACCGCGATCTTTGACCGGCGGCGGTCGCCACCCTCGCGGGCATTGCGGCGGCGGCCTGCGTCACCATCCCGACGCATGGGGGCCATTCGGCGGGTGGGACGGTGTTTTGGGCAGTGAAGGCGCAAATTTTTACGGCCTCTTATCCAATTCCCGATAATTTTACCGCGCTGTGCCGGTGGGGATTTCCGGCGCAGGTTCGCCGTCTGGGGCAGGTTTGGGGGAAAACATGAAATGGTTGGGGCGCAGCCGAGCCGGCTCGGCGTCGCATGCGTGGCTTGGTTTGCGGTTTCGCAGCAAGATCATCCTTGGCTTTTCCGCGGTTCTGGCCGTTGCCGTCGTGGCCATGGGGCTTGCCTATTACGGCTTTGAGCGGGTCGCCGGCAGCGTCGATGCCTATCGCACCAGCGTCGTCGAAGCCGATGCCGCCCGCACCATCGATCGCGAGCTTGTCTCCTTCCAGGCGTACGCCCGCTACTTCACCCTCACCGGTCAGGAGGCGGATGCCGAGGTAGCGCTTGCGGCGCAGAAGGCGGTCGAGGCCGCCATCGACCGCTTCATGGACCTCACCGATACCAGCGATCGCGGCAAGGACGCGGCGGCGCTGCGGCGGCAGTTCGTGCCGATCACCAAGACGTTCGGGGAGATTGTCGAGGCCAAGCGCGCCAATGCCTTGATCGCAGAGAACCGCATCGTCTCGCGCGGCAATACGATGCGCTACAAGTTCGATGACCTCGCCGACACTGCGGCGCTGGCCGGCCTGCCCAATGTGCAGACCACGGTGAAGGATGTCACCGCCCAGTTCATCGCCACGTCGGCGCTAGCCAATACCTTCATCGTCAGGTCCGACGCTTCCACCGCGGGCAGCGTGGTCGCCCGCATCCGCTTCCTGCAGACGATGCTCGTTTCGATCCAGGCCAACAACGAGAGCTTCAACGAGAAGCTCAAGGAGATCGGCGATCTGGTGAAGGAGTATAACGACGACTTCGCCACGTTCGTCGCCAATACGAAAAGGATCGGCGAACTTGCCGCCGAGCTGACGCTGGCCGGCGATGCCATGACGCAGGTGTCCGACGCCATGAAGGCCGGCCTGCTGACCGATCAGGAGCGGCTGCAGGGCGAGACCGGAACGGTGGTGGAGCAGGGCAAGATCTATCTCGCCCTGCTGCTGGCCGGTGGTCTTGCGTTCGGCGGCCTGCTGGCATGGCTGCTCGGCAACGGTATCTCGCGGCCGATGCTGGCGATGTGCGCCGCCATGCGCAAACTCGCCGCGGGTGATTTCGATGTCGTGCTGCCCGGACTTGGCCGCAAGGACGAGATCGGGGACATGGCCGGCGCGGTCGAGGAGTTCAAGATGCAGGCTGTCGCCAAGGCCGACCGCGAGGCCGAGGAGCGGGCGCAGCAGGATCACGCGGCGAGCCAGGCGCGCCGTGCCGAACTGATCCGTTTCGCCGACGAGTTCGAAGCCGTGGTCGGCAGCATCGTTACCAGCGTCTCGGCCTCGTCGAGCCAGCTTGAAGCCGCCGCGGCGACGCTGACCGGCACCGCCGAAACCACGCAAGGGTTGTCCAGCCAGGTTGCCAGCGCGTCGGAGGAGACCTCCTCCAACGTCCAGTCGGTGGCGGCGGCAACCGAGGAGCTGTCGGTCTCGGTGGATGAGATCGGCCGCCAGGCGCACGAGTCGAGCCGCATCGCCGAGGGCGCGGTGCAGCAGGCGGTGGCGACCGATGCCCGCATCGCCAAGCTGTCGCGCGCCGCGCAGCAGATCGGCGACGTGGTACAGCTCATTACCGCGATTGCCGAGCAGACCAACCTCCTGGCGCTCAACGCCACCATCGAGGCGGCGCGTGCCGGCGAGGCGGGCCGCGGCTTCGCCGTGGTTGCTTCCGAGGTGAAGTCGCTGGCGAGCCAGACCGCGCGGGCGACCGACGATATTTCGGCGCATATTGCCGCGATGCAGGAAGCGACCGGCGAGTCGGTTGCGGCGATCAAGGAGATCGGCACTACCATCGGCCAGATTTCCAACATCGCGACCGCGATCGCCACCGCCGTGCATCAGCAGACGTCGGCGACCCAGGAGATCGCCCGCAGTGTGCAGAGCGTTTCGGAAGGCACGCGCGAAGTGGCCGAATCGATCACCCACGTCAACCGTGGTGCGACCGAAACCGGTGCCGCCTCCGAGGAGGTGCTGAGTTCGGCGCGCACGCTCTCGACCGAGAGCACCCGGCTGCGCGAGGAACTCGATCGCTTCATGGCCAGCATCCGCGCGGCATAAATTGTGGCGCCAGCAGTGTATGGGTGTCAGCGCCCGAACTGCCGGCGCAACTCGTCCTTGGCCCGTTCAAGCCGCGTCCGCTGCGCTTGCGGCAGGGTGTGGCCGGCGCGGTTGATATAGAACGTCAGCATCGACAGCGCCGAGCGGAAGGCGCTCGTCTTGCGCCGCTTGCTCCGTTCGGCCGAGCGCTTGAGCGATGCGGCGATCCGCTTCGGATCCTTGAGCGTGAACACGCCGTGCTTGAGATCGAGCGCGTCGCTGGTCTCGGTGACGCGCTGCGACCAGCGCGTGGTCGTCGAGCGGGCGGTTTTTTTCGACGACTTGGCGGGGCGCTTGGCCGAAGACTTTCGCGTGGCCTTGCGGGGCCGTGTCGTCGCCGCCTTTGCGGCGCGGCGGTGGAGCGGTTGCGACGTGGCTGGGCTGTGGCGTGTCATTTGGCGTGTCATTTGGCCTGTCATGGCGGCGCCTGTCGGTAGTCGCCCCGCCAACAACCGCGCAGCTTGCGTCATCGTTCCACCCGTGTGGAGGGGAACTGGTTCCGGGTTCGGACGTTAATGTTTATGCGGTCGTGCAAGCCATGCGGCCGCGCGTCTCGCTCATGCCGAGTTGCAGGGTTATCAACGATCGCCTTCCCTCGTCCAATCCGCCTTCTTCGCAAGCGGCCGCCGCGTGCGCCGCTGGCGGAAATCGCCACTGACATCCCTTCGCGTCTCGACCGGCTGGCGTGGGGCTGGTTTCACACCCGCGTCGTCACCGCGCTCGGCATCACCTGGATTCTCGACGGCCTCGAAGTGACGCTGGCCGGGGCGCTGGCCGGCGCGCTCAAGGAAAGCCCGACGCTTCGCTTCAGCAATATCGATGTCGGCATCGCCAACAGCGCCTACCTCGCCGGCGCGGTAATCGGCGCGCTCGGCTTCGGCTGGCTCACCGACCGCATCGGCCGCAAAAAGCTGTTCTTCGTGACGCTCGCGCTGTATCTCGCCGCCACCGCGGCGACGGCGCTGTCGTGGAATCTGGCGAGCTACACGCTGTTCCGCTTTCTCACCGGTGCCGGCATCGGCGGCGAGTATACCGCGATCAACTCCACCATTCAGGAACTGATTCCGGCGCGCTATCGCGGCTTCACCGATCTCGTCATCAACGGCAGCTTCTGGCTCGGTGCCGCGCTCGGCGCGGTCGCCGCCATCGTGCTGCTCGATCCCGCGCTGTTTGCCCCCGATATCGGCTGGCGCCTTGCTTTCTTCACCGGCGCCGTGCTCGGCCTCGTGGTGTTCGTCATGCGCTTCTGGATTCCGGAAAGTCCGCGCTGGCTCATCACCCATGGCCGCCCCGAGGAAGCCGCGCGCATCGCCGCCGCGATCGAGCAGGTCTCTCGGCCGCACGCAACTGACGATGTGGCGCGCGCGCCGATCGCCTTGCGGATGCGCCACCACACGCCGTTGCGCGAGGTGGCCGCGGTGCTGTTCGTCCGCTACCGGCGCCGCTCGCTGGTCGGGTTTGCGCTGATGGCCGCGCAGGCGTTCTTCTACAATGCGATCTTCTTCACCTACGCGCTGGTGCTCGGTGACTTCTACGGCATCCCGGCCGACCGTGTCGGCTGGTATATCCTGCCGTTTGCCGCCGGCAACTTTCTCGGGCCTTTGCTGCTCGGCCGGCTGTTCGATACCGCCGGCCGCCGTGTCATGATCGCGCTGACCTATAGCGTGTCCGGTGTGTTGCTGGCGCTGTCCGGCTATCTGTTCGCCGCGGGCATGCTCGATGCGCGGACGCAGACCATCTGCTGGATGGTGATCTTCTTTTTTGCATCGCCCGCGGCAAGCGCCGCCTATCTCACCGTGAGCGAAACCTTTCCGCTGGAGATGCGGGCGCTCGCGATCGCGGTGTTCTACGCCGTCGGCACCGGCATCGGCGGCGTTATCGGACCGGCATTGTTCGGCGTGCTGATCGAGACCGGCTCGCGCGGTAGTGTGTTTGCAGGCTATGCTCTCGGCGCCGTTTTGATGATCGCGGCCGCCGGCGTCGCCTGGCGCTATGGCATCGCGGCGGAGCGCCGGCCGCTTGAGGACGTCGCCCCGCCGCTGGCGCGGGTCGAGCGCCCCGATCCACACTGACAACCGAAAGAGGCCATGTCCGACACCAGTCCACAATCCCTCCTTTGCCCACCCGGCGCCGTCATTCCCCGTGACGCCAACTGCGCGCTGCTGCTCGACATCGACGGCACGCTGCTCGATCTCGCGGCCACCCCGCGCGAGGTCGTGGTGCCGCCCGGCCTGCCCGAGACGCTGGAGAAGCTGATGGCGCGGATGTCGGGGGCGCTGGCGCTGGTGTCCGGCCGCTCGCTCGCCGATATCGACTGGCTGTTCGGCGAGGCACGCTTTCCCGCCGTCGGCGGCCACGGCGCGGAGATGCGGCTTGCGATCGGCGAGGAGGCGGTGGCGGTCGCCGCGCCGCCGATGGACGCCGACCTGAAGCGCCGCTTTGCCGCGATCGCCGCGCTCGATTCTGATATCATCGTCGAGGACAAGGGCTATTCGCTGGCGCTGCATTTCCGGCTGGCGCCGCACGCCGAGCAGGCGATTTACAATGCGGTGGCGGCGATCCGCGCCGATCTGCCCAGCGCGCCGGTTGAGGTATTGCCCGGCAAGGCGGTGTGCGAGATCAAGCCGGCGGGGCTGACCAAGGCCACCGGCACGCGCGAACTGATGGCGCATGCGCCGTTCGCGGGACGTCGTCCGGTGTTTATCGGCGACGACGTGACCGACGAATCGGTGTTCGCCATCATGGCGGACTTCGACGGGCTTGCGTTCTCGGTCGGCCGCGCCGCCAAGGGCGTCGCCGGTTATTTCGCCTCGCCCGACGAGGTTCGCGCCTGGTTGTCGCGGCTTTTGGTGGACGAGGCGCTACGCGAATCCGTGGATTAGACGACGCCGGTGCGCAGCACGTCGTGCAAATGCACGATGCCGATCGGCCTGGCCGCTTCGGTGACGATCAGGGCGGTGATCTTCGACGAGTTGAGGATGTCGAGCACGCGGCCCGCCAGCACGTCGGCGCCGATCGTCTTGGGGTTTTTCGTCATGATGTCGTCGACCCGCACCGTCATCAGGTCGGGTCGCATGTGGCGGCGCAGGTCGCCATCGGTGACGATGCCGACCAGCAGGCCCGCCTTGTCGACGATGCCGACGCAGCCGAAACTTTTCGACGACATCTCCACCAGCGCCTCCGACATCGGCGTGCCGAGCGGCTTGAGCGGGATCGCCGCGCCGGTGTGCATCAGGTCGCGGACGAATTTCAGATTGGCGCCGAGCTTGCCGCCGGGATGAAACACGCCGAAATCGACCGAGGTGAAGCCGCGCCCTTCCAGCAGCGCCACCGCCAGCGCGTCGCCGAGCGCGAGCTGCATCAAGGACGACGTGGTGGGCGCCAGGTTGTGCGGGCAGGCTTCGCGTGCTTTCGGCAGCGTCAGCGCGATGTCGGCGGCGCGCGCCAGCGTCGAATCGCCATTGGCGCTGATGGCGATCAGGCCGATGCGGAAGCGGCGCGAATAGGTGATGAGGTCCTTCAGTTCGACGCTCTCGCCGGACCACGACAGCGCGACGATGACATCGTCGGCGGTGATCATGCCGAGGTCGCCGTGGCTGGCCTCCACCGCGTGGACGAAGAATGCCGGCGTGCCGGTCGAAGCCAGCGTCGAGGCGACCTTGCGGGCGATGTGGCCCGACTTGCCGACGCCGGTGACGATCACCCGCCCTTTGGCCTCGCGCATCAGTTTGACCGCGGCGACGAAGGCGGCGGCGAGGTCGTCATGCAGCGCGCTCGCCAGCGCCGCGATGCCGCTCGCCTGAGCCTCGAAGGTGTGCAACGCCGACGCGATGTCGGCGGCGGGGGAGGCGGGCGCGGGAGCGGCGGGCCGCGGTTGCGATGACGTCATGGGCGGGTCCAACGGGCGTGTAAGGGCAGGCAGGGACGGGCCACGGTGCGGTGGCGAGTCCGGCGCCGTATCGAGTCCGGCGCCGTATGTAGCACGTCGGCCGGGGCCGCGCGATGCGCCGCCGCCGCGCCCGCAACGCGGCGTTAACCATCCCTGTTTTAGGTTTCTTAACCATGCCGTGGCTCGCAAAGGGCGCGGCACGCTGTCGCTCGCCGCTGGCAGCCCATTGATATTTCATCATTTCCGTCGGGGCGGCGCCGACCTATGGCCCGGAGAGTTTGCGCTGTCAGGCGTGGTCGCAGCCCCTGATGACGGCCCCCGCAACCGCCGCTGGCGCGCGGCGCGCGGCGCGTTGGTGGCGCTTGCCTGCGCAGCTTCCGTCGCAGCCCTTTGTCCTGGCGTGGCAGCGGCCGAAGGGGTGGACGCCTGGCGCGGGGTGCGGGACGTGCCGCCGGCCATCGCGCCGCCGGCTGTTGTTCAGCCATCCGTTCAGCCTGCTGCGGCCCCTTCCGACCGTGGGAACGAGGTGGACAATCGGGCGGATGATACGGCGACCGATACGGCCGAGCCGGCGCTCGACGATATCGTGACTGGTGCTGTAACCGGGGCGGCTAGTGCCGCGACGACTGCGGCCGGGCCGGCCGCGGTCGACGATGCTGCCGCACCGCGCCGCGCCCCCTCGCGCATTGGCCAGCCGCCCGACTACAC
>JBARWE010000225.1:0-2454 GCA_049646625.1 Xanthobacteraceae bacterium
CACCATGACATCGACCACCAGCGCCACCTCCGCTTCCAGCCCGGCCTGCAGGCCGCGCGCCTTGGCGATCAGGCCATCGACGGCCAGCCCGACGGTGCGTGCGTCGTTCAGGACGGCGCGGCCGGCCTCGCTCAGCCGCGGCGTGCGGGTGCCGGTGCGGTCGAACAGCGCGAGGCCGAGCTGGGCTTCCAGATTGGCGATGGCGTAGCTGACCACCGACGTTGCCCGCCCGAGCTTGCGCGCGGCGGCGGCGAAGCTGCCTTCCTCGACGATGGCGAGAAATACGGCGAGCTGGTCGAGGGTCGGGGCATGCGGCAGCATCGTTCTATAATCTCGATTGATTTGATCTATATTATCCCGCTTTTCAGAATGATGCCAAGACCTCATATCAGGGGCGTCGCAGCGTGTGGCCGAGGCGGTTCGATCGCGCCGGCCCATGCCCCGCGCTGTCCGTTTCTCAAAGGAAAGGCCGTCCGAGATGTCCCAGCCCAAGGTTCTGATTGCATTCTATTCCCGTTCCGGCGTGACCGAGGCGCTGGCCAAGGCCATTGCCGAAGGCGCCCGCCAGGCCGGCGCCGAGGTGCGGCTGCGCCGCGCCCGCGAGGTGGTCGGCCCCGAGGTGATGGCGCAGGCGCCGGGCTGGGCCGAGCAGGCCGCCGCGCTCAATGCCCGCTATGAGGCCCCGACCCCGGATGACGCGCTGTGGGCGGATGCCATCGTGTTCGGCACCCCGACCCGGTTCGGCTCGGTGACGTCCGAACTGAAGGCGTATATCGACAGCCTCGGCGGGTTGTGGGCGCAGGGCAAGCTCAACGGCAAGGCGGGCAGCGTGTTTGGCTCGACCTCGACGCTGCATGGCGGCAACGAATCGACGCTGCTGTCGTTGTACAACCCGATGGCGCATCTCGGCCTGATCATTGTGCCGACCGGCTATGCCGATGCCTCGCTGTTCAAGGCCGGCACGCCCTACGGCGCCTCGTCGGTATCGTTCAACCAGGCGACGCCGCCGACCGACGACGATCTCGCGGTGGCGCGTTTCCAGGGCAAGCGCGTCACCGAGGTGGCGCGGGCGCTGCGCAGCGTGGCGGCTGTCGCTGCGTGAGAGGCAAAAAGCTCCGGGTGGCGTTCAACTGACAGGAGGGCCGCGATGAGTTGGCTTCCCACTGATGACCCCGTTCCCGGCGACGCCCGCTCGTGTGCCGCGATCGAGACGGTCGTGGTGCCGCGCTCGCGCGACATCGGCGGCTTTTCGGTGCGCCGGGCGCTGCCGTCGGCGGAGCGGCGCATGGTCGGCCCGTTCGTGTTCTTCGACCAGATGGGGCCGGCGGAGTTTCTGCTCGGCAACGGCCTCGACGTGCGGCCGCACCCGCATATCGGGCTGTCGACCGTCACCTACCTGTTCCAGGGCGAGATCATGCACCGCGACACGCTCGGCACCGTGCTGCCGATCCGGCCGGGCGAACTCAACTGGATGACGGCCGGGCGCGGCATCGCCCATTCCGAGCGTACCGCGCCCGAGCAGCGCACCGGCGGCGCCAAGCTGTTCGGCATTCAAAGCTGGGTGGCGCTGACCGCGAAGGACGAGGAAACCGCGCCGACCTTCGAGCACTACGGCGCCGACGAGATGCCGGTCTTGACCGGCGAGGGCAAGACGGTGCGCGTCATCGCCGGCCGCGTGCTCGGCGCCACCTCGCCGGTGCGCACCTCAAGCCCGATGTTCTATGCCGACGTCGCGCTTGAGGCCGGTGCCAGCGTGCCGCTCGATCCCGACCACGACGAGCGCGCGATCTATACCGTCGAGGGTGAGATCGATATCGCCGGCGATCCGTTCGGCCCCGGGCAACTGCTGGTGTTCAAGCCCGGCGATCGCATCACCATCCGCGCCCGCAACGCGCCGGCGCGCTTCCTGATGCTCGGCGGCGAGCCGCTCGACGGTCCGCGCCATATCTGGTGGAACTTCGTCTCCTCGCGCATGGAGCGCATCGAGCAGGCCAAGGCCGACTGGACGGCCGGCCGCTTCGACACGGTTCCCGGCGAGACCGAGTTCATTCCGCTGCCGGAACGCTAGCCGCGCGGCGTTGCGTAAGATTGGGCCGCGCCGGCCGCCGGATGGCTTTCTCCGCGCGGGCAAACCTTGTAACCTTGCTGTCCGTGAGTGCGAGGACTGCGGCAAGTGATCAAGGCCACCGACAAGCTGATCGCGCGGCGCGCCGACACCAAGGCGCGCGCCGACTTTGCCACCTGGCAAATGATGGTGAAGCTCAACGGCGCCGACGGTCTGTCGGACGAGGCCCGCACCTTCATCGCGCGCTACCGCGCGCTGTGCGAGCGCATGGATGAGGCGGAGGCGGCCGAGGAAACCATCGGCATGATCTACGCCGCCTATTTCGAGACGATGGGCGGCGCCGGCCTGCCGCCGCCGGTCAAGTCGATCGCCGAGGAGCGCGCCGAGGC
>JBARWE010000226.1:0-3405 GCA_049646625.1 Xanthobacteraceae bacterium
GCGCAGTGTTGCCGAGCAGATGGAGGCGCACGAGCCGGTCTCGGAATATGCCCGGCGGCCGTCGCCGCAGGGCCTGGACCAGCATGGCCGTGCCACCCCCGTGGCGCCCGCGCCACAGGGTGACGATCATCTCGATATTCCGGCGTTCCTGCGCCGGCAGGCGAATTGATCGGGCGTTAACGTTTTACGCTGACGGCAAATCCCGGCCCCTGCGGCCGGGATTTTTTATGGGCGCCCGTTCAAACCTCGAAAATTTTACTAAATAGCTGGCGAAACAAGATTTTCACGGTTGGGTCGAGTTTTGGGCCGGGCGCGCGGCCTTGCCGAGCGGGGTCGATCATGGTTAACGGGTGGCACCAATACGGCGGGTTTGGGGTAACATTCCGTAAAAAAGCGTGAGTTGGCGCCCCTCCGGGCAACCTTTATGGTGGCCGCCGACTCAAGGGGACATCCGGGCCGGACGGCGCCTCCCCGGCGCGAGCCGGCTCCTCGGATGGTGGTCAGCAGGTAGATATCGTATGAAATTCAGCCGGCAAACGACGCTGCGGACCGACGTGACCGTCACGGGCATCGGTGTCCACTCCGGCAAGACGGCCAATCTGACCCTGCGCCCCGGCGCTGTCGATACCGGTTTTGTCGTGCTTCGCAGCGGCCTCGATGGCGAGGATCGCGTGCTGCGTGCGACCTGTGAAGCCGTCACCGCCACCGCCTTCGCCACTGTGCTGGGCGATGCCGACGGGCCGCTGGTCTCCACCGCCGAGCATATCCTCGCCGCGCTGCGCGGGCTTGGCGTCGACAACGCGGTGATCGAGGTCGACGGCCCCGAAGTGCCGATTATGGATGGTTCGGCGGCGCCCTTCGTCGCCGCTATCGATCGCGCCGGCATCGTGCCGCAGGCGGCGCCGCGCCGCTTCATCGAGGTGCTGAAGCCGGTTCACGTCAAGGCCGGCGAATCGTTCGGCGAATTGCGCCCGCATGCCGATGGTTTCCGCGCCGAGGTCGAGATCGACTTCGCCAACGCGGTGATCGGCCGCCAGAGCTATATTCTCGACCTCACGCCGGAGACGTTCCGCCGCGATATCTGCCGCGCCCGCACCTTCGGCCGCATGTGCGATGTCGCCAACCTGTGGAACGCCGGCTATGCGCTCGGCGCCTCGCTGGACAACTCGGTGGTGGTCGACGAGGCCCGCGTGCTCAATGCCGAGGGTCTGCGCTACGCTGACGAATGCGTGCGCCACAAGGTGCTCGACGTGGTCGGCGACCTGGCGCTGGCCGGGCTGCCGCTGCTTGGCCTGTACCGGTCGATCCGTGGCGGCCACAAGCTCAACCACGCGGTGCTGTCCGCGCTGATGGCCGACCGGACCGCCTGGCGGGTGGTCGAGACGCCGGCTCAGACACCCGCGCGGCGCCGCGCCCGCGCCGGCCTCGATGTCGGCGGCATGGTCGGCGGCATGATCGCCCCGGCCTTCGGCCCGGACGTATCCTGACCGGCCAGCGCCGCCCGTTATTGTTTGGCCTCTCCCGCTCCTGCTCCTCCTGTGAAGCCTGCCCGTCGCTCTCCCGTTGGGGCGCCTTAATCCGGGCGGATTGTCTGCATACGCGGTTGGTCCCAATGCTTTTTTCCGCTACACAGCCGGCACGCGCGACTGCCGCCGGCAGGACTTGACGAGGGCCGGCGCCTTGATGCGAGGCGAAGCGGTGCCTGGCTGTGCGGCAGTGCGTGCGAACCAGTGACGGGACAGCGAATGACAGGCAGCCAGATCCAGCTCCCGGGAGCGTTCGTGCAACGGTGCGGCCGGGGCTTGCGCCTTGCCGCGGCGCTGGCCGTGGTGGCGCTGCCGCTCGCCGGCTGCGGCAGCACCAGCGAACTCCTCGACAAGTTCACCTTCGGCAAGAAGGACGACGCCTTCGTCGAGGAGCCGGCCGAAAAGCTCTACAATCAGGGCCTCTATCTCATGAACGAGAAGAGCGACCTGCGCGAGGCCTCGAAGAAGTTCGAGGAAGTCGACCGCCAGCACCCCTATTCCGAGTGGGCGCGCAAGGCGCTGTTGATGTCGGCCTATGCCTTCTATCAGAACGGCGACTACGACAGTTGCATCGGCGCGGCCAGCCGCTACGTCACGCTGCATCCCGGCAGCCCCGACGCCGCCTATGCGCAGTACCTGATTGCCTCCTCCTATTACGACCAGATCCCCGACATCTCGCGCGATCAGGCCCGCACCGACCGGGCGATCTCGGCGCTTGAAGAGGTGATCCGGAAATATCCGGCCTCGGAATACGCCACCACCGCCAAGCGCAAGCTGGAGGGCGCCCGCGACCAGCTCGCCGGCAAGGAGATGTCGGTCGGCCGCTATTACATGGACCGGCGCGACTACACCGGCGGCATCAACCGCTTCAAGACCGTGGTGACGCGCTACCAGACCACCCGGCACGTCGAGGAGGCGCTGTACCGGCTGACCGAAGCCTATATGGCGCTCGGCATCGTCGGCGAGGCGCAGACCGCCGCCGCCATTCTTGGCCACAACTTTCCCGACAGCCGCTGGTACAAAGACGCCTATACTCTTGTAAAATCCGGCGGGCTTGAGCCGGTTGAGAACAAGGGGTCGTGGATCAGCCGCGCGTTCAAGAAGATCGGCCTCGGGTAGGATCACGCTTCCATGCTGGCGCGCCTGTCGATCCGCGACATCGTCCTGATCGAGCGGCTTGATATCGACTTCTGTTCCGGGCTTGCGGTGCTGACCGGCGAGACCGGCGCCGGCAAATCCATTCTGCTCGATGCCTTCGCGCTGGCGCTTGGCGGGCGCGGCGATGCCGGCCTGGTGCGCCACGGCGCCGACCACGGCCAGGTGACGGCGATGTTCGACGTGCCGCGCGCGCATCCCTCCTTCGCGCTGCTTGCCGATAACGGTCTCGATGTCTCGGGCGACATGATCCTGCGCCGGGTGCAGTTCGCCGATGGCCGCTCGCGCGCCTTCATCAACGACCAGGCGGTCAGCGTGCAGACCTTGAGGGCGGTCGGCGCGGCGCTGGTGGAGATTCACGGCCAGCATGACGAGCGGGCGCTGGTCGATGCCGCGACCCATCGCCGGCTGCTCGACGCCTTCGCCGGGCTTGAGCGCGAGGCGGCCGCGCTGGACGCCTTGTGGGCGGCGCGGCGTGAGGCGCGGGCGACGCTGGACGCCCATCGCGACACCATGGAGAAGGCGGCGCGCGATGCCGACTATCTGCGCCATGCCGCCGCCGAACTGCGCAAGCTCAGGCCCGAGCCGGGCGAGGAGACCGCGCTGGCCGAGCGCCGCACCACCATGATGCAGGGCGAGAAGATTGCCGCCGACCTGCGCGAGGCGCAGGGCGCGGTCAGCGGCCCGCACGCGCCGGTTTCGGCGTTGGCGGGCGCGGTGCGCC